>CANRKD010000008.1 GCA_947631105.1 uncultured Bacilli bacterium
AACTATTATCAATTAGCTGCAAAAGGATATGATGGAGTTGGTAATGGTTTTGAAGCTAAATGTTATACGAATTTTGATAATTTAAAACCATATACTCCTGTGTTGAGTAAGGTCAGTCCTGATATAAATGTAAGTAGTGTCAGTCATAATTGTTCTTCAGACAAAAAAACTACTGATTATTCTTGTGCGGTTACAGCGTATAGGCAGGATTCAAATAAAGATGCAGCTTTATACATGAGGTATTCACCTTCTGATGCAGATTCCAATAGTGAATCAGGGACTTCTGGACTTAAGTATATATATTATACTTATACATATAAAGATAATAGTTCATGTACTGAAATAAAGGAGCGTATATGTGATGATATGATTTGTTCTTGGAATTTAGTTACTACACAATGTAATGAATACTCTATAATACGTTCTCAAATTTATACAGTAGATTATGCTGGAAATCGATCAGCGAATCTTAACATTACGTTTAATTGGTTATAAAAATATTTATTTTAATGAATAAATAAAAAATAATATTTTAAATAATAAACATTTTAAATTAAGGATGATTAAAATGAAAAATAAAAAAGGATTAATAATTGTTATAATATTAGTATTATGTGTTATGGGAATAATAACGTATATCATTATAAAAGAAAAACAGGATTCTCCTATAGAAGAAATACCCCCTACAGAAGAAAGTGAAAGTACAGATACTAAATATGATGAGGCATATGAAATAGCAAATTCATTATATTCTTCTGATGAGAGTACAGTGGAATTTAGTGAGGAAGAGGATTATTACCGAATTACTGTTCATGATAAAGAATCGAATGCTGTAAGAAATATTTTTCATATGGATAAAGATACTATGATAATTAGTGAAGAGCCACAAAATATAACAGAAGAAGTTACTTTTAGTAGTAATTAAATACCACCTAAATTAGGTGGTATTTAATTGTTTTTTTCTTCTGGTTTTACACATTTCCAATTTACTGTACCACAGGTTGTACAAATAAAGGGAATTAGTGTGATTTTATCTTTTGGCTTTTCATATTTTTCTTCAATTTTTGCACACAATAAACCTGTTTCTTCATCAAAGTATGCTCTTCCTTGTTTCGAGTCTTTGCAATCGTTACAATTTTTATTTTTCATTTTTCATGCCTCCTGTAATTTATTATGAGTTAAATTTATGATAAAATACAATGAAAGGTGAGATTTATGAAATATAAAGTTAGTGTTGGAGTAAGTAATCATCATGTTCATTTAACAGAAGAGATATATAATCAGTTGTTTTCAGTTTCTTTATCTAAAAGAAATGATTTGCATCAATTAGGAGAGTTTGCTAGTAATCAAGTAGTAACGCTTAGAACTTTAAAAGGAGAGATACCTAATGTTCGAGTTGTCGGGCCTTTTCGTAAATATAATCAAGTGGAAGTAACTCGTTCTGATGCAATTAAGTTGGGTATCAATCCTCCGGTAAGGAAAAGTGGAGATTTGGAATCTAGTGAAGAAGTGACTATTGTTGGCGATATTGGAGAGATAACATTAAAGAATTGTTGTATTATTGCCAATCGTCATGTTCATATGAATCAACAGGATGTAAATATATATGGAGTAAAAGATAATGATACAGTAAAAATTGGTATATCTGGAGATAAAGCCTGTCTTTTAGATGCTAAAATAAAGATTAGTAAAAATGGTTTTTATGAGTTACATTTAGATACAGATGATGCTAATGCTGCGGGTTTAAAAAATGGAGATGAAGTTGATTTAATTATTTGATATAAATATATTTTATATAAAATAGATAAAGTAGGTGATTTTATTGACTTGGACAATAGGTAATGTTGAAATTAAGAATAAAATTGTTATGGCTCCTATGGCTGGTTTTTCGAATACTAGTTTTCGTAAAATTATTAAAGAGATGGGAGCGGGATTAATTTTTGCAGAAATGGTGAGTGATAAGGCTTTAGTTTACGATAGTCAAAAAACTTTTGAAATGTTAAAGATGGATGATGCCGAAAGACCAATAGCACAACAAATATTTGGCAGCGATGTAAAAAGTTTTGTTGCTGCAGCAAAAATTGTGGAGGAGTGTATGCATCCAGATATTATTGATATTAATATGGGGTGTCCTGTTCCAAAAGTTGCTTTAAAAAATCAAGCTGGTAGTGCTCTTTTAAAAAATCCTGAAAAAATAAAAGAAATTGTTTCTTCAGTGGTTAAAGCGGTAAAAGTTCCCGTAACTGTTAAAATTCGTAGCGGATGGGATGAGTCTTCTATTAATGCTATAGAAGTAGCCAAAGTAATTGAAAGTGCTGGAGCAAGTGCAATTACTGTGCATGCTCGCACACGTAGTCAGGGATATAGCGGTAAAGCAGATTGGAATATCATAAAACAGGTTAAAAAAAATGTACATATTCCAGTTATTGGAAATGGTGATGTTACAAGTCCTATTTTAGCGAAAAAAATGCTTGAAGAAACCCGTTGTGATGCAGTCATGATTGGAAGAGGAATTTTGGGGAATCCTTGGTTAATTCGAGATTGTGTACATTATTTACAAACAGGAATTCTTTTACCTCCAGTATCTGATTTAGAAAAAATAGCTATGATGCGACGTCATTTTCTTATTTTATCACAAGATAAAAATGAAAGAATTGCCCTTTTAGAAATTCGAACCAATATTTTATATTATTTGAAAGGTATGCCAAAAGCAAAAGAAATGAAATTACAAGTATGTTCTTGTAAAACACAAAAAGAGTTATTACATCTTTTAGATACTTATGAACAAGACATTAAAAAAATAAATTCCAAATCGCCAGAATGATGAAAAAAACAGAGCACCAAATATTAGTGTATTTTAAAGAATTGAATATATTTGCAAAATAATAGCCTATTAGTAGTAGAGCAAAAGCTATAAAGCTGAACATTAAAATAATTATGATGAGTGGGTAGTCATACACAAAATTTAGAGAAATCACTCCACCATCTAACGAATGAGCAGTAGCAATAAATATAGAATTTTTTATACTTAATTTATGATTATAGGTTTCATTTTGCTTATTGTGGTAAGAAGACCAAGCTAAAATGAGATAAAAAAAGGTTGTTATATAGGTAGTCATAAAATGAAAGTTAAAAAAATAGTAGCATGAAATTATTGTAAAATAAATAAAAAAATTTGTTAAAAAAATGATTAGATTATTTTTCCAAGACAGTTTAGTTTTTGTAATTTTTAAACTTATACCAATTACAAAGCCATCAATACTAGCTACAATAGAATTTAATAATAAAAACATAGTTTATTCACCTTAAGTTATAGTATGTTTTTTTTAGTAACTTGTTTGGGGAATTATCCTATGTTAAAAAATAAATTAAAAAATTGGTATAAAATGGTTGACATTGTTTATAATTATAATATATAATTTATTTATATTGTGCCCGATTAGCTCAGTCGGTAGAGCGCACGGCTGTTAACCGTTAGGTCGTAGGTTCGAGTCCTACATCGGGCGCCATTATGAATTTAACTCCCTAGTTAGGGAGTTTTTTTGTTTTAATGTATATTTACTTTTAATATGATAATTCTTGTTTTCTTTTTTTAATTAAAGTATATTAAGAATAGAAAGTAGGCAGTAAATGAAAAAAAATAAAAAAATGATGATTATATTTGTTATCCTTCTAGTGTTCGTTATTATTTATTTTGGTGCAAAGATTATTTTAATAAATTCAATTCCAAAAGTTCCTGATTCTTTTAAAGAAGCAATATTAGTTTTTAAGAATCCAAAAACCTTAGAAATTCAAAAAACGAATGAAATTATAGAAGATTATTTTACTTATGAAGATATGAAACTAAGAAATGATTTTGAACCTTTTGCATATGAAGGCCAAAAATCTCCTATGTATACTATAAAAAATAGTGATATGCGCGTTTCCTTTAATAAGGAACCAAAAGATTATTATCTTACCTATGTAAAAGAAAATGCTGAAGTTTCAAATCTTTTTTATAATTTAACAAAGGATTTAGAAAAAAATAATATCAAAACCGATTATGACTTATATCAATATTTAGTTCAAAATGTAAATAACAAAGTAAGTATTTTTAGTAGTTTTCATACTATTAAAAGAGCACATATTTTATATAGTGCTTTAACGCTAATAATTACCAATGTTCAAAAAGTAACTTTAATAAATGGTGATTATGAAGGATATATTTTAGAAACAAATGGTGATAAAATTGCTTATATTGATTATAACAATGAAACTTATACGATTCACATTTGGAGTAATGGTTATTCTGATGAGGATTTAAGTAATTTAATTAGTACAATTCAATTTGAATAAAGTTATGATGATTACGAAAGATAAAAAAGATTTTTAAAGTTAAAAATAATTCAAGACTACAAGCTCTACATCAGGAGCCATTATGAATTTATTTCTCTTTCTTGAAGAGAGTTTTTTTATGTTATCAAAAGTTGACAACTTTTATTTGTTTTTATAGAATATAGTTTTATCTGGAGGTTTTTTTATGAAAATAAAAAATATTAGAAGAATAAAAGATATTCATCAAATTAAACGCTATATTACCATGTTAACATTAACTTTAGGTGTAAGTGTTTTGGGGTGTAATGGACAAAACTGTTATGCTATGAATAATGATGTAAAAAATAGTATAGATATTGGAAAAGAAATAGCTAATGATTTATTTACAAGAGAAAAATGGGAAAATTTTGCAGCTAAAATTGGCGAAAATGAAGGTATGTATGTAGATTATTCTTTTTCTGATTATAATGTATGTATTTACAATAAGAATGATTATGAAGGAAAAAAAGAATTATCGACAGATTTTTATACCAATTTAAATATTTTATTGGAAAATAATAATATTACCAGATTATATATTTGTAATGTGGATGATAGATTTGATTTTTCTAAAGTAAATCTTTCTAATATAAAAGAGTTAGCGTTATCATTAAAAAATTATGAAGGAACACTTCCACCATCAATATTTAATTATACTTTTAATGAATTATATTTTTATAATACCTCTTTGGAAGTAGCTACGGAATTGATGAAAAATTGTGTTTCAAAAAATACTTGTGTGGATTGGTATGAAGAAATTGAAAATCAAAGTCATTTAAAAACACTACTAGAGATTTTAGTTCAAGATAAAGTTGAGATGAAGTCATTTGAGATTTGGCAAATTAATAAACAGAATTATTCTGGAATCACTAATGATGAATTAACTTTATTAGGAAAAATTCCAACTACTTTACTCGATTTAACAATAGATGGCATTTCTAAACCAATTGATTTAAATGTCAAATTAAATGAAGAAACTGAAATGTTTTTGTTTTCTCCTTATAAAAATTATGATAGGGATATAAATGGAGAATTAGGGAATATTAAAATTAATTCTGACAATAAGAAACTCGAATGTTATTTTAATCATGTAGATATTACTAGTAATACTAGTTTTTCGATGCCAGATGTTTCTTCTGTGAATATAGGTAGACTAAATATAAATAATACGAAATCGATTCAAAGTCTTAAAAATGTTCAACATTTAGTTATAGGAGATAGTTTTAGTCCAGGTATGGATTCTGACATTCTAGGTTATGTAGAATATAAAAAAGAGGGGGAATGGCGTACTGATCCTTTTAGAAATAATATTACACATTTTACAGATTTTCAAGAAATGATTGCTTATCTAAATTCTTATGCTCAATTATTGAAGGTAAAAGAAAAATTGATGGTTTCTCCTAATGAAGAAAAATATTATAAGGATATTATAAGTATTGGAGATATAGTAAATTTAAATAGCAATAACGATGTTGTTTTTGCTAATCCAAATAATCTACAAAATCAAGAAAATGGTCATTCTTCTTATTATGGTACTTCAGAATTACGATGTGTTTCTTCTTTAGTTTTAACAAATGGAGAAAAAAATGTAGAAGTGTATAATATGGATGATTATGAATATTATATTGATAAAGGTTATGTTGTTTTTGGAAGTAATTTAGTTAATCAATATTCTTTAAATTTTGATGGAAAACTTAATTACGAAGGATGTTATGATAATGCCTCATTGCATCTTGTACGTATTCCTTTTAAATAGTCAATTTAAAAAATTAAACTCTTTATTATGGAGTTTTTTTTAATTATATTTGTTTAATTAATTTAGAAA
Source organism: uncultured Bacilli bacterium (assembly GCA_947631105.1). Taxonomy (GTDB): domain Bacteria; phylum Bacillota_I; class Bacilli_A; order RF39; family UBA660; genus MGBC108787. The sequence continues at coordinate 6,179 of CANRKD010000008.1, forward strand.
AAAAGATGTTTATTTAAAATAAATCTTTATATATTTTTATACATAGGATATAATAAGTATTAAATAACCATAGAACAGTGGTATTCACTATGGAGGAACTTGTTTGTATGAGTAAGATTGAGCCTTTAACTAGAGAAGAACAATTAGTATGGATGATAAAATATTGTCGACAAGAAATAAAATATTTTAAAAAAGAATTGATAAAGGCAAAAAGAGAATTAAAAGTTTTACAGCAACAGAATATCAATAATGATTATAGTAAAAGTTTAAATAAAAATAAAAAAAAGGAAGATGTATAGAAATTATTTTCATTCAATATAAAAGATGTTCGTATATCAAAACAATTTTTAATAAGCGCTATTAATAAGATACAATGTAAAAACTTTTAAATAAAAATAGAGTTTAGATAACTAAAATTATAATATACTAAAGTAATAATTCATTTTTATATGCAAAATTTCAAGACTTTTATCATAATTTTTAATAATTGTAATTTGAATTGTTTAACTTTTGCGATATAATAAGGCTTGATTTGGAATTTAGGAAGGAATAAAATATGTTAAAATTAAAAAAAATTAATAAAAGTTATACGACAGGTGATTTTACCCAAGTTGCTTTAAAGGATATAGATTTACAATTTCGTAAAAATGAATTTGTTGCTATTTTAGGGCCTAGTGGTAGTGGGAAAACGACGCTTTTAAATATAATAGGTGGGTTGGATCGTTACGATAAAGGTGATTTAATTATTAATAATCGCAGTACAAAAAAATTTAAAGATAATGATTGGGATGCATATCGAAATAATTGTATTGGGTTTATTTTTCAAAGTTATAATTTAATTAGTCATATCAGTATTTTAGATAATGTAGAAATGGGTATGACGTTAAGTGGGATTTCTAGTAAAAATAGACGTAAAAAAGCTAAAAAAGCTTTAGAACGTGTAGGTTTAAAAGAACATATCCATAAAAAACCAAATCAATTAAGTGGTGGTCAAATGCAAAGAGTTGCTATTGCAAGAGCCTTGGCAAATGATCCTGATATTATACTAGCTGATGAACCTACTGGAGCGTTGGATACAAAAACAAGTGTTCAAATTATGGAACTTATAAAAGAAATTGCACGTGATAAACTAGTTATTATGGTTACACACAATCCAGATTTGGCTCAAGAGTATGCAAATCGAATTATAGATATGAGAGATGGAATAATCTTAAGAGATTCCAATCCTATTTTAGAAACTGAAAAAGAAGATAAAGAGTATAAAATTAAACGTACATCTATGGGATTTTTATCAGCACTTAAGTTAAGTTTAAATAATATTAAAACAAAAAAAGGTAGAACATTACTTACTTCTTTTGCTTCAAGTATTGGTATAATTGGAATTGCTCTTATTTTATCTTTATCGAATGGTTTTGACAAACAAATTGATATTTTTGAAAGAAATACATTATCTTCTATGCCTATAATTATTAGTGAACAAGCCATGAATTTAGATGAAGAAACGATGAATGAAATGCAAAATGAAGTAAAAACTACGGAGGAAGATTATCCTAATATTGATTACATTATTCCGGAAAAGACGATGGAAGATACTTATACTCACCGTAATAATATTACTAAAGAATATATCAATTATATTGAAAATGCGAATCCTGATATAGTTAGTGGTATATCTTCTTATCGTTATACTGGTTTAAATTTGTTAAATAAAATCGATGGTAAAGTTAAAGTAGTAAGTTCAGAAAATATGAGTAGCATTCCGAAAACTTTAAGTGAAGATAAAAAAAGTGTTATTGAAGAAAAATATGATATATTAGCAGGTCGTGAAGCCAAAGAGAAAGATGAATTAGTTTTGATAGTGGATAGTAAAAATCATGTTACAGAAGATATTTTAACGAATTTAGGACTTGATGCTACAAAAGAAAATATTTCTTTTGATGATATCTTAAATAGTGAATTAAAACTTATTTTAAATGATGATTATTATCAAAAAGTAGGTAATTATTATACTGTAAATACTGATTTAGATGATTTATATAATTCTAAAAGTGCTATGACTTTAAAAGTAGTAGGAGTAGTTCGTTTAAAAGATGATTATCCCAATTATGTTCAAAAATCCGGTTTAACTTATACTGAAAAATTATTGGACTATATTATTGAAATAAACCAAAATTCAGCTATTGTAAAAGCTCAAAAAAATGTTGATTATAATGTTTTAAGCGGAGAAACTTTTGATTTAAGTACAGAAGAGGGAAAATATGCCAAAGAACAAACGTTAGCTTACTTAGGAGATGATTCGGTTCCTTATATTATTCAAGTGTATCCTAGAGATTTTAATGCTAAAGATGAATTGATCGAATATTTAGATAAATATAATGAAGGAAAAGATGTTGATGATCAAGTGGTTTATACTGATCAAGCTGAAATTATTTCTTCTTTATCAGGAAGTATTATGGATGCTATTACAATAGTTTTAGTAGCGTTTAGTGCTATTAGTTTAATTGTTTCATCTATTATGATAGGAATTATCATGTATATTTCTGTATTAGAAAGAACGAAAGAAATTGGTATATTGCGTAGTTTAGGGGCGCGTAAAAAAGATATTTCACGTGTATTTAATGCAGAGACGTTTATTATTGGTTTAGCCTCTGGTTTACTTGGGATTGTTATTGCAAGGTTGCTTTTGATTCCAGCTAATATCATTCTTTATAATTTAACGGATTTAGAAAATGTTGCCGTTTTAAATCCTTTGCATGCTATTATTTTAATTATTATTAGTTTAATTTTAACTTTAATTGGAGGAGCGATACCAGCCAAATTAGCTAGTAAAAAAGATCCAGTTATCGCTTTACGTACTGAGTAAACAGCATATTATGTGCTGTTTTTTATTACTTTATTTTATTTAGTACTTGACAATACATAGTACCGGATGTAATATGATGACAAGAGGTGATACTTATTAACACACAGTTTAAAAAAGGAGTACTAGAACTATTAGTACTTTTAATGGTTGAAAAAAAAGATATGTATGGTTATGAACTAGTAGAAGCTGTTAGTAACGTAGTAAATGTCAATGAAGGAACAATATATCCAATATTAAAACGTTTGACAAATGAAGGCTTTTTTGAAACCTATTTAGAAGAATCAAAAGAAGGTCCACCTCGCAAATATTATCATATAACAGTTGCCGGGAAGAAAAGAAAAAAGGAACAAATAAAAGAATGGATCAGTTTTGCCAAAAGTGTGAATGATTTTATTAATGGGAGTGATAAACAATGACAAAGGAAGAATTTTTAAAAAAATTAAAAAAGAAAATTGATATTTTGGAAGAAAGTGAAGTAGAAGATATTTTAAAAGATTATGAAGGATTTATCGATGAAAAAGTAAATCAAGGAATGAGTGAGGAAGAAGCAGTTAAGCAATTAGGTAATATTAATGAAATTACAGAAGAATTGTTAAGTGCATATAAAATCAAAAATAATCATGAAAAGAATGGCGATATTATTAATAATTTTGTTGATCGCTGCATTAAAGTAATTGAAAAAATAATTTATGCTTTTTCTCATAAAAGTGCAAAAGAGATATTACGTTTTATGTTTGAAATAATAGGAATTTTTTTAATATTGATCCTTTGTAAAATTCCTTTTGAAATAATTATTTTTTTAGGTAAAAATTTGTTATATGATTTATGCACAAGTATTGGTGGTGTATCTTTTTACAGAATCATTAGTGGTATTGGCAAATTTTTAATAGAGATGGTTTATTTAATTTTTGCGGTTATCTTATTTATAAAAATATTTGAGAATCGCTATATTAATTCTGATTTTTTTGAAACGCAGGAGATAAAAGGTAATACTTCTAAGAAAAAAAATGATATAAAAGAAAGTAAGAATGAAACTAAAATAAACAAGAAAATCAAAAATCACGAAAGTTTAGGAATAATTGATACTTTAGTAACTATTTGTTTAATATTTATAAAATGTTTTGCATTTTTTATTTTGATGTTAGTTATTTTGTATATAATTGGAATGACAGCAGCAGTAGGCATATCTATTTATTTATTAGTTATGGGAGTAACATATATTGGTTTTTATCTTAGCATATTAGCTTTACTAATTCTTGGAATATGTGTATTCATAGTATTGTTTAATTTTATATTTAACCGTAAAAATCATTTGTTACCTTTATTAATCATTACACTTTCGAGTTTAATTGTACTGGGTATAGGTATTGGTATAGCGACAATAGAAGTTGCTAAAACTGAGTTAGTATATGAAAGTGAAAATGATAATAATTTAGAAACAAAAACTTTTGAATATCATATGAAAGATAATTTAGTTTTACATAATTTTGGCAATAACTATAAAATAGATGATACTCTTGGAGATACAATTCGTTTGGAATATAAATTTAATTCTAATTTTGCTGATTATTATTTCTATGATGATAATACTATCTATCGAGATTTTGAGATTATAACCAGGTATTATGATATTACCAAATTTAATTATAATAATAATTTTAAACAATTCTTAAATGATTTAAAAAATAAAAAAATTCAAATGTATAATTATGATGTACATTTAACAGTTTATGTCAGTAGTGAAGTTTATAATCAATTGCGAGCTAATGAAGATAAATTAAATCATATTTCTGATTTGGAAGATTATGATTTAGAAGATATATGTGAGGAATTAAATTATCAAGGTTATGATGTGCCATCTTATTGTTTACCTTATTTAAATGAAGAAATGTAAAGAAAAAGTGGGTTTTGCTTTTTCTTTTTTGGGGTATGCTATATAATAAAAGTGGTGACATAAATGAATAATACAAAAATAAGTATGTTAGATCGTTATGGAGAAGATTTTACTAAAAAAGAGTTTATTACAGATCCAGCGATTGCTCGGGAAGAAGAAATAAAACAATGTATTTTGACTCTTTTGACACCAGAAAAAAGTGCCCTATTGGTTGGTAAACCTGGGATAGGTAAAACAGCGATTGTAGAAGGTTTAGCGTATCGTATTCAAAAAGGGTTAGTTCCAAATGCTCTTTTAGGATGGCATTTAATCAAAATTAATATTACAAGCTTATTTGGTTCTAGTATGAGTGAAGGTCAAATGGAAAATCGTATAGATTTATTAGTAAAAGAATTAGATGCTTGTGATAAAACGATTTTATTTATTGATGAAACACATGTTCTTGTACATAATACCGAAAATGGTGGAGTTGATTTTGCCAATATGCTTAAATCTGGTTTAGATCGTGGATCTATAAAAATGATTGGTGCTACGACAACAGAAGAGTATGAACAATATATTTTAAGAGATCGTGCTTTTTTACGTCGTTTTCAAAAAATAGATGTTTTGGAAGCAGATAAACCAACGGTCGTTAAAATTTTAATGGGAACTTATCCTAAGCTAGAAAAACAAATTGGAGTAAAATTAAATTATACCGAATTTATTAAACAAAAAATTATGACTTTTATTGTAGAAATGACAGATGAGTATAAGAGGGTTTATGAAATTGCAAGTCGTTATCCAGATATTTGTTTAACTATACTCGCTAATGCTTTTACTTATGCACTTTTTGATAATGAATCTGAAGTTAAAATAAAACATGTGTATAAAGCAATATGTAATGCGAAAAATATATATGAGGATGCAAAGAAAAAAGAAATTGAACGCTTTAAAATAGAATTTGCAGATTTAATTAAAGAAGAAAATGTTAATTTAGAAGAAATTAATTAAAAAGGGAGAGATTTAGATGGATAGAAAAATTAAAGTAGCACAAATTGGTTGTGGAAAAATGAGTAAATTAACTATGCGTTATGCAATGGAAAAAGGCTGTGATATTATTTTAGCCTTTGATATTAATGAAGACATTATTGGTATGGATATTGGAACGATTATGGAAACTGAAAATAAAAATATAAATGTAGAAGATATTCAATTTTTGACCAAACGTTTAGCGGAAGAAAAACCTGATATCGCTATTGTTACTACTATGAGTTTATTAAATGATTTGGAAAATGTTTTAAGAGCTTGTGTGTCTTGTGGAGTGAATGTAATAACTACTTGTGAAGAGGCTTTTTTTGCTAGTAATTCAAATCCTAAATTATTTACAGAATTAGATCGTTTGGCTAAAGCGAATAATGTTACAATTACTGGGTCAGGATATCAAGATATTTTTTGGGGGAATTTGATTAGTAACTTAGCGGCTTCTACTCATAAAATTACAAAAATTAAAGGTAGTAGTTCTTACAATGTAGAAGACTATGGTATTGCTTTAGCCAAAGCTCATGGAGCAGGACTTTCTTTGGATGAATTTGATAAAGAGGTTGCTAGTGTAGATCGAATCAGTAATGAGGAAAGAGAAAAATTAATACAAAATCGTGAATATTTGCCAAGTTATATGTGGAATGTTGCGGGTTGGTTGGTTGATAAATTAGGTTTGCATTTGGTAAGTATTGAGCAAAAATGTGTTCCGATGCAACACAACGAAGATATTTATTCTTCAACTTTAGATATGACTATTAAAGCAGGAGATGCTACAGGTATGAGTGCCGTTGTCACAGCTAAAACAGATGAAGGAATCACTATTGAAGCAGAATGTATTGGTAAGGTTTATAGCAAAGAGGAATATGATGTTAATGAATGGTCAATTTTAGGAGAACCAGATACAACGATGATTATCAATAAGCCATGTACTGTAGAACTTACTTGTGCAGATATCGTAAATCGAATTCCTGATGTTCTGAATGCTCGTAGTGGTTTTGTTTCTACAAGTGAAATGCCAGAACTTATGTTTAGAATAAAAAATTTAAATGAATATGTAAAATAAAAAAATGCGTCTTAAATAGACGCTTTTTTAATCTCTGTCGGAAATTGATCTAAAAATTAAAATTACTAGAAAAGCGATGATTGCTATGGCAAATACTGTAATTACACCATCAGACATAAATTTGTTTAAAAAGTGATGTATACTTGAAAAAATATCAGTAAAAAATAATTTTATATCTCCTAAAAAATCTATTAATTCATCATAAATATGTTTAAAAAAATTGGTAATTTCCATATTATTCACATCCTATATTTAATTATAATATAGTCTTGCATTTTATTCAATTATTTGTTATTCTATAACTGTCTATGGCGGAATTGGTGAAGTGGTTAACACGCCGGATTGTGGCTCCGGTATGCGTGGGTTCGATCCCCACATTTCGCCCCAAGGAGATTTAAACTCGCATATAAGCGAGTTTTTATAAAATTTTAAGGTGGTTTAGATATGACTAAAGATGTTGTAGAAGAGTATACTTGGACTATTCTAAAAAAACAGTTACAGAAATTTAAAATATCTAATCAAGCTATGTATTCCATTATTGAAAATGTTAAAGAACAATTGTATTCGATTATTGCAAATTGGAACGATATAGAGTTTCGAGATACCCTTTTAGTTATTGGTAGTGAGGAAGGAACTTTTTATGATACAGATAATAAATTGATTGCCAATATGGTTGTTGTTGCTATTAGGAATAGTTTGTTAGAGGGAGTAAGCAGCAAAAGTTATCAGGCTTATGGTTCAATGTATTATTTGAAAGATGCATCGATTAAAATAATTACTAATGAAGCAATTCAATATTTTTCAAAATTAAATTTAGAAGAGATTGCTTCTACGATTCATTTAGAACATGATTTTTATAGAGATTTATTAGCAAAATATCCTGTTGCCTATAAGGCATTATTTGAACTATCAAAATGTAATGAAAAAGATTTAGAACATGAATATTGTGAATTTCGAGATTTGGAAGTTTATGAATTAGTTGAACTTGATAACATTCAGTCAAATGAAAAAATGAAAACAAATTATGAAAGTGGAATTGATGAAAATTTTAATGATTCTTTATTAAATTTTTTAAAAGATATTCAAGAGAAAAAAAGTGAAATATTTTATACCGATTGTTTTAAAATGTTAACAAGAAATATTGAAAAATTATTAAGAGTTATTGAATTTATTTTAACTCATAATGCAATGTATATTACAGGGAATTATTTAATGACTAAAAATTATGTAGCTAGGAGAAAAAATTTAATAAGGGCTTCTCATACTGGAGATGATGAACTTTTTTATAATAAATTAGAATCTCTAGGGGAAGTTTCAAAACGATATTGTGATATTTTAGAGAATTTAAAAGAATTTATAAATTAAATTCATATTTTTTAATATGAATTTTTTAAATTTGACTAACTATTTTAAATAATTTATAATGACTTTAAGGACTGATAAAATGGAAAAAGTACCAAGTGTTGTTCCACAAATTTCACAAAATGTAATAAATAATATTATGGAAAAAGAACATATAACACAATTTATTGAACAAAATTTAAATTTAATTGATCAAAGGATTTTTCCAAAATTTATGTACCATAATATTATTCATGCATTAAATACTTCCTTATTTGCGATGGTAATTGCTAGTTTTTATAACATTTCTATTTCCGAAAAGAAGATATTATTAGATGCTTCATTTTTGCATGATATCGGTAGAATTAGTGATGGAGAAGATGAAAATCATTCCTATGTAAGTTCGATTTTGGCGGAAACAGTTATAACGAATCAACTTTTTTATCAAAATCAAAAAAATTTATTGTTGTTACAATCATTAATTTTAGGACATACTGAATCTTTGTATGATCAGTCTATTTTTGAAAAAAGTGATTCTACAGATCTTTCGCAAAATTTGTTATTATTAAAAATATTAAAAGATGCTGATATCTTAGATAGAGTGAGGCTTCCTTTAGAAAATATCAATTTAGATCGATTAAATTTAGAAGTTTCTAAATCTTTACTTCATTTTGCTAAGTATGTAAATCAAACAAAAGTTATGCATTATTTAATAAAGGATAGTGAAAAGTATGAATTATCAACCCATTATAATTAATATAAAAGAAAATATTGATAATTTATTAAATCAATATCGAAGTTTGTTTACAAGATCTGAGTATATTGAAATAAAAAAAATATATTTTCAATTAGAACAAAAAGTCTTTTCATCTTATGAAGAATTAAAAAATTTTGAAAATAAGCTTAGACCTTATTTTGCAAAAGTTTGGCAATATGAATTGACGCCGGTTGATGATTTTAAATTGGGGGAGCCTTTTAAGTTTGTAATTATTTGTCCAACTAGAAAAATTGATGATACAATCTTTTCTAATTATCATTTTTTTTCAGCGTCTTTAATTACAGATAAACATATGGGCACTTTTAATAAAATTCCTTATGGAATTATATGTAATGTAGATGAAAATAATTTTATTTCTGCTAGTAGTACAGATAGTCATACTGTATATGCTGAATCCGATAGTAATATTTCTAATCAATATTTTTATACCTCTACTCTTTCAAATGGGAAAAAAATATATAATAAGAAATATGTAAGTTGTACTTTATTGCCACGACAAATCGAGATGGATTTAATTAAACAAAATTTAAAGGAAAATAAAGATTTTATAAGTCAAAAAATTAAAACGGTTTATAGTGATATCACTTTAGATGTAAAAAATACAAACATGTTAGGAGTCGTCTTATTTGACTCCGCTACTTTAGAAGAAAAAAAAGAAGCAGAAAAACTGGCACATTTATTTCATCTTAAAATAATTGTAATTCCTATTCAAACTTATTATAATCAATTAACTATATCATCTCGTCAAACTTTAAAACATATTTATAATATAGAGAATTTAGATACTATTGAATATATTATTAAAAATATTGATTACTTAGAAAATGAATATAGTAATTTAATTTTTCAACATTATTTAGATTTAATAAGTATTAAATCGGACGATAATTTATCTAAATTAGTCGTTCATGATCACCTATCTTATGTAGAGATTTTTAAACAAAATGATTCGAGATATTTTAAATTAGATTATAGTGGGCAACATTTAGGTATATTTCATTATTATATCGATAACATAGAAATACAAAGAGATGAATTTCAATTACAATTAATGTCAAATAATAAAAATTTATCAATTTAGAAGGGTGAACTATGGCGAATAATTTACAAAATTTTTATAATCAAATTTTGAATTTACGAAAAGATTTAGATATTAATGATAAGATTCAAATGGTAATAGATACTATAAAATCAGAAATAAATTTATATTTTTCTGATTATATTGGTTTGTGTAAATTAGCCTCTAATAATTTAAGCGTTTTATTAAATGAAAATCATATACAACATAAAGTGATAAATTTGAAAGAAATATTTGGGGAAGATGTTTATGAGCATGAATTTATAATAAGTTATTATTATTTTAACGAAATGCAATATTTTTTGATTGATATTACATATTCTCAGTTTTTAAAACGAGATGGTGAAAAAATACGGGATAATTTTTTAGATTGGCCCGGCGAAATATTATGCAGTACAGAAGAAGGGAAAAATTTATATGATTCTCTTTTAGTAAAAGGGTTTCAAAAAATTTCTGATTTAGATTTAAAATTATATTTGGAAAGTTTTGGAATATTTTCTGCGGTTAGCATTGACGAGTTGATACATCATACTAACCAAAAATTATTATAAAAGGATTGATAGTATGAAAGTATTAAGTTTAACTGAACCTTATGCAACTCTTGTAAAAGAAAAGAAAAAATATATTGAAACTCGAAATTGGAAAACAAATTATCGTGGAGAATTATATATCCATGCTAGTGTTACTAAAATACCGAAAGAGTGGAAAGAAAATAAAGAATTGATGAAATTAGTCGATAATCTATCTTTAAATTTTGGAAATATTATTTGCAAGTGTAATTTAGTTGATTGTATTTATATGACAAAAGATTATGTAGAAAATATACGAAATAATAATTATCAAGAATATATTTGTGGTATATATGAAGAAGGCCGATATGCTTGGCTATTTGATAATATTGTACCATTAAAAATGCCAATAAAAGCTAAAGGACATCTTAATATTTGGAATTACTATACTGAATTAGAGGTTATGAATTTAATGAAGGATATTGAATATGGCTGGGTAGATAAAAATAATCATAAACATAACCTTGTTGATGAATTATTTTCAAATAATTACGTACTACAATCTCCAAACGAAGTAATAAACAATAAAATTGGTGTTTGTTGGGATCAAGTAGAATTAGAAAGATATTATTTCAAGGGTAATGATTGGAATATAAAAACTTATTTTATAGTACATGATGATGGTAACAAATGTCCAACTCATACATTCTTAACTTATGAAAAGAATGATAAGTATTGTTGGTTTGAGCATTCATGGGAAAGATTTAGAGGTATTCATGAATATAATCAGGAGAGAGATTTATTATTAGATGTCAAAGATAAATTTATTAATCATGAATTAAATAATCAATATGATTCTGAAAACTTGGTATTATATGAATATAAGAAACCAAAATATCATATTTCAGTGCAGGAATTTTATAATCATTGTGGAAGGGGCAAAAAGGTAAATTTATTATAAATGAAATAGATTACAAACTTTACATATTTTTTATGGGAATAGAATTTATATTTTCCATATTCTCTTTAAAATAAAGTTTTTCCAATAATATACCTTTTGTTTAAGTTTTAAATAATATTTCATAAGTATTTAAAAGCTAACATTACAATATATTATATTACTAAGAATTATAAGTCGTTGAATTCATTTTGTTTATTTAGTTCATTCTGATACTCATTGATTACTAAATTTGTGGTTGTTAAAAGCATGCTAGCAATAGAAGTGGCATTTATTAAACTATTTGTAATAACTTCGGTAGGATCTAATACAGAAGTATTTTCAATATCTTGATAGACATTTTCTATAATATTAAATATTTTTTGATAATTATTCTTTTTTATTTGTTTTAGAATAGGTTCATATTGAATTCCAGCATTTTCAAGTATTTGTATAAAAGGTTTTTGTAATGCTTTTTGAATAATTTTTTCTCCATCAGTATTTATAGGAATTGTCTGAGACAGTTCAAGGAAAATTAATCCTCCACCAGGAACTATTCCTTTTTTGGCCGTTTCAATTGCAGATAATGCATCTGTCATACGCATGTGCTTTTCTCTTATTTCTGTTTCAGTATGTCCTCCAATAATAATTTCTGCTAGGCCATTTGTAAACATAGCGATTCGTTTATGATAAAAATCTTCATCAAATTCGTTGGAATTTTGTTTAATTGTATTTTTTAAATTCATAATATGTTTCTGAATTTTAGGATTGTTTTTAAAAGATATTGTTGTTTTATCTTTAGTGATTTCAATTCCTTCAATTTTACCTAAATGATTAAATTGAACTAATTCTAAATTTTCTAAAATTTGACAATTTGCAAGTATGGATAAATCGTTTAAGAATGCAAATTGATGATCTCCAAATTCCGGATTTTTAAATAATACAATGGGGATTTTATTATCTAAATAAAATGATAAGGTTGTATTGACAAATTCTTCGCTATAGTTATTAGCAATGATAAATAGATTTTTCTTTTTTTCTATACAATGATTTAATATTGGAGCAATTTCTTCTATATAATTTAATTCTTTTGTTGTTAATAAAAGATGGGATTGTCCAAATTTTAAATTTTGAGCTTTTAAAAAATATAAAGATGCAAGTTGTGTATCAAATTGATATCCTTTATAAATATGAATTTCCGTGTTATTGCTTTTTCCATCTACTAGACGAATAGCATGTTTGTTTTTCATCTTAGAATAAGTTTCACAAATAATTGCTCCAATTTCTTTATCGTTGGCAGAAATACTAGCAATTTTTTTTAAATCCGTTTTGGTTGGTTTTTTACTTTTTTTAATAATCATAGGGATGATTTTTTCAAGTGCATCTAACAATTCCTGTTTCAATTGAATTGCTTTTTTTCCTTTATTAATGTATTGAAGTCCTTCTAAGAAGATTTCCTCTAATAAAACTAATGTGGTCGTTGTTCCATCTCCTACTGTTTCATCCGTTTTAATAGCGGCCTCTTTAGCGAGTTCTAATATCGTATTTATTACACTATCCTCACTTTCAATATTTTTAGCTATGGTTACACCATCGTTTGTTATAAAGGGACTAAATGTAGAGTGATCAATAATGGTGTTAGTACCAATTGGGCCAAGTGTAGTTTTTACGGTATCACATAATAAATGTATGGCTTTTTTTAGTTGTTCTTGTAACTCTATATTACTTATTATCTTTTTCAATTTCATCACTCATTTCTAACATATTTTTCCAATATTTTTTGGGCATAAAATTATTACGACAACGTTCATTTTTTCGTTCTTTAATACTAATTGTTTTATAAAAATTTTTCCACAGAGCAGCAATTTGTTTTTCTTCTTGACAATCTTGTAACTCATTTAGAGAAAAATTAGATGCATTGACTAAATAAAAGTTCTTTTTATCATATATACTTATTATTTGTCTTTTTTCATCTTTTATAATCCAATTTTCATTTTTTAATCGATTTTGAAAGTGTTTAGACAAAATGGGGAGAATATTATTTTCTGGAGAAATAGTTGCATATAAAATATGATTTTGTAATTCTTTAAAACGAGTAAATCCTTTAAATTTGTGATTTTCATGAGAAACGTATGCACTAATTTTTAAAGCTTTATCCACACATTTTAAGTTACGCATGTGAATAATTTTTTCTTGGTATTTTAAACTATTTAATAAAAAATAATAAATAATTAATTCTTTATTATCGGCATTTGATAGAAATACATAGTAGGCTATATTTATAATTTTTTTGCTAGTTTTAATTTGCCAAAATAGAAATGATTTTTCATCTTTTAGTTCTAATTCAATGATTGTGTCTAAAAGTGTTGGGTTATAATCAGTATTTTTGAGATTCATAGGTTTTATCTTATGATCAATAAGAATTTTTATTAAAGCAAGTAATGAAGAAAAAGTATTTTGATAAATATATGTAACATCATTTTGCTTCATTCGAATAAAGAAAGTTGCTTTCTGTTGTGAGAATTTAATTCTTTTTCTTCTAAAACCAAATTGCTTTCAATAAATTGTTTATTAAAAAAAATAGGGTTGATAAAATATTTATGATTACAAGTGATAAAGTATTTTGCACGTTTTAAAACCACACCCATATTTTTCAAATCTTTAAAAGTAATAGTAAATAATTTTCGTGAGGAATAAATACGCTTGGCGGAAGTAACACCAACGCCTGGAATTTTTAATAAGTCTTTATAGGAGCATGTATTGATTTCTTTAGGGAATTCACTTAAATGTTTTAAAGCCCAATCAGTTTTAGGATCAAGTAATATGTTAAAATTTGGATGATGCTCATCTAAAATGTCACTTACTGTGAAATGATAAAATCTCAGTAACCAATCTGCTTGATAAAGACGGTTTTCACGTTTTAAAGGAGGAGTTATAATACTAGGTAAAAGTTTATCTTTATTTACTGGAATGTAAGCAGAATAAAATACTCGTTTTAAATCATATTTTTTATACAATGTCTCACTTCGTTCCATTATATCTTTATCGGTTTCTTGAGTTGCACCAATAATCATTTGAGTACTTTGTCCTGCAGGTACAAATTTTTTTGATTTATTCATGTGAACGTAATTCATAATTCTATCCACTTTTTTAAATTCTTTATTTGGAGCTAAAAGTTTTAAACTAGATGCAGTTGGGAGTTCAATATTAGCGCTTAAACGATCTACTAGATGGCCTAATTTTTTTATTAAAATATCGCTTGTTCCCGGTATAGCTTTAGCATGAATATATCCGCCAAAATGATATTTATGTCGTAATAAATCAATCGTTTCTATCATCAAATTCATTGTATAATCTGGACTTTTAATGATTCCTGAGCTTAGAAATAAACCTTCAATATAATTTCTTTTATAAAAGTTCATGGTAATTGTACAAATTTCTACAGGTGAAAATATTGCTCGTTTAATATTATTACTTTTTCGGTTTAAACAATATTTGCAATCAAAAATACAACAATTTGTTAATAATATTTTTAAAAGAGAAATGCACCGACCATCACTAGAGAAAGAGTGGCAAATTCCTGAAAATGCTGTAGTACCTATTTTTCCAGTTCTTCGCTTCAAGCTTCCACTAGAAGAACAAGATGCATCATATTTTGCACTATTAGCAAGTATTTGTAATTTTTCTTGTAAGTTCATAAAAATCACCAATATTATTATATATTAAAAATCTTTAAAAATAAACAAATGTTCGTAAATAAATTGTGACAATTTATGGTAATTTTGTTTATTTACAGAATTTGAATGATTATGATAATATAAATTTACAGGTTTAAGAGGTGATGTTATGGCTTTTTCTCATCTAGAATATTTAGAGAAAGGAAAAGTTGATTTTGTTTTCTCACTTACATCTTATGATGAGGAAAATATTATTCAGTTGGTTCGAAAAAGTGAGCGTAAAAATCAGATTATAAAAGGATTTTTAGGAGCATTAAAAGATACATGTCCAAGATTTTGTCTTAATATTATTTATGATAATGATAGTTTTAAAGAGGAAGTTTGGTATTTAGCTCACAAATATTATAATAATAATCTGATAAATTATTTTCAAGAAGAAGAATTAGCAAGTATTTTACATAAAACCAGCTGGGGAAGATCTTACATTTTTAATCACTTAGATGATTTATTAGATAAAAATAATAAAATTCCAGAATTTTTATTGCAATATATATATCTTTATATAGAAGAATGTGAAGATTTTTTTAAAAAGCTTGCCTTGCATAAAAATCTTCATATTCGTGGCCAATTTATGATTGATTTAGTTGAAAATCATTATGAAAAAATCTCTTTTGTTTATGAGGATATTTTAAAGTATTTAACGGGGTATACATATCAAGAGAATGAACAGATGACTTTGTTTCCTAGTTATATGCCATTTGATCTTGTATCTAAATTAGCTGTTCTTTTTTTAAAAAATAAAGATAAAGTTATGTTTTCTCGTTTTAATTATTTTTAAACACTATCCATATAATGATTTAGCTAGTCAACTGATGTTGAATGATGATTTAAATTGTGAACAAGAACTTATAAAAGATATTGATCGTTTTTTTGAAACTTCTTTTTCCAAGCAATATAGTATTTTTTATGATTATACCAATTATTTGTCCCAAGAGATTCAGGATAATTTTAAAAAATTTTTATCTTATTTTAAGGATAATTGGTATGATATTGAATATTTGTTTAATGTGGGTTTAGGGAATGATTTAAGAAAATATGTAGATAAATATTTATCTTTAAGTAAAAGAACGGATGGTGAATTTATTGAACGAGGTTCTACTGCTCTTTGTTATCGTATTGGTGATTATGCATTTAAATTAAGTCATAGAAAATGGTCTTATGAAGAGGAGATTTGTCCTAATTTATATATTATTTTAAAAAATTTAGAAGAACATTTTATTCGTAATAAGCAAAGAATAGTAATTGCAGGATTGGAAGTTCAAAAATATTTAACACGTTCTATTAATGAATATCCGGTTAATATTAGAAAAGAAATTTTAGAATTTTTGGAAAGTGAGTTGGATCGATTGGGATATTATACTACAGATACTTTAATAGGTGGACGTTGTGGAGATAATTGTAAAATTTTGGATACTTATAAAGATGCGGACACTTTAAATTTAAAACGAATACCACCTTTTTTTAAAAAGTATCCTGCCGTTTTTATAGATAGAGATCGATTTTATAAAAAAGATAATATTTATCCAAAACAAATCTATGAACGTTGGTGTGACTGATTATTTAAGTTAAGCTTTACCAGAAGTTTTGCTTGGAAGAATATTTTTATCAAACCAAAAACATAAAATTATTATTTGAAGGATAAATAAAGGAAAAATACCGCTTCATTTTTCATATATTTTTAATAAAATAGAGTAAAGAATGTCAATTTTTTACATAATTTACGTTTATTTATCATTTTGTGTTGCAAAAGTGTTGTTAATACATTATAATAACAGCAAAAAAGGGGATAGGTAGGTATGAAACATAGATATATAAGTAAAAGAAAAATAGAATTAACTGTAATTGCTATATTATTAGTTTTTAGTATTTTTGTTGCTTTTGATTATCATTTTTATTCTGATAATATTAAAAAGCAAGTTTCTACATATAATCAAGAGACAAAAAATTATTTAGCAAGTACAAATTTAGATTATGTATATGTATCTGATATTGATTTTAAAAGTTATAAAGTTGGTTATGGTCAGTTAGTACGTAATAAAACAGGATCAAATACATTGATTACATTAAAAATGGATAGCTCTTATTTTCCATTTGAAAAAGGAATATGGGCTCACGCTAGTTCAAGTATTGATATTGATTTAACAAAATATAAAGATTATGCATATTTTACTACTTATTATGGTGTTAATCAGACTTCTAATAATAATGGAAATGGTGTTAAATTTTATATTTACACTTCTGTAGATGGTGTAGATTGGAAATTAGAGACAGAAGAGAATCCAAAAGCATTAAAGAGTAGTGATCCTGCTGTTTTTGTTAAAATTGATATTCGAGAAGTTAATTATTTACGATTAGTTGCAAATGATAATGGTGCTAATGGTAATGACCACTCAGTATGGGCAGATTCTAAGTTAGTAAAAGAAGGTTATCAAGAAAAAAATTATACTAAAACTTTAGAAGAATATGATGCTGAAATTAAAACGAAATATCCAGATGCACAAGTAAGTGAAAATTCTGATGATTTAACTGATTATGAGAAGCTTTTATTGCAAAGAGAATTTGTTCGTAGTGTAGGACAATATACTTTAAATGCTTTTGCCAAAGAAAATACTGAATATCAAGAAACTTTAAAATGGCTAATGGAAGAAGACAATGGAAAAAATTTAAGATTGTATTTATTAGGAGGTACACCGGATGGTAGTTACTATCAATCTTTAATTGAATTATCTAGATTATATCATGCTTATCAAAATGATTTTAAAGATACTACCCAGACAAAATATGGTGTCACTTTAGGAGATTTATATAAAAAAATGGCTATTACATTATCTTTAACTCATTCCACAACAGTTGGACTTTGGATGAATCCTAGTGCACCTTCTAATCAGTCTGATTCTTTAGAACGTTATAGAATTTATAAATTATTACATAATGAAGGAAAATTTAAGGTTACAGAAAATCAAGATCAAACAAAATGGTTTGAACATTTAGAAGTAGAAGAAATGCGTTATGTTATGAATAATATTATTGATGATGAAGAAATATTATGGTTAAATGACTATACGCAAAAATATATTAACGAGCATCCTACAGAGCCAGAAACTTATTTACAACCACATAAATATATGAAATACATATGGCCAGATTATTCTAAACCTGAATATTATTTAGAAAGTAAATTATCTTATTGGGATGAAAAATATGGTTATTTTAATTCCAAATATCATGTTACATATGGTGTTGAAAAATTATGGATGAATTTAGATAATGGAGCTGTTTGTGGAGGAATATCTAAAATTGGATCTAATATCCGTGGTGTGCATGGTACACCTTCTTCTGTAATTAATCAACCAGGGCATGCTGCTATTATTTATTGGCGAGAGGATGAAAATGGAAATGGGTATTGGACGCTTGATAATGATGTTTCTGGATGGCCAAATTCAAATAAAACTGAAAAATTAAGTGTTAGAATGCCTCTTGGATGGGGAGATCAAAGTTATTTAAACTCTACGAATGTTTCGGAAGGTGTAGTGAATTATGTTTTACTTGCACAAGCTGCTTTAAATAATTTTGATGATTATCAAAAATCTCGTGAAATTTACTTTCAAGCAGATGTTTATCGAAATGATGCTAATAAAAAATTAGCTATTTATGAAGAAGCAGTAAAAACTTTACCAATTAATATTGATGCTTGGTATGGTATTATTGAGACTTATCAAGAATTAGGAAAAACAAAAGCAGATTATTTAGCATTAGCTTTAAGAATTTTTGAAGCTTTAAAAGATTATCCTTTGCCAATGTTTCATTTAGGGGAAGAAATAGAGCCTTTAATTGAAACAGAGGATCATACCTATCTGTTTCAATTCTTGCAAGCAAGAACTGAATATTTAAATAAAGCTTCTAATATTTCAAATTCTGAGCATATTCAAGCTGCAGCAATCCGTGCTGAGGCAAACTACCTATTAAAGAAAGAAGATACTTCTTTGGCAACATTTAGTTTTGATGGAGAAGCACCAAATACCATTCAATTATCTCAAAAATATGAAGGTTCTGGAGTTCGTTGGGATTTTTGTTTAAAAGGAAAAGAAAATTGTATTGGAAGTAATACTAATTGGAAAGAAATTACTTCTCAAAATAGTTATGTTTTAACAGCAGATGAATTAAAAGAAATATCTTCTTCTACTGATATTTATGTTCATATTGTTGGTGTTGGGTATGATGAAAAAAATATCTATGGTATTGATATTACTGATGGAGTGATTGATAACACTACTTTGTATGGTAATGATTTAGAAAATCGCGTGCTTGGTGTAGATACATCTTATGAATGGAGAATGAAAGGTGATATCAATTGGAAATCATATTTAACTGTTTCTCCAGATCTAACAGATGAAAAAGTTATTGAGGTTCGAAGAGGGGCAGTCGGTACAAGTTTACCAAGTAATATTTTGGAATTCTCTTTTACAAAAGAAATTCAAAATGTAAAAGAAACCTATATTCCAGTTTCTAGTTATTCTTTACTTTCATGTTCTAGTGAAGCAACTGAGCATGGTCGTGAT
Source organism: uncultured Bacilli bacterium (assembly GCA_947631105.1). GTDB lineage: Bacteria > Bacillota_I > Bacilli_A > RF39 > UBA660 > MGBC108787. Next base: position 25,958 of record CANRKD010000008.1, read on the forward strand.
GCAAGGTACTCTTTAGATGGAAATTTGAATACTAGTTGGCATTCTGATTGGAACGGTAATGATAAAGAACGATATATTATTATTCAATTAGATCAACCTTATTATATAAGTGCCTTAGATTATGTTCCAAGACCTTCTAATTCTAATAACGATAATGGACGTGTTGTAGAAGCTAAAATTGAAGTAAGTTTAGATGGGGAAGAATGGCAAACGGTTGTAGAAAGTGTGGATTTAGCTAACAATGTGGATGCAAAACATGTTTCGTTTAATCCTACGGAAGCACAATATGTTCGTTTTACAGGTTTAAAAACAACAGGTTCAAAAAGTTTTATAACGGCGTCTATGTTTAATTTATATAATGATTCTACCCAAATTACTCATCCTACTGCAACGATTGCTTATAGTACAATTTCTCCAACTAAAGATGAAGTCGTTGCTAGAGTAGTAAATTCTAATCGACCAATTACTGTGATTCCATCTGATAATAATCCAGAAGGCCTTGATTCTTATACATTTACAGAGAATGGGGAATATACTTTTAATTTTAAAGATGAAAATGATTTAGAGGGTAGTGTTACAGCTAAAGTAGATTGGATTGATAAAGAAGCCCCTTCTGCAGAGATAAAATTTAATACAAAGGCTGCTACAAATCAAGAGGTTTTAGCAAAACTTCAATTTAGTGAAGAGGTAGCAATAATAGATGATATTTCAGTTATTGATGAAGAGTTGGAATCAGAAGAGGAAGAAGAGGATAAATTACTTACCTTATTAACGGAACATGAATTAGTATTTGAAGATAATGGTACTATAGTATTACATTATCGTGATAAAGCGGGAAATATTGGGACAACAAATGTATCTGTTTCATGGATAGATACAATAACTCCAACTGCTGATGTTTTATATAGTAATTTAAAATCAGATGCAACAGAAGTAACTGTATCATTATCACCAAGCGAAGACATAACGGTATTAAATAATAATGGAAAAAAAGAGTATACTTTTACTAAGAATGGTGATTTTACTTTTGAATTTAAAGATGCAGCTGGAAATTATGGCTCTGCTACCGCTCAAGTAGATTGGATTGTATCAAAACCTGATCATTCTCAAAATTCGTCTCATAATGAAAATAAACCTCAAAATGAATTTAGTAAAGAAGAAAGTCAAGATGTTACTATTTCGTCCGATATTTCAGTGAATAAATCAAATAATCAAACGTCTAAATCTTCTTCCAAAAATTCTAAAATTTTCAATTCAAGTTCAACTAATTCTAACGACAATATTAATGAAAATTTAGATAATGAGCAATTAGATGAAGAGGAAGAAATAACTGAGGATGTTCCAATAGAAAATGAAGAAAATCCAGAAGAAAAAAAACAAGAAGAAAAAGTTTCAAATTTAGAAATTGATACAAATCAAGAATATTGTAAAACTATGTTAGTTTATATAGCAAGTGGTATTGTTATATTACTTGGTTCAATAGTTTATATAAAACATAACAAATAATAAAAATTTGCATTGCAACTTGCAAATTTTTTTTACTATAAATATTTTCATGTTAAAATAGTTAATAGGAGTGGTAAGATGGAGAAACAAGTTGTGTTAATAACTGGAGCAAGTCGTGGTATTGGGGCAGCCATAGCAAAAAAAATGGCTCAAAATAAATATAATATAGTTCTCAATTATTTAACGAATGAACAAAAAGCAATACAATTAAAAGAAGAATTAGAAACTTTATATTCTATAAAAGTTTTAACAGTGCAAGCTGATATTTCTAAAGAAGAAGATATTAATAGAATGGTAAAAAAAATAATTGATACTTTTGGAAGTATTACTTGTTTGGTTAATAATGCTGCTATATGTATGGATAATGATTGGCAAAAAAAAACTCCAGAAGAATTTCAAAGAGTTTTAAATGTAAATTTGGTTGGAACTTTTTTGTTGTCTAAGATAGTAGGAAAAATTATGTATGAACAACAATTTGGCCGAATTATTAATATATCTAGTACTAATGGTATTGATACTGTAGAAAATTATTCAATGGATTATGATGCTTCAAAAGCAGGAGTCATTTCGTTAACGCATAATTTTGCTAAAGCACTAGCTCCTTTTGTTTTAGTTAATGCTATTGCTCCGGGTTGGACCAATACAGAAGCTGTTTTGCAAATGAATCCCACTTATTTGCAAGAAGAGGCTCAAAAATGTTTATTGCATCGTTTTGCGACTCCTGAAGAAATAGCCAATGTGGTAGCATTTTTAGCAAGTAAAGATGCAAGTTATATAAATGATGCAATTATTAGAGTAGATGGAGGAAAGAAATGAAAGATATTTCTAAAAAATTAGAAAAATTATCTATGATTTGTGAAGAAGAACTTCAAGAAATTTATAAAAAAGTGGATGAAGTGTGTGAATTTAATTCTGAAAAAGTTTTACATGCATTTTGGGACAATCAAATTAGTGATAATCATTTTTCATCAACTAGTGGCTATGGATATAACGATATAGGTAGAGATGCTATTGAAAAAGTTTTTGCTTCTATTTTTAAAGCAGAAAGTGCACTAGTAAGAAGCCAAATGGTAAGTGGCTCACATGCTTTATCTACAACCTTTTTTGCTCTTTTACGACCTAAAGATATTCTGTTATCTATTTCTGGGACTCCTTATGATACCTTGCATGAAGTTATTGGCATTAAAGAAAATAATAGTTCTCTTGCTTCTTTTGGAATTAGGTATCATCAAATTGATTTAATAAATAATGATTTTGATTATGAAAAAATAGAAGAGTACTTAAAAAATAATAAAGTAAAAGTAGTAGAAATTCAAAGAAGTAAAGGATACTCTACACGAAAAAGTTTATCGATTGATAAGCTAGAAAAAGTTATTCAGCTGATTAAAAAAATCGATTCTGAAGTGATTGTTATGGTAGATAACTGCTATTGTGAGTTTGTTACTAAAAAAGAACCTATTGAAGTCGGTGCAGATATTGTTGTGGGTTCTTTAATCAAGAATTTAGGAGGAGGTATTGCTCCGAATGGTGCTTATATCGTAGGAAGAAAAGATTTAATTGAACTTTGTGGAGAGCGTTTAACCTTGCCGGGCGAGGGTAGTGAAGTTGGACCAACACTCGGTATTAATAAAAGTTTGTTACAAGGTATTTTCTTTGCCCCAAGTGTAGTGGCGAGCAGCTTGAAAACTGCTATTTTTACAAGTTTAATTATGGAAAAATTAGGATATATTGTAGAACCAAGATATAATGAAGAGCGAGTAGATATTGTAGAAAATATTTACTTTAATAATCGTGAGGATTTGATTAGTTATTGTCAAGGTATTCAAGCGGGCTCTCCTGTTGATTCTGCATTTGCTCCAATTCCTTCAGATATGCCTGGGTATGAAGATCAAATTATTATGGCAAGTGGTTCATTTACTCAGGGCAGTAGTATTGAACTTTCTTGCGACGGTCCTTTAAGAGAACCTTTTATTGCTTATCAACAAGGAGGCCTTACTTATGAATACGGAAAAATCGGGGTAATGAAAGCAATTGAAAATTTATTAAATCAAAAATAGATGTATAGAAGGAAAAAAAGGTGAGAAATTTATAAACATTATAAAATTGGATTTGTATATAGTAGAAGATATAATTTTTCATAGTAAAGCAGGAGAAAAAATGGTAGCATATAGAGCATTATATTATGATATGTTTTTAGATGAAGTAAATAAAAATAGTCAAATATATAGATTTGAATTACAAGAAATTAAAAGTTTAAATGAAAAGTAAAAAGGTTAGTATTTGTATGTGGATTTAATAACTATTGAAGAAAAAGATGACTTTTTAAAACGAGATAACAATAACTAGAAATTTCTAGTCTTTTTTATTTTAAAGAAAAATGATATTTGTTATAATATTCAGTAGAAATGAGTAAGTATATGAAAAAAAATAAAAAGATGGATATTCTATATGAAGATAAAGAACTATTAGTTATCAACAAACCTGCCGGGTTATTAACAATTGCTACAGACAAAGAAAAAGAGCGTACGCTTTATCATCAAGCACGTGAATATGTCAAAAAACAAAATCCTAAAAATAAAATTTTTATTGTCCATCGTTTAGATAAAGATACCTCAGGAATCGTGGTTTTTGCTAAAAATGAAAAATTAAAATTATTGCTTCAAAAAAATTGGGAACAAGTTGCTATAAAAAGAGAGTACATTGCCTTGATTTGTGGAACTCCTAAAAATAAAAAACAAAGAGTAGAAAATTATTTATTAGAAACAAAAACTTTGCATGTTTATAATACTAAAGATAGAACTGGTAAACTGGCTATTACTGACTATGAAGTTTTAAAGAGTAACAAACAATTTAGTTTGGTTAGAATTCATATTTTGACTGGCAGAAAAAATCAAATAAGGGTAGCAATGCACAGTATTGGTTGTCCAATTGTGGGGGATAAAAAGTATGGAGCCAATAAAAACCCCTATCGTAGACTTTGTTTGCATGCGAATCTTTTAGAACTTGTACGTCCAAAAACGCATAAGCATTATTTATTTGAAGCAAAGATACCTAACTTATTTTATCAAGAATTGGAGGAAAAATATGGAACGATTACAAAAAGTAATAGCAAATAGTGGGTATACATCAAGAAGAAAAGCAGAAGAGTTAATTAAAAGCGGAAAAGTGAAAATTAATGGAGAAACAATTACAACTTTAGGTGTAAAAGTATCAAATGGTGATTTGATCGAAATTGATGGTGAAAAAATAGAAAAAGAAGAAAAAAAAGAATATTATTTATTAAATAAACCTAGAGGTGTTATTAGTAGTGTAAGTGACGAAAAAAATCGTAAGACAGTGACATCTTTAATTGATACAGATGCTAGAATCTATCCGATTGGAAGACTTGATTATGACACTACGGGTTTAATATTACTTACTAATGATGGAGAATTAGCCAATTTTTTGATGCATCCCAAAAATAATGTTGAAAAAACATATGTAGCAAAAATTGAAGGTATTCTTTCTCCCAGTGAATTTTATACTATAAAAAAAGGAATTGTAGTAAATGGTAGGAAAGTTATTCCAACTCATATAAAAACTCGCAAAACTGATTTAGAAAAAAATACTCAAATTGTAGAAATTAGTATTGTAGAAGGCCGAAATCATATTGTCAAAAAAATATTTGAAGCAATGCATCATGATGTTATAAAACTAAAAAGAGAAAGTTATGCGTTTTTAACTCTTGGATCTTTAAAATCTGGAGAATATCGCGAACTATCTGTAAAAGAAGTCAAAAAATTATATAATTTAAAATAAAAAGCCTTATGTGGCTTTTTATTCATTTATTTCATCTTCATTGTTTATATGATGACAATTTTCACAGTTCTCATTGCATTCGCAACTCTCTTCTTTTTTGTTAGAAACTTCTTCTGTTTGTTCTACTTCATTAATACTTATAGCGCTTGTAGGACAAGATTCAATGGCGTTTTGTAAGGATTCGTCTTCTATAATTTCTTGTGAAATTGGTGTTGATTTTCCTTCATCATCAAATTCAAAATGAGTCGGCGCAATAGCAACGCATGCTCCACATCCAATACATTGTTCTTTATTAACAATAATTTTTTTCATATTTCACACTCCTATAAAAAATTATAAAGTTAATAAATATAAAAATCAATGAATATGTATTTTAAAACCGTAAATTTTATGATATTATGAATTTAAATAGTGTAGGTGAGTATGATGAGTTCGAGGATGGATAAATATTATAACAATCATGATTCTATTGGCTCAAGAATAAAGCGAAATGAACAATTATATCAAAATATAAATGAAAATGAATTAGAAGATATCAATATTTCTAGCAATGCTCATGTTATTGGAGATAGTAATATTGATTTAAATAAAATAAAAGAATTATTAGATAAAACTTATCGTGAAGAACCTAAAAAAACACCTAATCTTCATTTGGAATCTAAAGAGGAAGAAGAAATTGAAGAAGAAGAGGAAACAAAGGAATATGATATCAATGCTATATTAAATAAAGCTAGAAATAATAAAGAAATCAATTATGAACGTGATCGTTTAAAAAAAATTCATGATACACAATATGATATTTTAAAAAGTTTAAATACAAAAGAAGATAAGGAAGAAAATAAAGTTACTTCTGATAAAGAAGATCTAATGGAATTAATTAATACTATCACAGAAAAAGAATTAACTAGAGAATTAAATCCTTTAGATATTTTGAGCGATTTAAAAGGTAGCGAAAATACTGTGGTTTTAGATGGAGTTTCTAAAGCAGTAAATGAAGAGAAAGAAAAAGAGGATATTCAAAAAGATACAGATAGTAAGAATGTTGATAATTCTTTTTATACCAATTCTTTGTCATTTACTCAAAGTGATTTTGATGACTTTAATGATTTAAAAGAAGATGTTGAGTCTAATAAAATTATTGTTCGTGTGCTACTTGCAATTATTATAATTGCATTGGTTGCAGGGATAGTATTTTTATTAAGCAATATTTTAGGATTAAACTGGTTTTAAGAGTATTTACTTCTTTTTTTTTTAGTTTCTTATATATTTTAATATGAGAGCAAGAATGAGTAAAAAAAGAAATTTAGAGATTAAACCGACTTATATAATCGGAGGCATTTTTATATGTATCTGTTTGTTTTCCTTTTTATTTTTTTTAAATTTTAATCAAAAAATTACACCAAAATTACTTTCAATTGCTCAAGCAAGTATAAATCGTTTAAATGAATCTATTTTAATGCAGTATAAAGTAAGCGATCTTTATAAGCAAATAAATATGGAGGATATTATTCAATTAACAAAAAATAATCAAGATGAAATAATCTCTGTAGATTTTAAATTAGAAAATGCGTATGACTCTTTATCTTTGATAACTACTTATTTACACAATAGTTTAGAAAATAGTGAAATCAGGAATAATATTTTGAAATATTATAATAAAGATTTAAGTTCAAGATTAGATAGTATTGTTTTATCTATCCCAATTGGAGTAGCTTCAGATTCTATATATTTGACTAATTTAGGACCTAGAATACCAGTTAAAGTAAATTATATAGGTTATTTGTCTACTAGCGTTCGTATAAAATTAGAAAATTATGGAATTAATAATGTTTTAATTTCTTTATATATTGATTGTTCAATCACTAATGAATTTATTATTCCTTATATTGAAAACGAAATTAACCATAGCTATAGTATTTTAGTTGCTTCAAAAATAATCCAAGGTAGTGTTCCAGATTATTATGGAGGAAGTTGGGAAACAAAAAGTAATATTTTAAATGTTCCTATTGAATAAAGTTTGTGATATAATTTAAAATAGGTGAAGAGTATGCAAGAAAATAAGTTTATAAATGAAGCTTTTAGTATTGCGATAGATAAATATTTAAAAAATAAAGATAATCCTAATAATAAAGAATTTGATTCATTTTTGGTGATTGTTATTCGAATTTTAATTTTAATATATGGCGAGCTTGATATAATAAATCCTTACCGTACAAATCATGAAACAGGTTTAGGGGGGTTTGACACTAATTTGAAAAAATATGGACTCTCTGATGAGCAGTTCGAAGATTTTAAGAATCAAGTACTATTTTATTACCAAAATGAAAATAATGATGAAATAATGAAAAGTAGCTTTATAAAAATACAAAAATTATTAATTGATATGTTTATTTTAAAAAAGTCTCATGTGTTAATTAGTGATGATGAAGTACAAATGTTTAAGAGTCTTTTATATTTTGAAGCGGATGAGAATTTGGAGAAAAAAAATCTTTATAATCGATTGACTCCTAATTCTAATGAAATTTTAGATTATTTAAATAGTAAATTATTTGAACAAAGACATCATTTTAACTTGACTGAATATAAAGATGTTGCTTTAAGTCAAGAAGCATACCAAATTGCTGGTTTTAATATTGTTGAAGTAATGAATATGAGTGATAAAGATATTGAAAATGTTAATAACAAGGTTTATCATTTTTTTAGGATTAAAGATTCTGATTTAAATAAAAGAAAACGTTTGGAAAGTGCCATTGAATATTATAAAAAATATGGAAATACTTTAACTAGTGGGAACGGTTATGTAGATATGTTGCTATTATCAGGTATGATAGCTACTGGTATGATGGTTATAACAATTATTGTTATTAATTTCATGAGGTAATATTTTATGGAAATAGAAATTCATGGTTTAAAATATAAAATATTGCGCAATGTAAAAGATGCTTTAAATATTGAAGAACTAACTGAAAAATTCACTGATTATTTTTATGATTTTGATTATGTTTTAGGAGATTACGCCTATGGAAAATTACGCTTGAAAGGATTTAATGACTCTGATAATAAAAATTTTAAAGATTATAATGATATTCAAAGGTTAGATGAGTATCTTGAAACCTATTGTGCTTATGGCTGCCGTTATTTTGTTATTTCAAAAGTTAAAGACTTGAAATAACTTTTTTTTATGCTATAATAACTTATAGAATAGCGAGGTATGTTTATGGCAAGTACGACAAATGTTGTGTATCCTGATGGCACAAAAAAGGAATATAAGATTTTAACTTCATTTGAAAAAAATAATAATAAAATTATTGTATTTGATACAGGAGAGATTCAAAATGGTTTGACACTTTCTGGGGTAAGTTATTTTGCGGATGGAATGTATCAAAATATTATTAATGAAGATAAATGGACTGAAATAAGAGGTTATTTGATTGATATTTTAAATAATCGTATTCAAAATGAAGACTACCGTGTTGTACCTGATGAAGTTTTAGTAACTGCAGATCCATATCGTCCACTTTCTTTGAGGGATGGTAATTTAGAAACGATAAAGAAACAATATGAGGATTTTTTGCTTGCTGTTCAAGCAGATGCAAAAAAAGCGGAAGAAAATGTGGCTATAACTGAAGTAAATAATCCTGTGGTAGAGACTTCTCCCGTGCCTGAACAACCTGTTGTAACACCAGATGTACCTGTACAAGAAGCTCCTGCTATGCCAGAAGCTCCAGTTATTGCTCCAATGCCTGAACAACCTGCTGTAACACCAGATGTACCTGTACAAGAGGCACCTGCTATGCCAGAGGCTCCAGTTATTGCTCCAATGCCTGAACAACCTGCTGTAACACCAGATGTACCTGTACAAGAGGCA
>CANRKD010000009.1 GCA_947631105.1 uncultured Bacilli bacterium
TCAATTTAATCAACCACCTTTTCCATATTATATCAAATTTAGTGATTGCGAAAAATTTTCACTCCTTAGAGCTGGTTTATATCTTGTAAATTAGTTTTATTTCTGATATCATGTTGTTATGGTGATAATATGAACTATAAAAAAATATTTAAAAGGGAAACAAAAGTAATTGCATATGTAGTAATTTGTTTAACTTTAATAGTTATAGGGACAAGTTATGCATTTTTATTACAAGTAGAAGATAATACAACTAATCAAGTTGTTTCAGCAGGAAATTTAGATATAACATATACACAGAAGAATGGATCAATTAATGCGAGTACTGATGACGATACAAACTGTTTGATGCCTAAAAGTGATGCGGATGGGGCTTCAAGTGGATGTAATATTCAATTTAGTATTAAAAATACTGGGTCGCTGCCAATGCAATATGATTTATTAATCTTTGATACAGAAAATACTGCTAATGCATTAGATCATTCAAATATTAAAGTCACATTAAATAAAAGTTCTGATAAAAATTTAAATCAAAATATTTCTGTTTTAAATGCAAAAGTTTTGAATACTTTAACACAAAGTTCTACAAAAAGAAAATTAGAATCACAAGCTATTATTGCAGTTGGGGAAACTGTAACTTATTCTTTACGTGTATGGATAAAAGAAGATGCAGAAGATACTATAATTGGAAAGAATGTAGCTTTAAAAGTAGGAGTAGAAGGTAGTGTATATGAAACAGGCACTGCTGCAGCATCTTTACTTTCTAGAATGAATGAAGGCGGTTTAGCAGAAATTACAGATTTAAATGCAGTAAGTCCTGTAAATGCAATAAATACTATGAGCATTATGGGTACTCCAGGAGAAACTGGCCCATCTGTGGAAAGTCCCTCTGTAGAAAGTGCGAAAGAGTATCGTTACATAGGAAGTGAACCTAAAAATTATGTTCAATTTAATGGAGAAACTTGGCGAATTTTAGGTATTTATAATGTAAAACAAGAAGATGGTTCTGAAAATAGTCGAATAAAAATAATAAGAGAAAAAAGTGAAACAATGGCTTTTGATACTTCTGGTGGCGTAGATTTTAATAATTCTACAATAAAAGCTTATTTAAATGATACATTCTATAGTTCATTATCAGATACTGCAAAGCAACAGATTGCTCCATCAACTTATAAATTAGGGGGACCTACAGCTTTAGATATTAATAGTAAACAGTTATATTTACAAGAACAAGCTTCAGATAAAAATGCAATAATGAATGTCGGATTAATGAATGCTAGCGATTATACATTTGCTGGTGGTATGGATGATAGCGTTCTTGTAAATAATATTAGCAGTAAAGCTACAACAAATTGGTTATTTCCTAAAGCAAATGAATGGCTGTTAGATGGAACAGATTCTGGTATATACTCCATAAAAGAAGATGGATCAATTTCCATAGAAGGATCAAATACAGAAAAAAATATTCGTCCAGTGGTTTATTTAGATAGTAATATAAAAATCTCAGATGGCGATGGAACAGCTAACAATCCATATATTTTAGAAAAATAATTAGTAGTTTCTACTAATTGTTTTTTTATTAATGTTGCTTATAAAAAATATTAATTTTATGACGGATTATAGTCTTAGAAAGGAGAAAAAATGTTTAAATTATTATCGAAATATAAACCTAGTGGGGATCAACCGAAGGCGATTGAAGAATTAGTTACGGGTATTAATGAAGGCAAGAAACATCAAGTTTTACTGGGTGCAACAGGAACAGGTAAAACGTTTACGATTGCTAATGTAATTGCTCAAGTGAATAAACCAACTCTAGTTTTGGCACATAATAAGACACTTGCTGGGCAACTTTATAGTGAACTCAAAGAGTTTTTCCCAGAGAACCATGTTGAATATTTTGTCTCTTATTATGATTATTATCAACCAGAAGCTTATGTACCATCAAGTGATACTTATATAGAAAAAGATTCTTCGATTAATGATGAAATAGATGAATTACGCCATGCTGCAACTTCATCACTAATTAATTATCAAGATACAATTGTTGTATCCAGTGTTTCTTGTATTTATGGCATTGGAGAAAAAGAAGAATATATTAATAAAATGTTAATTTTAACAGTAGGAGATTCAGTAAAAAGAAATATAATTATTAATAAATTAATCGATATGACTTATGAACGAAGTGATATGGATTTTCATCGTGGGACTTTTCGCGTTCGTGGTGATGTGATTGATATTATTCCTGTTAATGAACATCAAAACGGAATTCGTATAGAACTTTTTGGAGATGAAGTGGAAAAAATAAGTAGTTTTGATCCAGTTACAGGAGCAATCATTCAAAATAAGAAAACGATTACTATATCACCAGCTAGTCATTTTGTTACGAGTGACGAAAAAATGCAAGAAGCAATTCATCGAATTGAGAAAGAATTAGAAAATCGTTTAGAGGAGTTAAAGTCCCAAAATAAATTGTTAGAGGAACAAAGACTCCGAGAAAGAACTTTATACGATATTGAAATGTTGAAAGAAACGGGTTTTTGTAATGGGGTAGAAAATTATTCTAGGCATTTAGCTTTAAGAGAAGAAGGAGAAACGCCCTCTTGTTTAATTGATTTCTTTCCGAAAGATTTTTTATTAGTTGTTGATGAATCACATGTTACTCTTCCTCAAGTGCGAGGCATGTATAATGGAGATAGAATGCGTAAACAAACTCTTGTAGATTATGGGTTTCGTCTTCCTAGTGCTTTGGACAATCGTCCTTTAAAATTTGAAGAATTTGAACAAAAAATCAATCAAGCTATTTATGTTTCTGCAACTCCAGGTGATTATGAATTAGAAAAAACAAATGATACATATATCGAACAAATTATTCGCCCAACAGGTCTTTTAGACCCAACTATAGAAGTTAAACCGTCAATGGGGCAAATTGACGATATAATGAATGAGATTAATATTCGTAAAATAAAAAATGAACGTGTTCTAATTACGACTTTGACGATTCGTATGAGTGAAGAATTGACAAATTATTTAAAGGAAATGAATATAAAAGTTGCTTATTTACATAGTGAAATAAAAACTTTAGAACGTTTAAAAATCATTCAAGAATTACGTCAAGGTATTTATGATTGTGTTGTGGGAATTAATTTATTGCGTGAAGGTTTAGATATTCCGGAAGTGAGTTTAATCTGTATTTTAGATGCTGATAAACAAGGTTTTTTACGTAGCAGTAGAAGTTTAATTCAAACAATTGGTAGATGTGCTAGAAATAAATCTGGGCATGTAATTATGTATGCAGATCAAATTAGTGAAGCGATGGATATGGCAATAAAAGAAACAGCACGACGTCGTGAGATTCAAGAAAAATATAATAAAGAACATGGAATTATTCCTAAAACAATTGAAAAAGAAATTAAAGAAGTAATTAGTAATGAAATTGATACTCCTAAAAAAGAAGTAAAAATGTCGAAAAAGGAAAAAGAAGTACTTATGGATCGTATCGAACAAGAAATGAAAGAAGCAGCAAAAAAATTAGATTTCGAACGAGCTATGGAACTTAGAAATGTGTTGTTTGAAATGAAAAGCGAATAATCATCTGTATTTATAAATAAAATTATGGTATACTATCAACAGCAAAAAAAAGGAAAGTGAAGTAATGGAAACAATATATATTTTTGGACATCAAAAACCAGATACGGATAGTGTTTGTTCAAGTATCAGTTTATCTTATTTAAAAAATGAATTAGGTTTGAAAACGATTCCTAAGGTTTTAGGTCATGTCAATGAAGAAACAAAATACGCTTTGGACTATTTTGGAGTAAAAGAACCTGAATTTTTAAATGATGTTAAAGTACAAGTTAAAAATATGAATTATAAAAAAGGAATTATGATTTTTGAGAAATCAAGTATTAGTGAAACGTTTAAAATAATGCAAAAAGAAGGTCTGACTGGAATTCCAGTAGTAGATGAAAATAAAAAATTTAGAGCCTTAGCAACTTTAAAAGATATTGCTAAAGTTTTGATTAACGGAGAGAAAGATCGTCTATATACAAATGTAGAAAATATTGCTTTAGCTTTGGATGGAGAAATAATAGCAAAATATGATGAAGAAATTAATGGGCGAATTTTAGTTGCAAGCTATCAAAGTAAATCTTTTCAAGAAGTTAAATTAAATAATACAGATACTTTGATTGTAGGAGATCGTTTTAAAGTTTTAGAACATGCTATTGATAATAAAATTAAGTTATTAATTGTTACTGGAAATAAAAAGATAGATCAAGAACTTTTACAAAGGGCAAAACAAAATAAAATAAATATAATTCGAACAAAATATGATACTTATCATACGGCAAATAATATTTTACAAGCAAATTATATTGATATGATAACTTCTAATAAGCAATCAATTTCAATATTAGATACGGATTATAGAGGACGTTTTTTAGATGTAATTGATAAATATGGTCATACCAATTATGCTGTTGTCAATAAAAATAATAAATGTCTAGGAGCTATAAGTATTAATGATGTGAATAATTATGAAAAATTAAGGGTAATGTTAGTCGACCATAACGGATTTAACCAAAGTGTGGAAGGTATAGAAGAGGCTATTATAGAAGAAGTTGTAGATCACCATAATTTATTAAATATTGGTACTCCTCAACCCATTAATTTTAGAAGTATGCCAGTTGGTTGCACTTGTACTATTATTTATCATTTATTTTTAGAAAATAATGTTAAAATTCCAAAACATATTGCTGGTTTAATGGTATCAGCGATTTTATCCGATACATTATTATTAAAATCAGTAACAACAACTGATTTAGACCGTGAAGTAGTCAAAAAATTAGCAAAAATAGCTGATATAGATATAAATAAATATGGTCATGATATGATTAAAGCTGGATGTTCAATTAAGGGTAAGAATATTAAAGAGTTATTAGAAAGCGATATTAAAACATTCCGTGTGGGAGATAAAATGGTGGGTATTAATCAAATATTTACTATGGACTTTGAAGATATTGCAAAGGATTTAGATAGCTTTATTGATGAAATAGATGATTTAGCAAGTGCGAAGTTTGATATGGTAGTAACTTTAATTACAGATGTAGAAAAAAATGGTTCTTATGTGTTATTTGATAGAAAGTCTATTGATTTAGTTAAAGATATATTTAATGATGAAGAGTTTACAGAGGGAACTTATATTCAAGATTTATTGTCTCGTAAAAAACAAGTGGTACCATTTGTTATTGAAGTACTAGAAAAAAGAGGATAGACTCTTTTTTTTATGGTAAACTATAAATTAGGTGATGTTTAGTGAAAGCATTAATAACGGGTGCAAGTAGTGGTATAGGACGAGATATGGCTTACTATTTAGCTGATTTAGGTTATGATTTAATTTTAGTAGCTAGAAGAAAAGAACGATTAGAAGAAATAAAAAATAAAGTATCCGTCTCTGTTAAGATTATAGTCATGGATTTATTGGTTGAAAAAAATGTTTTTCAATTATATGAAAAAGTAAAAAAAGAAAAAATTGATATTTTAATAAATAATGCTGGTTTTGGTTTATTTGGTATGTTTACGAAAACGGATTTACAACGGGAATTAGAAATGATTGATTTAAATATTAAAGCTTATCATATTTTAACAAAATTATTTTTAAATGAATTTGTGAAAAGAGATGAAGGTTATATTTTAAATGTTTGCTCCAGTGCTGGTTTTTTAGCTGGGCCTAGGCTAAATACATATTATGCAACCAAAAATTATATTACGAAGTTAACGTTAGCAATCTATGAAGAATTACGCCACATGAAAAGCAATGTCCATATTAGTGCTTTATGTCCGGGACCGGTAGCTACGGAATTTAATAAAGTTGCTCATGGTATTTTTACAATTCAAGAAATGGATAGTACAAAAGTAGCTAAATATGGTATAGATAAAATGTTTCAACATAAATTAATTATCATTCCAGGATGGACGGTAAAATTAGGAGTATTTTTAAATCGTTTTATCCCTTGGAAACTTTCTTTAACAATTACTTATTATATACAAAAAAGAAAATATCCAAACGATAATTAAAATATGCTATAATTTCCGTATAGGTGGTAGTATGCAAAAATTAAAAGAAAATAAAAGCTTATGTTTACTTTTTTTTCTAGCTTTATTTGGTTTATCTGTAGGTGTATTTGACAACTATCGTGAGTTATGGATGAATGATAATGGACTTTCTACTTCTGCGATAAGTCATGTAATTAGTATTTCGTATATTGTTACCGTTTTTATCTTATTTTATTTTACGATTCGAGTTTCTCCAAAAAAACTAAAATGGGGAATCAGCTTGAGTTTACTTATCAATATGATTACTGGTACGATTTTGATTTGTTTAAATCATACCAAATATTATTTTTGGATAAAATTTTTAATGTTTTTTGATATTGCTTTTAGCCAGTTAATATTAGCAAGTGTATATCCTTTAATGATGCAAATAGATAAAAGTGATGAACTATACGCTCAAAAATCTTTTGTAGAAACAGTTTCTAATAAATTTGGTTTTTTAATTGTAGCATTTTTTTTAGGTAAAACTATATTTCATCATCTTATCGATTATAATATATGTTTATTAGTATCTGTTATTTTTAATTTTTTGGCTTTTATAAGTTTACTATTTATTTCACTTAATTCACAAAAAGATGAAATATTAAATATCAAACAAACAAAACAATATTTTGCAGAAAATAAAGTTTTATATCATTTTTTAATCACAAATTTATTAGGAGATATGATTTGGGGATGTGTTCTTGGCATGCCTTTGCTTTTGCTTGTGAATAATTTTCATTTTACTTCAAATATTGCCAGTTTTATTGTTTTAGGATTAGGAATTTTATCGAGTATTCTTTCTATCTTAATTCTAAAATATTTTCGATTTGAAAATGATAATATTAATTTATTTATAAAGTTTGGTCTTCGTATTATTTTATATTTTCTGATTTTTTTGACAAATAATTCGTATATATTATTAATTACAATATTTTATTTATTTTTATTAGATCAACCTTATTCTTTTATTTATAGTAGTTATTTTATAAATCATATTAAAGAAGAATATTCTTTATTTCTAACAACTTTACGATATGGTAGTTCTCTTTTAGGTAAAGCAATGGGAACAATGATTTGTGGTTTTGTTTTTCATTTAAGTAATCGTTTATTCATTCTGCCAGCTTTAATTATAAGTATTATTCATTATATATTGGCAACTTTATTAATTCAAAAAAAGGAGCAATTTTAAAAAACTTCTCTCTTGAAACGCGAACAAATATATGGTATAGTATTTTTTGCAAATAAATACTATTTTTCGTGGTAAAATAAGTAACGCAGGTGAGAGGTTTTATGAAAAATGATAAAATAATAATTCGTGGAGCACGTGAAAATAATTTAAAAAATATTGATTTAGATTTACCAAAAAATAAATTAATTGTTATGACAGGGGTATCGGGATCAGGAAAAAGCAGTTTAGCTTTTGATACTATTTATGCTGAAGGTCAAAGACGTTTTGTGGAAAGTTTATCTTCCTATGCTCGTCAATTTTTAGGAGGAAGCGATAAACCCGATGTGGATTCTATTGAAGGTTTAAGCCCTAGTATTGCCATTGAACAAAAAACGACGAATAATAATCCACGTAGTACAGTAGGTACTGTTACAGAAATTTATGATTATTTAAAACTTTTATATGCTAGAATTGGTATTCCATATTGCCCCAATCATCATGAACCGATAGTTCATCAAAGTATTGAAGAAATGACAAATAAAGTTATGGATTTTCCAGTAGATACGAAATTAGAAATAATGGCTCCTGTGGTTCGCGAAGAAAAAGGAACTCATCAAGAACTGTTAGATGAATTGAGACGTCAGGGATTTACAAGAGTACGAATTAATGGCGAAATGCGTACTTTAGATGAAGAAATTATTTTGGAAAAAAATCACAAAGATGTTATTGAAGTTGTCGTCGATCGTATAGTATTAAAGGAAGAAGAACGAAGTCGTATCTTTGAGGCTATTGAAACAGCAACCAAATTAGCAGATGGTATGGTGTTAATTCATTTAATTAATAAAGAAGAATTTTTGTGGAGTGAAAAATTTGCTTGTGTAAAATGTAATTATTCCATTCCAGAATTAGAACCACGTATGTTTTCGTTTAATGCCCCTTTTGGAGCCTGTCCAGAATGTAAAGGACTGGGGTTTAAAACAGCAATATCGGAATCTTTATTAATACCTGACCCAAATTTATCAATCAATGAAGGGGCAATTTCTACCTTAAGTGATGATCAAAATATATTTTATACTGATGTTAAAACTGCTTGTGATTATTATCATATTGATATGAATAAACCTTTTAAAAAATTAACGAAAAAAGAACGAAATATCGTTTTGTTTGGAAGCCCAGATGAATTAAATTTTGAGTACACAGCAAAAAATGGCAATAAAAGATTTTCTACTGGCTATTATGAAGGTATCATTAATAATTTAGAGAGAAGATATATTGAAACTACTTCTACTTGGATTAGAGAATGGTTAGATAATTATATGATGGAAATTGAATGCCCTCTTTGTCATGGAGCACGTTTAAAAGAAAGTATTTTAAATGTTTTTATAAATAAAAAAAATATTTATCAAATGACTCAAATGAGTATCGGAAAATTACTTCTATTTATTCAAAATTTAAAATTGAATAAAGAACAAAAAGAAATTAGTAAATTAATTATCAAAGAAATAGAAAATCGTTTAGAATTTTTAAAAAATGTGGGCTTAGATTATATCACCCTTGATCGAATGGCTGGATCTTTATCAGGTGGGGAACTACAACGTATTCGTCTTGCTACACAAATTGGTAGTAAATTAAGTGGAGTATTATATGTTTTAGATGAACCAAGTATTGGTCTGCATCAAAGGGATAATGATAAATTGATAAATTCTTTAAAAGAAATGGTAAATTTAGGAAATACTTTAGTAGTGGTAGAACATGATACAGATACAATGCTTGCTGCAGATTATCTAGTTGATGTAGGACCAGGAGCTGGAAAAGAAGGGGGAAAAATTGTTGCTTGTGGGACTCCAGAAGAAGTAATGAAGAATAAAAATTCTTTAACAGGTAGATATTTATCTGGAAAAGAAAAGATTGAGGTTCCTAAAAAAAGAAGAAAAGGGAATGGTAAATATTTAGAAATAATTGGGGCAGAAGAACATAATCTAAAAAATATTGATGTTAAAATTCCTTTAGGAAAATTTGTTTGTGTAACAGGAGTATCTGGATCAGGAAAAAGTTCTTTAGTCAATGAAATTATTTATAAAAGTATCTTTAAAAAATTATATCCTAAATCTAAAATAATTCCTGGAAAACATAAAAAAGTAAAAGGATTAGATTTTATTGATAAAGTGGTCCAAATTTCGCAAGATCCTATTGGAAGGACACCAAGAAGTAATCCAGCGACTTATGTTGGAGTGTTTGATGATATTCGTAATTTATTTGCTGAGATGAAAGAATCAAAAATGCGTGGTTTTGATAAATCTAGATTTTCATTTAATGTAAAAGGAGGGCGTTGCGAAGCTTGCTACGGGGATGGTGTAAAAAAAATTGAAATGCATTTTTTACCAGATGTATATGTTCCTTGTGATGTTTGTAAAGGAACGCGTTACAATAAAGATACTTTAAATATTAAATTCAAAGGTAAAAATATTGCGGAAGTATTAAAAATGCGAGTAGAAGAAGCTGTAGAATTTTTTGAAAATGTTCCTAAAATTAAAACTAAATTAGATATTATGATGGATGTTGGTTTATCTTATGTTGAATTAGGGCAAGGGGCTCCTACTTTATCTGGAGGAGAAGCAGGACGTGTTAAATTAGCCAAAGAATTACAAAAAAAACCAACAGGAAAAAGCGTCTTTATTTTAGATGAGCCAACAACAGGTTTACATAGTGCAGACATTAAAAAATTATTACTGATTTTAAATCGTATTGTGGATAATGGAGATACCGTAATTGTCATTGAGCATAATTTAGATGTGATAAAAGTAGCGGATCATATTATAGATTTAGGTCCTGAAGGTGGCGAAGGAGGAGGGACTATTATAGATAGTTGTACTCCGGAACAATTAATTAAAAACTCTAAATCTTATACTGGACAATTTTTAAAGAAATATCTTTAAACGATAGGAGAAATTTGATACAATAAAATAGAAGGTGAACATATGAATCCTATAGTTATCAATTTATTTGGAATAGAAATTCGTTGGTATTCTGTTTTGCTATTACTAGCTGTAATTATTGGCATATTTTTATTAATACAAGAAGGAAAAAAATATGAATATTCAAAAGATTTTTTATTTAATTTAAGTTTTTGGACAGTTATATTTGGTTTTATTGGAGCACGTCTTTATTATGTCGTATTTAATTATAAAATGTATTTAGATGATCCAATTAGTATTTTAAAAGTGTGGGAAGGTGGCTTAGCCATTCATGGTGGCATTATTGCAGGCATTTTAACTTTAATTTTATATTGTCGAAGATATAATGTTCGAATTTTAAAAATAACGGATATGGCATCTATTTCTTTATTGCTTGGTCAAGCGATTGGTCGATGGGGCAACTTTTTTAACGGGGAAGCTCATGGCGGAGCAACAACTATGTTTGCTTTAAAAAATAAACATATCCCGGATTTTATTATCAACGGAATGAATATCAATGGTATTTATTATGAACCAACTTTCTTTTATGAATCATTATGGTGTTGTTTAGGTGTTTTGGTCTTATGGATTGCAAGAAAATATAAGTATTTAAAAGTTGGACATTTAACAGCTCTGTATTTTATATGGTACGGAATCGGGCGATTCTTTATTGAATCAATGCGAACAGATTCTTTAATGTTTGCTGGTTTTAAAGCGGCGCAAATAGTTTCCGTTTTATTAATAATAATAGGTTTAATTTTGATCATTAAAATAAGCAAAAAAAGTAAATTTGAGGATTTGTATGTCGAAGAAAAAGGAGCTAGTTTAAGATTTTAAAAGATAAAAGATAAAAATAGAATTGACAAAAATATAAGAATAATAGATAATAAATATAGTACAGATAGGTGATAAAATATGAAAGATAATAAAAAAAGCATTGCTCTTTCAATCATAGTAGTAGCACTTTTTGTGGTATGTGTAATAGCAACAAGTTATGCATTTTATTCGAGTACTACAAAAACAGAAGGAAAAGGAACTTCTGCAAATACAACAACCCAAAAAATTAGTGCAACATTTACAGATGGAAGTGAATTAAATATTGATAATATGGTTCCAGGGGATACTTTTACTAAAACAGTTACTTTACAAAATACTGGATCTACCACAATTAAATATAAGATTTCAATAAAAGATGTAGAAAATAATTTTACAAACCAAGATGATATTAAAATATCCGTAAAAAAAGGAAGTAGCGATGTTACTCAAGGATCGGCAACGGAGATGAATTTTCCTGCAACAGCAGCATCTTTAACAGATGAGTTAACGTTAGCAGTCAGCGCTACTGATACTTTTACCATTACTATCGAATATAAAAATACAAGCAGTGATCAATCTGTAGATATCGGCCATAAAGTTGGCGGAACATTATATATAGAGGAAGTATAGCAAATCAAAATAAGATATAGAAAAAGCTATATCTTATTTTTTATTGGAGGAAAACATGAATATTACAAAAGAATTAGCAGAAAAAATGAATATAAAAGAAATGCAAGTACAAGCAGTTTTAAAATTATTAAGTGAAAATTGTACTATACCATTTATAGCCAGATATCGTAAAGAAGCAACTGGAGCTTTAGATGAAGAACAAATTGCTTTAATTGAAGAACAATACAAATATCTTTGTAACTTAGAAAAGAGAAAAGAAGATGTCATTCGTTTAATAAAAGAAAAAGACTTATTAACAGATGAATTAGAACAATCTATTTTAAAATGTGAAAAGTTAATTGAAGTAGAAGATTTGTATCGTCCTTTTAAAGAAAAGAAAAAAACAAAAGCTACCGAGGCTATTAAATTAGGTTTAGAGCCTTTAGCAAAAAAAATTATGTCTTTTCCGCTTAGTGGAGATTTAAAATTATTAACAAGTAATTATAGTATGCCAATGGAAGAGGCTATTAAAAATGCTGGGTATATTATTAGCGAATGGATTAGTGATAATGCTTATTTAAGAAAATGGTTAAGAAATTTTATTTTTAATACAGGAATGATTTGTTCCAAAAAGAAAAAGAATAGCGAAGATGTAAAAAAGAATTATGAAATGTATTATGAATTTCAGGATCGACTAAAATATATAAAACATTATCGAGTTTTAGCTTTAAATCGAGGAGAAAAAGAAAAAGTTCTAACAATCGATTTAGATTTTGATCAAGAAAAAGTATATGAATATTATAAATCAAAAATTATAAAAAATACTCATTCTTATGTTGTCAATATTGTTGAAGAGGCGATAAAAGATGCTTTAAAACGCTTGATTTTACCAAGTATAGAAAGAGAAATAAGAACTATTTTAACAGATAATGCTAGTGTAGAAGCAATAAATACTTTTAAAGATAATTTAGAAAAATTATTATTGACAAAACCAATAAAAAATAAAACAGTAATTGGTTTTGATCCAGCCTTTCGAACCGGATGTAAATTAGCAGTTTTAAATCCTTATGGAGAAGTTTTGGAAATCGCGACGATTTATCCTCATGAACCACACAATAAAAAGACCGAAGCTATGCAAGTATTACGAGAATTAATTACGAAATATCATGTAGATATTATTGCAATTGGAAATGGAACTGCCTCACGTGAAAGTGAATTTTTCGTGGCAGAAGCAATTAAAGGTTTAGATGTTAAATTTAATATAGTCAGTGAAGCTGGAGCTAGTGTATATTCAGCAAGTAAATTAGCAATTGAAGAATTTCCAGATTTAACAGTTGAAAAAAGAAGTGCTATTTCCATAGGACGTCGTATTCAAGATCCTTTGTCAGAGCTTGTTAAAATAGATCCTAAATCAATAGGCGTTGGAGAATATCAACATGATGTGAATCAATCAAATTTAAGTGCTGCTTTAGATTTTACTGTATCTAAAATTGTAAATGAGGTAGGAGTAAACATTAATACTGCTAGTACAAGCATTTTAAAATATATATCCGGTTTAAATAAAAAATGCATTGATAATATTCAAAAATTTAAGAAAGAAAAAATATTTAAAAATCGTGAAGAAATCAAAAAAATAGCAGGAATAAGTGCTAAAGTATATGAACAATGTATAGGTTTTTTAAGAATTAATGATGGTGATAATTTATTAGATAAAACTAAAATTCATCCCGAAAGTTATGAGATTGCCAAGCAGTTATTAAAACAACTTCATTTAAAATTAGAAGATATGTCAACAGAAAATTTTAAAAAAACACTAGAAGATTGTAATTTAAAAGAAGTATGTCAAAAATTAAATACCGATATCTATACGATGGAAGACATTCGTAAAGAATTATTAACACCAGGTTTAGATCCACGAGATTCTTTAGAAGATGTTCTTTTAAAAAGTGATATTTTAACTATTGATGATTTAAAAGAAGGTATGGAATTAACGGGAACAGTTAGAAATGTTGTATCTTTTGGGGCATTTGTAGATATTGGATTACATAACGATGGACTGATTCATATATCTAAATTAAGTAAAAATTTTGTAAGCAATCCATTAGATGTGATACACGTCGGAGATATTGTTACTTGTTGTGTAGAAAAAATAGATAAAGAAAGAGAAAAAGTTAATCTAACATTAATATAAGATTTTTGGTATAATAGTGGCAAAGGAGGATTTATGAAAAAGAAATATTCTACATTAATTCTCTATTTGCTATTTTTTATTTATTTTGAATGGATAAGTAAAATATTAATGTTTAATCAATTACCAAATAAAGATTTTATTATTGTTATTTTATTTAGTTGTAGCATTGCATTTTTAATCTATTTTTTTGCCAGTCTAATTAATGGTAAAAAACATCATTTTGTTCTTTTAATGGCCATTACGATATTTTATATTTTTAATTATCTTTATTTTTCTTTATTATCGGTTCCATTTTCTGTAAGTACTTTAGATTTGGCAAGTCAAGCAATGGATTTTTATGAAATTGGTTTTCATTTAATAATAACTAAAATTATTGAAGTAATGCTATTTTTAATTCCAATATTGTGCTTATTTATTTATCAAAATAAATTTGATTATACAAAGAAAGATATAAAAAATCATATATTTGTCTTTATTTTAGTAATCGGGTTTCATATTACAGCGTTATTCAGTTTAAATATAGATAAAAAGAACTTATACTCTGCTTATAATTTATATTATAATATAGATTTTTTAACCACATCTAATAATGTATTAGGGATATATACCACTCAACGCTTAAGTATTAAAAGAAGTATTTTAGGATTTAAAGAAAATTTAATTTTTGAAAATCCAGCTTCAAATACTATTCAAGAAAAAGAATATAATAAATTAGATTTGCCTTTTGACGATTTAATTGCTAATGAAAGCGACGAAAATGTACAAGAGATTTATAAATATTTGCAAAATAAAGAGGTCACCAATAAAAATGAATATACAGGAATTTATAAAGGAAAAAATTTAATATTTATTTTAGCAGAAGGATTTAATTCAATTGCAGTAGATCCTACTTTAACACCAACATTGTATAAATTAATTCATGAAGGTTTAGATTTTACCAATTATTATTCTCCAGTTTTTTTAAGTACTACAGGAGGAGAATTTCAAGCGATGACTAGTTTAATACCTACGCAAGAAATTTTAGGTATGTGGCGTAATAATAATCCTTATCTTCCTTATGCTTTAGGAAATGCTTTTCAAAAAATTGGATATCATACTTCTAGTTATCATAATTGGTCTTATAAATATTATGATAGAGACAGTACTATGTCCACTTTAGGATTTGATAACTTTTTGGCTTGTGGAAATGGCTTAGAAAACCGTATGGATTGTACTTGGTTACCGAGTGACGTAGATTTAATCAATTCAACATTTGATGATTATAAAAAGAATGAACCATTTTTAACGTATTATATAACAGTGAGTGGCCATGCGCCTTATAATTTTAATGGCGGAAATAGTATTGCCCAAAAAAATGAATCATTGGTAGAGGATTTACCCTATAGTGATTCTGTAAAATCTTATTTAGCTAGCCAATTGGAATTAGAAAATGCTTTAACAACTTTAATAAATCAACTGAAAAAAAATAAAATATTAGATGATACAGTAATTGTCTTAACAGGAGATCATTATCCTTATACGCTATCAACTGATGAAATTAATGAAATTTCTAGTTATGAAAGAGATGAGATAATAGAAGTAAATCATAGTAATTTAATTATTTGGAATAATAAAAATGAACATAAAGTAATTGATAAAGTTTCTAGTCAATTAGATGTTTTGCCAACGATCTTAAATTTATTTGGTATAGACTATGACTCTAGGTTATTTGTTGGTAAAGATATTTTTAGTGATGCAGAAGGCTTTGCCATTTTCTCTAATCGAAGTTGGATATCGGATAAAGGATTTTATTTAACCAATTCTGGCTTTGTTCCAAAAAAAGATCAAAAAATTGATGAAAATTATATTAATGAACAAAATAATCATATATCAAATAGTTTTAGTGTTAGTAAAATGATTATGGAAAAAGATTTATATAAAAAATTAATAAATAGCGAGGAGAAGTAATATGTGTGGAATAACAGGTTTTGTAAGCAAAGAAAAAAATAAGAAAAAAATAATTAAAAAAATGGCAGATCGTATTGCGCATCGTGGCCCTGATGCAGAAGGTTTTTACATTGATGAAAATATTGCTTTGGGACATAGAAGACTATCAATTATTGATATTACCTCTGGAATACAACCAATGTTTAATGAAACGCAAGATTTAGTCGTGGTATTTAATGGTGAAATATATAATTATATTGAATTAAAATCAGAATTAAAAAAGAAGAAACATAAATTTAAAACAAATAGTGATACAGAAGTTTTATTACATGGCTATGAAGAATGGGGGATAAATTTACCAAAAAAGCTACGTGGAATGTTCGCTTTTGCTATATGGAATAAAAAAGAAGAAACCTTATTTTGTGCTAGAGATCCTTTTGGAATAAAGCCTTTTTATTACTATCAAAATGAAGAAACTTTTATGTTTGCATCAGAAATTAAATCTTTTTTAGAACATCCAAAATTTGAAAGAGTATTAAACAAAGAATTAATAGGGCCTTATTTATCTTTTAGTTTTACTCCTACAACAGAAACTTTTTTTAAAGGCGTATATCGTTTAGATCCTGGGTTTAGTTTAACTTTAAAAAAAGGTAAAATTACTTTAAAACGTTATTATAAAATAGAATTTAAAGAAAAGAAAAAAGATTTTAATAAAACTGTTGAAGAAATTAGTAAAACAATGAAAGATTCTATTGATCATCATTTATTGAGTGATGTAGAAGTGGGTTCATTTTTATCCAGTGGCATTGATTCTTCTTATATTGTCAGCTTAGCTAAACCGGATAAAACTTATACAGTTGGCTATGATATTCCTAGATATAATGAAATAGAATACGCTAAAGATTTAGCAGATAAACTAGGAATTAAAAATATTAGTAAAAAAATTAGTAAACAAGAATATATGAAGATTATTCCTAAAATTTTGTATCATATGGATGAACCATCAAGTGATCCTGCAGCTATTGCATTATATTTTGTGGCAAATATAGCGAGTCAAGACGTAAAAGTTGTATTATCTGGAGAAGGAGCGGATGAATTTTTTGGGGGATATAATACTTATCGCGAAGAAGTTGATTTAAAATTTTATAATAAAATTCCTTATCCACTACGTCATATTGCTTCTTTATTATTCAGTTTACTTCCAGAATTTAGAGGAAGAAACTTTATTGTTCGAAGAGGACAAAAACTGGAAAATAATTATGTTGGTATCAATAAAATATTTAGTGAAAAAGAGCGTAAAAAAGTTTTAAATTTTGAAGATACAATCAAAAATAAGGAGATTACTAAAGAAGTATTTAATCAATATAAAGACAAAGATAATTTAATTAAAATGCAAGCAATAGATATCCATTTTTGGTTAATTAAAGATATATTACAAAAGGCAGATCGTATGACGATGGCTAACTCTATTGAAGGTAGAGTACCTTTTATAGATACTCATGTCTTTTCTGTAGCATCTTCTTTACCGGAAGAATACAAAGTTACAAAAGAAAATACCAAAATTGCTTTACGAAAAGCTGCTCAAAGAGATATCCCTAATGAATCTTATAAAAAAAAGAAATTAGGTTTCCCAGTGCCTCTTCGTGAATGGATAAGAGAAGATGATTTTTATAAGGAAGTAAAAAAAACCATTCAACAAGATTTTGTTAGTGAATTTTTTAATCAACAATATGTCTTAAAATTATTAGAACAACATAAAAATCATAAAAAAGATACTTATAGAAAAGTTTGGAATATTTATTGTTTCATTAAATGGTATGAAATATTTTTCCTAGATCGAGATTATAATATAATATGAAAAAGTTTTTGATTTTCTTACCAATTGTTTTATTAATTTCCATTATTATAATGATGTCAATAGATACTATTTTTATAATGGATAATAATGTTTATAACTATATAGTTATTCACACTCCCATTTTAACCAATATATTAAAAGCTATAACGTGTTGTGGAGACTATTTATTTATTATTATCATTAGTATTTTTCTATTTCTTTTTTATAAAGAGAAAAATCATGTCTTTAAATTATATGGCTTAACGATTTTTACATCACTACTCAACAATTTTTTAAAATTAATTGTTGCTCGTCCAAGACCAAATATGATTCATTTGGTAGAAGAAAATACTTATAGTTTTCCGAGTGGTCATGCAATGATTTCAATGGTTTTTTATGGGTATATCATTTATATGATTTCTCTCTCTTCAATGAGTAAAAAGAAAAAAATATTGAGCATTTTTCTTTTATCTTGTCTTATCTTAACGATTGGTTACAGTCGTATATATTTAAATGTTCATTATCTAAGTGATGTATTGGCAGGATATTGTATATCTATAATAATTTTATATGTATTTATAAAAAGATCCATAAAAAAAAGCAAAAATGCTTTTTAATTTAATAAATAAATTCCTATGTTTAAGTAAGTTGCAAATAAAATCCAAATAAGATATAAAAGATTTAAATAGGCACTTACTTTTTTCTTTTGCCAAAAACTATAAATCATCAGTAGTACTAAAATATCTAATAAAATAATCCAGAATATAGCAAGTAATCTAGCCTTCCATACAAAGAAAATAATGGACCACATAGCGTTGACTCCAAGCTGTAAATAATATAAAACATCAAATTTGGATAGGTTGTCATATTCTTTTTTGTAAAGATAATAGGAAATACCCATTAATAAATAAATAATTGTCCATACAATGGGAAATAAAATTTTTGGTGGAGCAAGAGGAGGTTGTACTAAATTGGTATAATCAATTTTATTACTTAAAGTAAAACCAACAATTCCTCCAACAACTAAGGGAAAAAATAAATAAAAGAGTGATTTAAACTTCTTCATATCAAAATCCTTTCTAGTATTATTGTATTGAAAAAAATTTGAAAATATACGACAATTTTTTTAATTTCAATGGAACAAAAAAGAAATAGAATAAAATAAGAAATTTTTTTCATACTAAATATGGAGGAAATATTATGAAAGACAAAAATGAAATCAATGTGTTAGATGAATTAAACAAAGGTGCTTGTATGGGGCAGGATGCTATTTCGTTTATTATTGATAAAGTAAGTGATAAAGGCTTACAAACAGAATTAAAAAATCAATATCATAAATATAAGGAATTATCGGATAAAATTTGCCAGTTGTATCCGGAATATAATGAAAAGAAAAACCCACATGAAACAAGTGCTATGAATAAAATGATGACTTGGTATGGTATCGAAATGAAAACAATGAATGATGATAGTACCTCTAAAATTACAGAATTATTACTACAAGGTACTAATATGGGAATTATTGAAGGGCGAAAACTATTGAATCATAAAAATACCGATGCACAAGTTCATTCTTTAATTCAAGAATATGTGGATATGCAAGAAAAAGCAGTAGAAAAATTAAAGAATTTTTTATAAAGAAGAAATCAACTTCTTTTTTTTTGAATAAGGATCTTTAAAATTAATCATACTATTTTTAGGTGATATTATGGCAAATATAAATAGTGCAATTTCTTTTGGATTAGTAAATATTCCTATTGTCTATAATCCAGTAATTAAAAATAATGATACATCATTTAACCAATTACATAAAAAATGTTTACACCGAATTCATTATCAAAAATATTGTGAACATTGTAAAAAAATAGTAAAAGAATCGGAGTTAATAAAAGGATATGAATATGAAAAGGGAGAATATGTAACCTTTACAAAAGAAGAATTAGCAAATTTACAATCAGAATCAACAGATACTTTAGAAATTATTTCATTTGTTCCTGAACACGAAGTAGATCCTTTTTATTATGAAAAAAGTTATATATTAACATCTCCAAAAAAATCAAAAGCATATTCTTTATTTTTAGAAGTATTAAAAAAGTCTAAAAAAATTGCCGTTGCCAAAACTTCTATTCATAGCAAATTCTACTATTGTTTATTAAGATATTATCAAGGCAACATTTTAATGTCTACTATTTATTTTGAAGAAGAGATCAATATTCCTGAAGCAGTAAATGAAGCAAAATTTACTAAAAAAGAATTAGATTTAGCCATAAAGTTAGTGACACAACTTTCTGATCATTTTAAACCAGAAAGTTATCAAGATGAATATCAAAACCAAATAAAAAAAGCGATTGAAGATAAAATAGATGGAAAACCAATTCCTAAAAAAGCTGTTCATAAAAAAGCAAGTGTTAAAGATTTAATTACATCTTTACAAAAAAGTTTGGAAGCCTCTTCATGAAATTTGGGAAATTTTTTGCTCCTATGCTTTTAAAAGAAATAAACAAACCTTTTGATAGTCAAGAATATCTGTTTGAAATTAAATTTGATGGAATTCGTGCTACCATGCATGTTGGTCCAAGTACATTTTTAATATTTAATCGTAATGGTAAAGAAATATCCAATTTATATCCAGAATTAAAAAGTATTCAAACAAAATGTAAAGAAAATATTATTTTTGATGGCGAAATTGTTATTTTTGATAATAATCGGCCAAGTTTTGCTAAATTACAAGAAAGAACTCATTTGAAAAGTAAAGAAAAAATGGCATATTTTCAAAAGAAATATCCAGTTACCTTTGTAGCATTTGATTGTTTATTTAAAAACAAAGATTTAACTGCTAAAACTTTAATGCAAAGAAAAAAAATTTTAAATGAATTTAGTGAAAATGATAATTTTTTCATTAGTCCATATATATTAGAAAAAGGGAAAAAATTATTTCAAACGATTCAAGAACAAGATTTAGAAGGAATTGTTGCTAAAAAAATAAATAGTAAATATGAAATAAATAATAGAAGTGAAAATTGGCTCAAAATAAAAAATTTTAAAGAAGGCATTTTTTTTATAGGAGCTTGGAAAGAAGAAAAAAGAAATGCAGTTGTTTCTTTATATTTAGGAGAATATCACAACAATAGATTATTTTTTGTAGGCAAAGTAGCAATGGGTAAAAAAAGATCTTTGTATTCAAAATTATTAAAAGCAAAAATCAGAAAAACTTCTCCTTTTATTAATTATCAAGAAGAAAACATTCATTATATAAATCCAAAATTTAGTTGTATTATATCTTATATAGAAAGAACAAAAACAAATCATTTAAGACAACCGATTTTTAAAACAGAAAAGGAATAGTATATGAAACATGAGTTAGAAAAATATAATCAAAAACGAAATTTTAATAAAACAAAAGAACCAAAAGGAAAAATAAAGAAAAATAATAAAAAATTAAGATTTGTCGTTCAACATCACATAGCCAGAAAAGATCATTATGATTTTCGTTTAGAGTGGCAAGGTACATTAAAAAGCTGGGCAGTTCCCAAAGGGCCTTCTTATAATTTAGAAGACAAACGTTTAGCTATTGAAGTCGAAAATCATCCTATCGAGTATCGTAATTTTGAAGGAACAATTCCGAAAGGAGAATATGGTGGTGGTACAGTAATGATTTGGGATGAAGGATACTGGACACCTACAGAAAATATCAATGTTGGTTTTAAAAAAGGTAATATAAAATTTATTTTATATGGGAAACGTTTAAAAGGAAAATGGACATTGATCCGTTTTAAAGACAACAATTGGCTTTTACGAAAAGAAAAAGATTCTTATAATTTATTTAAAACAATTAATGAATATCAAACGAGTATTAGAACAGGAAGAACAATGAATGAAATAGCAAAAGGTATAAATAAAAAACTAAATTCAACAAAAGAACAAATAATAGAGGGTATTAAAATATCTAATCCAGATAAAATTATTTTTAAAAAACCTCGTCAAACAAAGTGGGATATAGCTAAATATTATCAAAAGATAGCCAAAAGAATGATACCATTTATTGAAAGAAGAATAATAAGTACCATTCGTTGTCCTGATGGTTTAGAAGGAACGCATTTTTTTAAAAAACATTTTGAAAATATAAATGCCGGAATTGGTAAAATCAAAATACCTAATAAAAAGAATAAAAAAGAAGATTACTACTATATTAAAGATATTTTTGGATTGATCTCAGAAGTGCAAATGAATAGCTATGAATTTCATATTAGTGGAAGTTATATAAATAATTTAAATAGACCAAATATGTTAGTTTTTGATTTAGATCCAGATGAAAATATGAATATCAATCAAATTCGTCAGGGAGTAAAAGATTTAAAAAGCATTCTAGATGAATTGAATTTAGTTTCATTTTTAAAAACGAGTGGTGGAAAAGGGTATCATGTTGTGGTACCTATAAATACTTTAAAAACATGGAAACAATTTCGAGAATTTGCTTTTAATATCGCCAAAGTAATGGAGGAAAAATGGCCAGATAAATACGTAAGTAATATTCGTAAAGAAAAAAGAAAAGGCAAAATTTTTATTGATTGGATTAGAAATACTAAAGGTGCATCCAGTGTGGCACCTTACTCGATTCGAATGCGTCCTAAATTAGCTGTATCTATGCCAATTTTTTGGAACGAATTAGATAAAATTAAACCGGATGAAATAACAATGGAAAAAGCAATAAAACGTTTAAATAGGAAAGACCCTTGGAATAATTTTTTTGATGTAAATCAATAAAAAAATGGTGAATAAATCACCATTTAAGTTAAGGAAATGAATTATGAAAATAAATATAATACATGTATTATAAGTAACATTAAAAAAGAATAAACATATGTTATAATAAATTAAAAGATTAATAAAGGATGTAAAAATATATATCAAAGAAATAAGAAAGGGTTTTAAAGAATAGCTATCCTAATATATTCTATGCGAAATTAAATTTTTAGTGATACTAAAAAACAGCAAATTAAAAAAATATTGCTGTTTTTTTAATTTTAATTCACTATAAAAATATTTAAAATACAGAAGAAAGAGCGAATAAATGTTATAATATTTAAGTCAGTTATATAGGAGGAAAAATGTTATTATTAGAAACAAAATATCCGGAAATAGTCAACCATACTATTTATTACTTATTAAAATATGTAAAAAAAAGATATGGTAATGATACGGAAGAAGTGATAGATCATCTCATAATTAAATATTTAAGAAGAGAACAATTTAATAATTGTAAAAATGCTTTTAATAATTTATTTTATTGGCTTCAAGATGGTTACGATCATTCTTTAGATAATCTAACCAAATTTATTTTATATAGTGTGTTAAAAAATAATCACGAGTTTGTAAAATTAAAACAAGATACTGAATATCAAGTGAAATTGAATAAACTATTAGAAAAATATGAGCTAGATAAAAATAAAATTAAAAGAAATATATATAATTTAAATTGGTATTTAAAAATATTTGCTAATGAAAAATTTTTAACTGATTTAGATACATTATATCAGAAAGGATCATTGGAAAAATATTTAGACGAAAATCCTCAATATATAAAGGAATATATAGATATACTTCCAAAAAAAATACAAAAAAAATTTAACAAATATTCTGATTTATATTTAGAAACTGACCGCCTCATCAATTATTTTTGTGAGAATATGAAAAATAAAAATTTTGTAGATCTATTTTGGAATGATACATCTGCTAAAAATGAAGAAGAAATTCAAAATTTAGTAAAATGTCTTTTAGATGCCTATTTTTATAAACAAGATATCGATATTAATAGAGAAGTTGTCTATGGAAATGGAAAAATTGATTTTAAATTTTATAAAAATGGGAAAGAAATTGTTATTATTGAATTTAAAATGGCTAAAAGTAGTTATTTAGTACAAGGTTATGAAAGTCAATTAGTACAATATATGAAATCTACCCATTGTCAAAAGGCTTATTATATTATTTTATGTTTTACCCAACAGGAAATTAAAAAAGCCGAAAAATTTATTAAAAATCGCAAAATAACAAACTCTTATCATGAATTAATTCAACTAGTAACTTTTGACTTATGTAAAGAAAATAAAATAGTAAGCAATAAATATGAATCAATCAAAAATCCAATTGATCAAAAAATAGAATATTATTTTGAATATTTAGTTACAATAAAGAAAATTCGCACTAAAAATGAACTTTTAACTTATTTAAAAAAAATCAAAAAACATTTTTATAAAATTGAAAATTTAATTATCAAAAAGACTTATATTAAAAAATTTCATAAAATTGTACATGAAATAAAAAAATCAACTATTGATTTAGAAAAATTTTATAAAATTTATAATCAAAATGCTTTATATTTTTTAATGATTACCTTATTACAAGATATCATAAATATAGAAACTTTTAAAAAAGTTATAGAGGAGTGTATTTTATATTTAGAAAATTTAATTCCGGAAAAAAATAAAGAAAGAATAAATGAAAAAAATATTGTAGAAATTTTTAATTTTCTAAAAAAATATCATTCTAATTTTTATATAATTATCAAAAAAATTCAATTACAAATATATATTATTGATGCTATCGATTTAGAATATAATATCAGTGTTATTCCTTGTCTGAATTGTCAAGAATTTATAATAGTTTGTACTTATATGAAAGAAGATCATTTAAAAAATCTTAGTAACCCAATTTATACCTTTTTATGGTCATTAGCTTCGATTTTATATTGGCGAATAAATAAGGAAAATTTGAATTTAATTAAATCTTTTCTTATTCAAATGACTCCATATACAAAAAATCTAAAAGAAGATTCTCTAGAAGCAATTCAACTTTTTTTAGATAGTGTTGTAATGTATTTGCTTCACAATACCTATTTAGATAAATTTAATCCTTTTCAAAATTGCGATGAAAAAATATATATTCAATTAAAAAATTTCTTTGATCCTCTATTAGAAAGTGTGGTGAATAGCTATGATTATATTTAATACAGATAATTATAAATTTTATAATTATATTATTCATCATTTTATGAAAATGGAAGAATTAGATTTGGATGTAAATATAAAACCCTTTTTAAAAAAATATATTTTTTCTTATTTATATAGAGAGCAATTTTCAAAATCTTGTCAATGTGTAAAGGATATATATAATTGGACAATAAATGAGGTTCCTCATTTTTTAGATACTTTTCATGAAGTTGTTTTATATGGAATAATTCAATCGATGAATGATTTACAAGAAAAAAATCCTGATTTTAATAATTTGTATTTTGATGAAAATGCTAGAAAAATAATTCATAAAATAGCCAGAAAAGATCAAAAAGAATTACCAAATTTTACTTTTCAAGAATTAAAAGAAGAATATTATAATACTTTTAACTACTATGACGTTTTATTTGCTGATTTAGATTTTTTATATTTAGAAAAATTTTATAATTCTCAAAATTTAGGGAATAACACTCTCATCAAAAATTTAGGAATTAATTTAGAATATTATTTTGATATTTTACCAAAAGATATTCAAAAAAATTATCAGACAGGGCATATTACTTTTAATGGCGAAATAATTGAATTAATTCATTTTTTAGAAGATGAAATAGAAAATCGTGATTTAGCCAAATTATTTTGGTAAAAAAATAAAAAAATATCTCTTTCTAAGATAAAAATAATTTTAAATAATATAATACTATTCTATTTTCATAACCAAGTAATTAATGTTTCTTGGAAGATTAAAGAAAAGAAAAATAAGTTAGAAATAATTTTTTATCAAAAAAAAGAAAAGGAAGAACCTATTTTAGTTGAATTACATTTGGTACAGAAAGAATTACTCAATGAGCATTATTTGCATTCCTTATGTTCCGTTACAGAGTATTTTAAAAATTCCTATTTTATTTTTTTAACATTTACTAATGAAGAATATAAAAATATTACAAATTACATGAATAAGTATGTTTATACTAAAAATATCCATAGCTTATTTTATTTGACTATATTTGATGTCCGTAAAAAAAGGGCAGTAACTAAAAAAAAATAAAGATATCCTTTAGGTATCTTTATGTAACCATTCATGTAGCCATATAGTAGGATATCCAATAAATTTAATATGGAATAAATAAATTCCTTTTACATCATTTATAGGAACTTTATAAGTATCTGTAGTATTATTTGCATCTCCTTTAGTAATATAGTAAATATTATCATTTTCGTAAAGAATATCAACAACACGATGCGCAATGTATTTATTATTTATTTGATAAATCAAAATAGAATTTTTAGTAATTTTTTGTATAGATAACTTATCAACTTTTTTAAATATAGCGACATCCCCTCGGCTAAAAGTGGGGTTCATACTATTGGAAAGAATAGCAATTGGTTCATATTTAAAAAAACCTAGCATAAAAAATATTAAAAAAGTAGCGTATAATAAAACAAATGCATAGCATAAAATAGATGATAGATAAATTTTAATTTTGAACATATTTAACAGTTCCTGTAATTGACTTGGTTTTTATAAGAGGTATTTCCGTTACATCTTTATCATATTCTACTTGCACGATAAAGGAAGTTGTTTCTCCTTTTTTTAAAATTTCTTGTGGGGAAGTAGCTGTATAATAAATAGCACTTGACCCAGTATCATTATCTAAATCATATACAATCTTATCTAATTTCGCTTCAATAGTTCCAGCATTTTCTATGGTAATTCTATAAGTAATAGTATTTCCTGGTTTGGCAAGTTTTGCATTAAAAGTAACGCTCGTATCTGTAAATTCAGGAGTTCCAGGATCACAATATTCATCACTTAGGCAAGTTTCATCAACTGCCTCTATAGTGACTCCAGTAATTTTTACATTCCAAATACCTGTAATTTCTGCTATTCCTTTAATATCATAATCTGTTGCAAAAGAAGAATAACCAACTGTTAAAAATAATAAAGTAACTAAAAAAATAAAGATAATCACACTTTTTTTCTTTTTCATATCTTCTCCTTTCATAAAATAAATACGTTTTTATGAAAGGTAATTTTATTTATGAATGAATTACACTATTCCTATTATATTTTATGCAAATAAAGAATAAAGGTGCTAAATAGAACATATAATATATTTTTATTTATTACCTATAAAAATATGATATACTCATAATAGAGGTGGTTAACATGTGGCTATACATAACTATAGTAATAGTTATTATTCTTTTAATTGCATTATTTGTTACATATAACAGTTTTGTAAAGTTGAATAATAAAGTCAAAGAAGCATTTTCAACAATGGATGTTTATTTGAAAAAAAGATGGGATTTAATACCTAATATTATTGAAACAGTAAAAGGATATACGAAACATGAAAAAGATACTTTAAAAGAAGTTATAGAATTAAGAAATAGTGCATATGACAAAATGTCCGATATGGAAAAAATTAAGACAAACGAAGAATTATCAAAAGGCATTAATAAAATTATGGCGATAGCAGAAGACTATCCTGATTTAAAAGCAAGCGAAAATTTTAAAGATTTAAGTAATCAACTTACAAAAGTTGAAGAGGACATTGCAAATGCAAGAAAATATTATAATGGCACCGTTAGACTATATAATAATAAAGTAGAAATGTTTCCAAGCAATATAATTGCAAAAATATTTGGCTATAAATCAAAAAATATGTTTGAAGCAAGCGAAGCAGAAAGAGAAAATGTAAAAGTTGAATTATAATGGAGGTAAACAATGAAAAGAATTTTTAAGGGGTTATCTTTATTTATATTAGTTGTATTATCTCTTACCATAATCTATCCAACAAACGCAAATGCTTTATCACAACAAACATCTTATATAAATATTGATGATAATACCCAAAGTTTAACTGTTGGTAATTTATCTTTTTCTAATATTACAT
Source organism: uncultured Bacilli bacterium (assembly GCA_947631105.1). Classification (GTDB taxonomy): domain Bacteria; phylum Bacillota_I; class Bacilli_A; order RF39; family UBA660; genus MGBC108787. The sequence goes on from CANRKD010000009.1 coordinate 27,496, forward strand.
TTACAGATTATTCTTCTACTTCTACCCAATCTTTTGGCTTAACAGGAAGTGTTATAAATAATACTAATAATAGCATAAATTATATATCAGATGTTGATTATTATGATGAGAACTATAATTTAATAGCAAAAGGGCATAATTCAAATACCGCAATAGTAGGAACAAGTAATTTTAATCAAATGTCCAATTTAAGTATTTTAAATGGACATAGTATTAGTGAGATATATTACTATCGTTTATTAATAAATATAACGGATTTCTCAGAATTATCCAATGTTATTCCGAGTGAAGATTATCGATATCAAAATTATGATTATGTAATTGATAAGTATGATGTTAATATAGTAGTAAATGAAAATAATACATTGGATATAACAGAAACAATCAGTGCCTATTTTAATAAACCAAAACATGGAATTTTTAGAAAAATTCCTTTAAATAATAATATTAAAAGACTAGATGGAACAACTTCTACAAATCATACACAAATTACAAATATTCAAGTAGACCATACATATTCAACTTCTAGGGAAAATGGTACTTATAAATTACAAATAGGATCAAGTAATACAACACTTACAGGGGAAGAAACTTATGTAATAAAATATACTTATAATTTAGGAAAAGATCCAATAAAAGAATATGACGAATTATACTATAATATTATTGGTAATGAATGGGATACTGTTATTGGTAATATAACTTTCACAATTACTATGCCGAAAGATTTTGATTCAAGTAAAATAGGATTTTCTTCTGGAAAAATAGGATCAACTGATAATAGTAATATCAAATATACAGTAGTTGGGAATGCAATTACAGGTAGTTATGATGGAGTTCTAGGATCTTATGAGGCTTTGACAGTAAGATGTGAACTAAATGAAGGTTATTTTGTTGGAGCGGGGTTATCTATTAATGTAATGAATTATCTTGTTTTCTTGTTACCTATAATATTTCTAGGAATTGCCGCGTTAATATGGTATAAGTTTGGCCGTGATGAACCAGTTGTAGAAACAGTAGAATTTTATCCGCCAGAAGGATTTAATAGTTTAGAAGTTGGATTTTTATATAAAGGAAAAGCGGATAATCAAGATGTAACTTCACTTCTTATATATCTAGCAAATAAAGGATATTTAGAAATAGCTAATAATAAAATTGATTTAAATTCTGAAAAAGTAAGTTTAACTCAAGATTCAAAAAATAAAGCTAATCAAAAAATAATTGAAATGCAAAATAAAATGAATGAAGAAAGAATAAATAATCCAAATTCAAAAAAAATTAAGTATTATGAAAATATGCTAGATATTTATCAAAACATTGATAATCCAATTGATTATGAACAATATGGACTTAAATCTTCAATTAATAAATTAAATAAAAAAAATAAGTTTTTAATCAAAAAATTAAAAGATTATGATGGAACGAATGTAAATGAACAATTGTTTATGGATGGATTATTTGAATATGATAGAACAGAAGTTACAGATAAAATGTTATATAATAATTTCTATATAACTAATGACAAAATTTTGCGTAATATTAACAATAAACAAAATAAAAGCAAAATATTTGAAAAAGCTGCATCTAATAAATCTATATTTATTATTTTAATGATAATTGTTACTTATTGTTTAATTACGATTCCTCCTATTTTTACTTATGGAGAACATGAAACTTTAATTTTAGCTTTATTGTTTCCTGGAATTGGTTTTACAGTAATGTTTACTATGTTATTTGGAGAAACTCAAACTATTTATGTTAATGGTAGAGCTACTCGTTCATCTATTGGAACAAAAATATTTGGACTGGTTTGGGGTGGTCTGTTTGGAGGAATCCCTTGGACTTTCATTTTTCTTCCTGTATTATTACAGGATCCCATATATTTAACTGGATATATAGTTGGATTAGCGTGCGTTTTAGGAATGGTAATATGTTTAAAATATTTACCAAAGAGAACACCATATGGTAATGAAATGTTAGGAAAATTAAGAGGGTTTAAAAATTTCCTAGAAACAGTAGAAAAAGAAAAATTAGAAGCAATGGTTATGCAAGATCCAACCTATTTTTATAATATTTTGCCTTATACTTATGTTTTAGGTGTATCTGATACATGGATTAAAAAATTTGAAACAATATCGCTACAAGCCCCTAGTTGGTATGATAGTCCAAATGCTTTTGATGTAATTGAATTTGGAACATTTATGAATACTACTATGGTTTCTGCTCAAAGAGTTATGTCATCTAGTCCATCTAGTACCTCATCAAGTGGTGGTGGCTCATCAGGTGGCGGATTTTCTGGAGGAGGCTCTGGAGGTGGAGGCGGAGGCTCTTGGTAACCTCAATAGAGATGATAGAACTAAAGTTTAAGTGTATATGAAAAGTCTTCAAATAATATGAAGACTTTTTTATGATTAAAATAAAGGAGCAAATAATCGTAAGATAGATTGCCAGATAGATTTTATAAATCCTGTTTTTACATCTTCATTATCTAATTTTTTACAATCTTTAAATGTATTTTCAAAATCTTTACGTATATCTTTCAAGGTACTTACTTGTTCCATATAGATACCATTTTCAAAATGTAAATATAAACTACGATAATCCATGTTAATTGTACCAACAACAGATCTCATATCATCAGATAAAAATATTTTAGAATGAACAAATCCTTTGGTATATTTATAGATATGAACTCCACTATCGTAAAGAACTTTGAAAAACGATGTCGTTTGAGTATATACGATTTTTTTATCAGGAATACCAGGAACAATAATTCTTACATCGACGCCTCTTTTAGCAGCCCTACAAAGAGCATTGATCATATCAGTATCAATAATCAAATATGGAGTCATAATATAAAGATATTTTTTGGCGCTATTAATCATATTAATATATACATCCTCACCAATAAGATCTTTATGAAGAGGAGCAACTCCATAAGGAATTACATAGCCATCTTTTTTTATTGTCTTAGCAAATGAATATCTAAATTTATTAATATCTGTATCTTCCTGAATATTAGCATTCCATAAAGATAAAAACATAATTGTCATGTTCCAAATAGCATCGCCTTCAATTTTAATGCCATTATCTTTCCAAATACCAAATCGACTATTAATATTAATGTATTCATCACTTAAATTAACTCCTCCTGAAAAGGCCACTTTTCCATCAATAATAGTCATTTTACGATGATCCCGGTTATTCATAAAAATTCCTCGAAAAGGGCTTAACTTATTAAAAGAAATGCACTTAATTCCGAAATTTGCTAATTTTTTTGCATAGTTTGTTGAAAGCAAAGCAATGGTTCCCATATCATCATACATAATTCGTACATCAATGCCTTCATTTGCTTTTTCTTTTAGAATATCAAGTATTCCATTCCACATAGTTCCTTCATTGATAATAAAGTACTCTAGAAAAATAAATTTTTTTGCCTTTTTTAATTCTTTTAATAATTCTGGATAAAATTTTTCGCCAAAATCATAATAAGTAATTTTATTATTGGTACTTACAAAATGGTGTGTTCGATTCATCAAATACTGTATATTATCTAATTCTTTTTCTTGAACTTCTTTTACTACTTTAGATTCTTGGTTAAGATATTTTTTATATTCATTTTCATATTTAAAAATATTTCTTAATAGTTTATTTCTAGAATAATTCTTACCTAAAGTAATCAATAAAATGGTTCCAAAAATAGGAAAAATTAATATTAAAATAATCCAAGGTAAGTCATTAGAAAGACGTGTACTATTTTTTAAAATTCCTAATACAATTAAAATACTAATCAAACTATAGAATAAGTTTATTATCCCTAAATACTTATAGAAAAATAATCGTATAATGATAGCAAAACCAAATTGTAAAATTAATCCTAAAATTACAATTATGGCTCTTTTAATTCCATTTAACATAAATATTAACTCCTTTGTGATTTCAAATTTTTAATATTATATCATGCACAATATTGATGAGTAAATTATTGATATATATTACATAATAAAAATATATTAGTTGTAATAGAGATATATTTATAATTTATTTTTCTATTTTATTTATATATTCATCCAAAGCTAATGGCACATATCTTGGACCTCTAATTGCATTTATGCCAAAATCTTTTAATTTTTTAAATGATAATTTCCCTTTTTCATATCTTGATATTAAAGTGATTTTCATGGCTCTTTTCATTTTTATATTTTCGTCTTTATATTCATAAGGAATATTTACTTCCATAACTTTCAATTTATACATAATAGATGAATAAGGTTCTGAAACATATATATAAACTATATCATTTATTTTAATATTTGTACTTTGTTTCCATATTATTGTATTATTTTCGTTTAATGCTTTTTCAATATCAAAATATTTTGGATTTGCAGGAATTATCCATTCATTTTTAGAATTATTTTTATTTATAATGGTATATGAATAACTTTCTTCAACTAAGTTTATGATTTTTTTATCTGGTATGGTATCATTTAGTATAATTGAAATCCAACTTTTTTTATTCATATGATATGCAGGATAAAAACCCTCCAATTGTAATAACTTTTCTATCTCACTTGGCTCTAATTTGATATTAAGTATTTCAATTTCACCAGTTGATTTTTTATCTAATTTATTTTTATCAAGATTCATTATTATACCATACCATTTTTTACTATCTTTATTTTTAAAAGTGGCATATCCAGGAAACTTTTCCCATTCAAATTCCGGATCATCTCCATACTTTTCTTTTATTATTTTTGTTATTCTATTGGATTGTTCATATATAAAAGTTTCTTTAGTAAAACAATTATTTTTAATATCTTTTAATACATTTTTAAACTCATCTTTAACTTTTCCCACAAAAGTGCCTGTACTATTTTCTATTCGAAAATTAGTATATTCATCTCCAAAAGATAAATCATAAACTTTTCCTTTAACTATTCCATCATTGTTTATTTCAATATCTACTCTAAAAGTATTATTTATAATATTTTTGGAATATTTATATAACGATTTTTCTTTTTTAAAACCATATTTAGATATTTTATCAAAATCAATTTTGGTTCTTTTAAATAATTCTTCTTCAATAGTCATTTTTATTTTTCTCCATAAATTACTGTTTATTATATCACGTATAATACTGATTAGTAAATTAATGAAGTTGCAGATTATTAATTTATTAGTATAATAATTTACTCATTTTTAT
>CANRKD010000010.1 GCA_947631105.1 uncultured Bacilli bacterium
TAGAAAAAAATAAAGCAAAACCAGAAGATATGGTACATGTAATGAATGCATCATTTCATAAAGATGTAGAAAATGTTAGAAAAGAAGAACAATTAAATGCACTAAAAGAATTAAGTGGATATAAAAGTGGGTTCACATATGGGCCTAATGTAGTTGTGGACTTAGGAGAAACAAAACCAAGTTTAACACAACAAAAAATAAATGAAAAAGCAGCAAAAATAGAAGCGGAAAAAAGTGTATTAGAACTAAGTGATTATGAGAAAGCTTTAATGGAAGGAACAAATTTAGAATTAGAAATACAATCATATAAAGAAATATTAAAAGATCCTAGCATATTAGATGAGAACTTAAAAAATAAAACAAAAAAAGAATTGCAAGAACTAGCTAAAGAATTAGGAATACCACTCACAGGAGAAGTGGTAAATGAAGAAAAAACTGTGAATTCAGGTGTTGTAATAACAGAAACAAAAGAAAAAACAAAAGAAGAACTAAAAAAAGAAATAAAAGAAATGCGATTACAATGTATAGAGAGTTCAATAAAGCAGCTTGAAAAAATGAAAGAGCAAGCACCATATGAAGCTATTAAAGAATTAAGCGATTATTCAGCAACATATTCACAATTTGATAGTGAAAAAATGCATGAAAATATGCAAAAAGTGTTTGAAGCTGTATATAATGATACAGATAAAGGCTATGTATCCTATGAAAAGTATAAAGAAATAGTAGGAGATATTAGCCCATTTGAATTTTATGAAGCTTATTATATGTTATACGATCATAATCAAGATGAATTATACGAGGATGGTATAGAACATGGTTTAATCGATGCTCGTTATACATTGAGATTAAGTGGTTTAGAAAGTTTTGAAAATATAAGCTATAATGATATGCATGAACTATTTTTAGAAATGATATATGTTAAAGATGAACACCCAGATTTTGCAAGAATGTATAATTATATATATTATAATGAAGGCGTAGATGCAGCAAATGAATATTTATTAACATATAGAGAAACAATAAATCAAGCAGCAGGAGAAAAAAAGGCGGCGAAATTTTTAAGAACATTAAATGCATCAGATAATCCATCAGAAGTATTTGCAGATTACTTAAAAGTGTCAGGAAAAGGTTTAGGAGATGGAATAGAGTCATTTGCCGCCGGAATTGGTGCTTGGTTTGAATCATCTGATGTATTATCAGCAGATGAATATGAAACAATGTATATAATGCAAGCATTAGCCAGTGAAGAAGATAAACAAAAACTTGGTTTGATAGATGAAAATGGCAAAAGTAGTTCAAATGTTATTGATTATTCAATAGATTATGCAGCTTGTTCAGATGATGTTTATAAATATAGTCAAGCAATAGGGAACATGTTGCCAAGTATGGCGATAAGTTTAATAAATCCAGCTTTAGGATCAGCATCATTAGAAGTTTCAGTAGGAGGTCAAAACTACCATTCAGCATTAGTAGAAGGTTATACTAAAGTACGAGCTATAATTTATGGGGCAGCCACTGGTGTAGCAGCAGCAAAATTAGAAGAATTCTTAGGAGCAATACCAGGTTTAGGTAAATTTGGAGAATGTAATTCTCTTTTATTAAGAATGACCTCCGAGGGTATGGAAGAATTGTCAGAACAACTGCTTCAAGATTGTATAATTGACACATTGGTATTAGGAAAAGATTTTGATTTAGTTGCAGCACTTGAAGACAGCGCTCAATCTTTTGTAGATGGTAGTATAATAGCAGGAGCATTAGGAGTGCCGAATATAGCATGTAATATAGTAATGCATGGGGTATCTTATACCGTACAACAAAGTGAATTAGTCCAAATGTATAAATTAATGAAAAATGGAGTAAACCCTAAAGAAGCGATAACTCAAATACTTGATCAAATAAGTGCTGGTGTAAAATTTGAAGATGTTAGTAGAGAAGAACTTTTATCTATAGCGGAGGATTTATCAAATAAAGGAAAAACAAGTGCTGAAGGAAATAAAAATGCTCAAAACTACAATCAAACCAATAATACAAAAGAAGGAATAGAATTACAATCATTAGAGGAACTGGCAAATGCTCGAAGCTACACCCCATCAACTAATAATACAAATGTTAATAATGTTGAATCTGTAAATGCTACAGAATCAACGATTAAAACGGAAATAGAAAAAATAAAAGATATTATAGCACAAAGTATATCAAAATGGACTAAAAATATTTCAGAAACTTCTTTCAAGTTAAAAGATCAATTACTATATAATAATAGTGGTTTTGCAAATATTAATGCTTTAAAAACTTCTATATATGATTTAATAAATAATATTAAAAGTTTAATAAATGACAATAGTAAATCATCAATTGAAAGATTTAATGAAGCTAAGCAATTAAAAGATAAAAATGAAGCGGCAATTGAATTTGGGGATTTTAATCAATATATGTATTTTATTTTAAGGAAATGTTCTTTGTTTGCAGAAATAAATGAATATAATCAGTTAAAACAGAAAATAGAAAATCCAAAATATAAAGAATATGAAAGAGCATTGGATAATCATGAGAGTGTTATATATGAAGATGAATATGCTGACATATACAATAAAAGAGATGAAATAAAAAATAGGATAAAATATTTAGAAGATTTTATTAATGATTATGATAATTCTTTGTATTCAACAGATAATGAAAATGAAAGTGTTTTGGATACTTTTTATAATGCATATAAAAATCTTAAAGAGCAAAAAAATTATGAAAAATCTATTTCTGAAGACTTAATGAATCTTATTGTAGCTAATTCTAGTATGATAAGTTACTTTAATCAATTTGATTTTGATACGGATATTATATATAATTTACAATCTCAAAGTCAACAAGTTAATAATTACTCTTCAAAATTTACTATGGATGAAAAAGAATTAATGTATCAATATGCACGTATATTAGGCCCTATTTTAACTGCATATGAAAGAAATGCTGATGTTAATTTTAGAGGTAGAAAAAATGATAGTGAAGTAATTTATTTTGGTAGTGATAAACAAAAAATATCTGGTCAATTTGAACTAGCAAAGGCTGTAATGGGTTATAATTCATCTATTACAATTGATAAAGCTGTAAAAATGATGGATAGCATCATAAAAAAAGCAACTCCACTGCAACAAGATACAATTTTATATAGAGGAGTGAATTCACTTTTCTTTGATGGTAATATATTAAATATTACAGATTTAAAGCCAGGAGATATTATAAATGATCAAGCAACTGTAAGCACTAGTGTAGTTTCTGAAGCTTGCTATAATAATAGCGATATAATTTTAGAAATATTGGCACCTAGTGGTACTAAAGGTGTTTATATTGATACATTTGGAATTGATGGATATTCACAACAAGAATTTTTGCTAGGAAGAAATACAAATTTTAAAATTATAGATTTACCTTCTGTTAAAAATGGAAAAACGGTTATTAAAGTTGAGATTGTATCAAATGCTGAAGCAAACTCTTATAGGAAAACAGTAAAAAATAATTTAAATGATATAAGTACAATAGACAACATAACTGAAGACATGGATAATGATTTAAATACAATGGATAATATAACTGAAGAAATGGATCATGATATAAATGCAATGGATAATATAACTGAAGATATGGATCATGATTTAAATACAACAAGTGATATAACTGAAGATTTAATATTGGATTCTTTAAATGCTGCAAGTATGGCTGCTTTAAATTTAAATAATGCATCAAAATATTTACCAAGTATAAATACTTTGAATGAAGACTTAAATTATAATAATGATTTTAATCCTATTAATGATGGTTTAGATATTTATGACTTAATTAATAATATGAAAAATAAAGGATTAATAGAGCGTTTTAATTTAGAAGTAGATGATATGTATAATCGTCGTTTGTACGATAATAATAAAATTGCATTGCATGACTATAGACATGTCCAAAACGTAATGTTATTTGCAATGTATATGGGTTCAGAATTATCATTAAATTCTTATGAGATGGATTTATTAATAGAAAGTGCTAAATTTCATGATACTGGTGTGACAGATTCTCGTTTACAAAATCATAAAGAACATGCTTTATATAGTGTTGAAAAAATATCTAATGAATTAAATACAAAATATTCAGAACATGATTTAAATATGTTAAAAGCTATAGTTATGTTTCATGATTTAGAGGATGAATCTTTATCTTCCATTCGAAATATGTGTAAAGAATATGGTATTACAGATGAAAAATCTATACTAGAAGTACAAAAATTAGGTAATATTTTAAAAGATGCTGATGGAATTGATAGAACTCGATTTGTATGGAATTTAGATATTAGTCGTCTAAGAAATAAAGAGGTAGCTTTTGAAGTGCTAAAATCAGCTTATCAATTACAAGAAAAACAAGACAAAGAAGAATTAACAGAATTTTTAAAATTTAATTCAAATGCAGATATTAAAGGAGAGATTGAAGAATTACTTGCAAATGGTAATTCATATCATATTGTTAATTTTGCAAGAAAATTTTATAAAAGCCTGAAGATGAATTCAATTACTGAATATGTTAATAGGTTTAATTAATAAATAGTAAGGAGCAAGATATAAATGGATAATAATACCGAGAATTCTAATAATACTGAAAGTAGATTTATAATGAATAGAGAGGATATAAATTTTAAAAATAATACTGGGGACATTATTACTGATAAAGATTATTTTAAAAAAAGAAGAGTGGTCAATACAACATATACTAATAAATTAAATATAGGAGATATTGTTAAAATTAAAAATATTGATCGAACTTTGGTAACAAAATATATTGATTTTCAAATAAATGATAATATGAAATCGGATTATGCTGGAACTTTATACAATAGTGATAGCGAAGAACTATTTTTGTTTGGTCAAGATGATATAGAAATAGTATTAGGAAACGAAAAGGATGTAGGACGGAATTTATAATTCATAAAAATTATTTACAAAAATTAATGTAGGAGAGTGAAACCATGGATAGTAAATATACCAAATATTTACCAATAGGAACAATCGTTTTATTGAAAAATTCTGAACAAAAATTAATGATTATTGGATATTGTACAACAGAGGATAATAAACCGGAAAAAATCTACGATTATAATGGTTGTATTTATCCTGTTGGAATAGTATCTATTAATAAAACCTTTTTATTTGATCATGATCAAATTGATAAGATTTATTTTTTAGGATATAAAAATGAGGATTATGAAAAATTAGATTATATAATGCTTAATGATACTTCATTAAACAAGTAAAAAAATACATAAAAATTTGACATTTTTTGTCATTTTTTATAGACAAATAATAGAAATAAATGATATCATTTAATAGAACATGGTAGACATGATTCAAATATAAGGAGGTAGAAAGATATGGCGACATTTACTTATGAGCCAGAACAATTTAAAAGCTGGGCAACAGCAGTAAAAAATTATTTAAATGGAGAAAGTGACAGTATTAAAAAGATCACAGAAGATTTCACAGCTCAAATGGAAACTTTAGTACAACCTAATGTATGGACTGGACCTGCAGCATCTCAAAACTTTGAAAATTTTAAAGATACTCATAATGCGTTGGTACAATTTATCAATAATTTTGGCGATGTTTTTACTCAAGCAATGAGAGAATTAAATGCTACAGTACAAGATTTGGAAACAGGAAATTTAGGAAATGCAGCAACTGTTAATGTTACTTTAGATGACTATAATGCTATTCAAAATTTAGCGGATCAAAACATTAATGTTACAACTGTAAAATATGATTATGCTACAATTTCTAATATTGGAGTAGAATTAAATAAAATTGCTACAAATTTAGAAAATGTTAAAAGTAGTCTTGATTCTAAACTTGGTGAAGTAGGTACTTCTTCAGAAATCTGGGGTGGTAATAAAGCTGAAAATAGTAAAAATGACTTAAAAACTAGTTTAGAAAATGGTTACAGATCAGTTAAACAAAACTTAGATATTTGTATAAGTAATATTAAAACTGCTGCTGAAAACGCATCTAGCGTTGATAATTAATATGATTTTATATAGATAGAAGGGGTCACATGAATAAATTTTTAATAACTGTAATTATTCCAAGTATTGAGTTAGAATTTAATGTTTATGTTCCAAATAATAAAAAGGTTGGGACTATAAAAAAAATTATATTAGATATAGCTCAAGAATTAAGTGAAGGAATTTTTAATAAAGAAATGAATTCAACCCTTCTTCTAGATAGAGCAAGTGGAAAAGAACTAGATTGCAATAAATTTGTAAAAGATTCAGAAATAAAAAATGGATCTAAAGTTGTAATAATATGAGAGCGAAGAGCTCTTTAAGAAAGAATAATAAATTTTTTATTATTCTTTCTTAAAGAATGAGGGTGATTGTTTTGAACGTAGACATAAATACCAGTGGAACAAAACAAATTGGATTAAATATTATTAGTCATGCAGAAAATATAAAGAATAATATTAATAGTTTAAATAATTGCTTAGGAAAATTAAGCTTATTATGGTTAGGAGATAGAGCCAAAGCATACTTAAATAATATGACCGGTATTAATATGAAAGAATTGAATGAGTTACAAGAAATAATAAATAGCTATGGTGAATTTTTAAGAGATGTTCCAAATGCTTATCAAGCATTAGATGAAGCGTTTGTTAACAAATCTATAGAATAGAGGGATTTATATGAAATTAAATTATGAAGAAATGATTTCTGTAGCAAATGAAATGCTCCAAGCTCAAGGAAATATTGAATCATCTTTTCAAGCAATAAAAAATGAACTTAATAATATAAGTAATAATTGGTCTGGACAAGCAAGTAGTTATTATGTTTCAAAGTTAAAAAATTTGACAAATAATTTTGACAATGTATCTTTAGAATTGAAAACAAGTATCAATTACATAACTCAAACTGCAGAAGGTTACCAAAATGCAGATTATGGTTCACTTGCTGCTTTAAGCCAATTAAAATACTAAAGAATATTATAGGTGAGATTATGTTTGAATACCAATTAAATCAAGAATTATTAAATGTGGATGTAAATGCATTAAAAAGCGCACTTACTGCGTGTAGAAATTCTTTGCATTATGATAGTAGTATTGCTGCTATTAATGAATTAATTAATACTGGGAACATTTGGCAATGTGATTCTAAAAGTAAGGTAGGGAATGCTTTAAATAAATTAGTTAATGAATATTATAAGGATATTGAAAATACTTTAGATAATTATCAAACCGTTGCTGATAAAATTGCACAATATCAAAATTTAAGAAATGAATGGTTAGAAGTTGGGTCTAATTATGATGATTTACAAAAAAGAAGCAAAGAAATAGTGGAAGTTACGGAAGAAGTATGGAATAACGAAAAACAAACATATGAAACGGTAACAACTACAGAAGTGAAGCAAAATCCTGAAATAGTAAGACAATTGAAACAAAAAAGCTATAGAATAAAAGATATAAAAGAAGATATGTTAACTTTGCAAAGTGAAATTAATAATTCAATATAATGGGAAGAATTTTTTTTTAATAAATCTACACAAATTTAAAATAAAAGAATTAAAAAAGGAGTTAGACTATGAAGGTATATCTAATTAAGCCGAATAAAATTAGAAAAATATTACTGCCGAGTAGAGTAGTAGGAAATTATTGGGTTTCAGATACAGATTCGAATGGTATTAGAAGAAATTTAATTTCCATAGAAGCAGATAATAATAGATGGAAATTAGTTAGTAATAATGAGGTTTATATCATTGAAAATAAAGTGATGACACCTGCGGCTTTTTTAGATAATTATCAGTTTTATCAAATTCATAATAGTCAAGAGGATAAAGAATTTTTGCTTTATTGCTGTCCTATAGAACTAAATTATATGCCTTATGATATTAGTAATCTATTAGATGATGGGGTTTCCTTTGGTTCAGATAAAAAATGTAGTATTTATTATCAGCATTTTGATCCATTAGCTTTTACTATAAAAAGAGAAAACAATAAAATTTATACCATTGATAATCATTCTAAATATGGTATTTATATAAATAATGTACGTTTGGAAAATCGAAAAGAAATTAAAAATGGGGATTGTTTTTTTGTAGCAGGAATTCAATTTATTATTTTAATTAATGTAAATTTAAGAAATGATATATCTGTATTTTTATGTATAGGAAATCAGTATATTAATAATTTAGGAATCAATTTACTTTCTACTACGCTAGCAGCTCCAACATTAAATGAGTTTGTAGAACCAGAAGAAGAAATAGAGTTTCCTTTATATGATGAAAACGAATATTTTCATAAAATGCCACGTTTTATTTCAAAAATTGAAACTTTAGAGTTAAAAGTAGATGCTCCGCCAGGAAAATCAGAAGATCCAAATAATTCTTTATTAATGACAATTGGCCCGATGATTACAATGTCTCTTACTTCTGTTGTAAGTGTTTATACCACCTTAGATCGACTTCAAAGTGGTCAATCTACAATGAAAAGTGCCATGCCTTCATTAGTTATGAGTGGTGCTATGCTTGCAAGTGTCATTGTTTGGCCTTTACTTAGTCGTTTTATCCAAAAAAGAATGAGTATTCAAAATGAAAAAAAACGTCAAAAAAAATATGGAAAATATATAGAAGAAAAGAAAAATCGGATTGTAGAAGCTAAAAAAGAGCAGAGTGCTACCTTAAATAATAATTATCCTGATAATAAAACATGTGAAGAAATTATTTTAAATAAATATACAAATCTATGGCAAAGAAGAATAAAGGATGAAGATTATTTAAAAATAAGTTTAGGTTTAGGAACTTGTCCAATGCAAATCAATATTCATTATCCTGAAGATCATTTTTCAATGGTAGAAGATAATTTAAAAGATATGGTATCAAAATTAGGTCAGGAACCTAAAAATTTGGAGAATGTTCCTATAGAATATTCTTTGATTTCCAATTATATTTCTGGTATTATTGGAGACGAACAAATAATTGGAGAATATACAAGACGCATTTTATTACAATTAATGACATTCCAAAGTTATGATAATTTAAAAATTATTTTATTAACAGATGAGGAAAATGAATATCAATGGAAAATTTTTAAAGATTTACCACATATATTTACAGACGATAAAAATTTACGTTTTTTTGCTACTAATAATGATGAATATAAAGAAGTTTGTTATTATCTGGATCGCTTATTTAAAGCTAGAGTAGAGCAATTTAGTCAAGGTGGAGAATTAAAGAGAGAAAACTTGGATAAAATTTATTTAATTATAACGGATTGTTTTAAAAAAATTCGTGATTTTGATATTATTAATGATATTTTAGAAAATGATAGTTATTATGGTTTTAATTTATTAATATTGGATAACAAATTAACGTCTTTACCAGATCAATGTCAATCCTTTATAAAATTAAATAAAGAAAGTGGTGAATTAAATAATAATTTAAATTACCGTGATCCAGTAAAATTTACCATTGATTTAAAAAGTGAAATAGACTTAGAAGCTTGTGTTAAAAAATTAGCAAATATTCCGATTGAAATAAACAGCAATGATGAAGGACAACTACCGAATAAATTAGGATTTTTGGAAATGTATGATGTTGGAAAAATTGAACAATTGAATTCTTTGAATCGTTGGCAAAAAAATAATCCAATTTTGAATTTACAAGTACCAGTTGGAAGAGGAAAAAATGGCGAAGATATTTCGATAGATTTACATGAAAAGTATCATGGACCACATGGGTTAATAGCTGGTATGACTGGTTCTGGTAAATCAGAATTTATTATCTCTTATATATTATCAATGGCTATTAACTATCATCCATATGAAGTACAATTTATTTTGATAGATTATAAAGGTGGAGGTTTAGCTGGTGCTTTTGAAAATAAGAACATTGGCTTAAAATTGCCTCATTTAGTTGGAACGATTACGAATTTAGATGCTAATGAAATTAATCGTAGTTTAGCTTCCATTGAATCAGAATTAAAAAGAAGACAAGCTTTATTTAATAAAGCAAGAGAAATATCTGGAGAGAGTACAGTTGATATTTATAAATATCAAAAAATGTATCGAGAAGGTAAGTTAGAAGAACCAGTATCTCATTTATTTATAATAAGTGATGAATTTGCGGAATTAAAAAATCAACAACCGGAGTTTATGGAACAATTAATTAGTACAGCTCGTATCGGACGTAGTTTAGGAGTACATTTAATTTTGGCTACTCAAAAACCAAGTGGAGTAGTTGATCCCCAAATTTGGAGTAATACACGTTTTAGAGTATGTCTAAGAGTTCAAGAAAAATCAGATTCAAATGAAGTAATTAAATGTCCTGATGCAGCGCTATTAAAACAAACTGGTCGATTCTATTTTCAAGTAGGTTATAATGAAGTTTTTGTTTTAGGACAAGCTGCTTGGGCTGGTGGGAAATATTTACCAACGGAAAAAGTGAAAAAAACATTGGATACTTCTTTAAATGTGATTGATAATATTGGTTATACGGTAAAAACGATTGAAACAAGAGAAAAACAAGAAGTAGTGGCAAGTGATGGAGAAGAACTAATTAATTTAGTAAAATACCTATCTAATTTAGCCAAAGATAATAATATTAAATGTAAACCTTTATGGTTAGAAAAAATACCAGAGTTTATCCGTATTGAAGATTTGAAAGTTAAATATAGTTATCAAAAAGAAAATTTTGTGATTAATCCGGTTATTGGTGAATATGATGTTCCTAAAAACCAAGAACAAAGATTATTAACATTACCCTTTTCAAAAGAAGGAAATGCATTAGTATATGGTACGACTGGAAGTGGAAAAGAAAACTTTATTACAACTTTATTATATTCTTCTATGTTAACTTATGAAAATAGTGAAGTTAATTTCTATATAATTGATTTTGGTTCAGGTGCCTTAAAAATGTTTAAAAATTGTAATTTAGTTGGAGATATTTTAGGCAGTGACGATAATGAAAAAATGAATAATTTATTTAAAATGTTAACCAAAATGATTGAAGAAAGAAAAGAATTATTTGCCGAATATAATGGAGAATATAGTTATTACTGTAAAAATAGTGGAAAAACATTACCAAATGTAATTGTAATGATAAATAGTTATGAATTATATCAAGAAACTTTTGGCGATTTAGAAGATACATTAAATACGATAACTCGTGATTGTAATAAATATGGAATTTACTTTTTAGTCACCTGTAGTACTGCTCAAGGAATGCGTTATAAATTAAGACAAAATTTTTCTCTTATATATTGTTTACAACAAAATAATGAAGATGATTATACAACTATTTTAGGAAATGTTCATAAAACATATCCATCCAAATTATTTGGACGAGGAATTATTAAAACAGATGATATTTATGAATTCCAAACGGCTTTGGCTACGGAAAAAGAAAATATTCCTCATTTTATAAAGGAAAAATGTCAAGAATATAATCAAAAAACACAAAGTAAAGCCATTGGTGTACCAATATTACCTAAACGAGTTGAATATGCTGATATTAAAGAAGAATTTGGAAAAGATAATTCTTATATCATTGGTTTATCTAAACTTAATTTGGACGTTGTTAAATTTGATTTTGACAAAAATTATATTTCTTTAATTACAGGTCTAGACGTTTTACAAAATAATAATTTTGTTAATCCGTTTATTAATCAAGTCATTGCTTTAAATAAAGAAAATTTAATTGTATTTAATGCAGAAGATTATGATATTGATGATGATTTTAAAAATTATTATCAATATATAGATAGTTCTTTTAATGAAAATATTGAAAAAATTCATGCTTATATAAAAGAGCAACATGATATATTTGAAAAGAATAATTATAATAAAAATATATTTAAAGATATCAAAAAAAATCTAGTTATTTTTATTGGGTTAGAGGCATTTAAAGCAAAATTAAATGATGAAAACAAAACCAAATTAACAGAAATATTTACAATAGCAAAAGATCTAGATATTATGAAGTTTATTATTCTAGATAGTGTCGATAAAATCAAAAAGAATGAGTTTGAAAATTGGTATAAAGATAATGTAAATACTTCAAATGGTATTTGGCTAGGAAATGGTGTTGGAGATCAATTTACCATAAAAGTAAATCAAAGAATAGAAGAATTTAAAGAGGATGTTCCGTATAATTTCTGTTTTGTGATTAATAGAGGAAAACCAGTATATGTCAAATACTTAGAAAAATTAGATTTACAGAAAAAATAAAAAGTGTTTTAGGACACTTTTTATTTTTATAAATAATTATAATATGCAAACTATATTTAAAAATCTTATGATATAATGTATGTATATATGGAGGAAGTATGAAAAAATTAATTTTAGTAGATGGAAATAATTTGTTGTTTAGAAGTTATTATGCTACCGCCTATTCTGGGTCCATGATGAAAAATTCTAAAGGATTTCCAACCAATGCTTTATTTGGTTTTGTATCTATGATGAATAAAATTATAGAGGAGGAAAATCCTGAATATATTGCAGTTGCCTTTGATGTAGGAAAAAATTTTAGAGCAGAAAAATATGCTTTTTATAAAGATGGAAGAAAAGAAACCCCTAATGAATTAATTATGCAATTTCCTTATGCCAGAAAAATATTAAAAGGAATGGGAATTAAATATTTTGAAATGGCCCCTTATGAGGCAGATGACATTATAGGTACCCTTAGTCAAAAAGTATTAGAAGATGATGATTTTAATGCTACGATTGTATCGAGCGATCGTGATTTGTTACAATTAATTAATGAACAAGTGGATATTAAATTATTGAAGCAAAAAGGTTATATTCGTTATAATCCCATTACTTTTTTTGCAGAATATAAAATTGAACCTATTCGCGTAATTGATTTAAAAGCGTTAGCTGGAGATTCTTCTGATAATATACCAGGGGTAAAAGGGATTGGTGAAAAAACGGCGCTACAATTATTAACAGAATATCAAACCATTGAAAATATTTATGAAAATATCGATAAAATTAAAGGTAAAATGCGAGAAAAATTGATAAATGATCAAGAAATGGCTTTTATTAGTAAAGAAATTGCTACTATTTATAGAGCAGTACCTTTAGATATTATAGATTTAGAAGATTTAAAGTACAATCGTACAAATACTAAGGAGTTAGAAGAGATTTATAAAGAGTTAGAATTTTATTCTTTACTGAAAAATATGAATATTGATTACTCAAAAAAAGAAAAAATCAATTATGTAAACTTAGAACATTTAGAAGATTTGAAATTAGAAGACGAAGTAGCATTTTATCTTGAATTAGATCATTTTAATTATCATACGGCTCATATTTTAGGTTTAGGATTAGTGGATAGACAAACCTCTTATTTTATTAAACCTGAATTAATTAAAGAAGTTTTTCCTTTATTAAAAGGAAAGAAAATATATACTTTTGATTTAAAAAAAGCGATAGTCTCTTTAAGTAAGTTAAATGTAAAGTTGGATAATGTATCAGAAGATTTGATGTTAGTTGCTTATCTACTTAATTATAATTTTAAAGATGATATTGCTTATTTGATGAATCCAGATGGCTATACGGTTTCTTTCTATGAAGATAGTATTGAAAAACAAAAGAATAATATAGAACAAATTGAAACAGAAATTGTTTTAAAAAGCAAATATATTTTAGAAAAGTTAGATCAATATATTGTAGATTTAAAAAGAGAAGAAATGTTTGATTTATATAAAGAAATTGAATTACCTTTAATATATGTTCTTGCAGATATGGAAATTACGGGAGTAAAAGTAGATAAAAATATTCTTGATGAAATGAAAGAAGAAATTAAAATTAAAATTAATAAAGTAGCTAATGAGATTTATAATTTAGTAGGAGAAGAGTTTAATATTGCTAGCACGAAACAATTAGGAGAAATTTTATTTTTAAAACTAGGATTACCGGGAGGAGTAAAAACCCAAAAAGGATATAAGACAGATGTTAAAGTGATGCATAAATTACTGGGAAGTCATCCAGTGATTGAAAAAGTATTAGAATATCGAAATTTAACTAAGATTTATTCTACTTATTTAGAGGGATTAGAAAACTATATTTACGATGATGGAAAAATTCATACTATTTTTAAACAGACATTAACTAGAACTGGAAGACTTTCTTCAGTGGAACCAAATTTACAAAATATTCCTGTACGTGATGAAGGTGGCAGAAGAATTCGCAAAGCCTTTTTACCGACGAATGATTGTTTTTTAAGTGCTGATTATTCTCAAATCGAATTACGTATATTAGCACATATTTCTAATTGTCAAGAACTACAAGAAGCTTTTCAAAAGGATATGGATATTCATACGAAAGTAGCAAGTGATATCTATGGAGTACCAGAAATTGCTGTTACGAAAATGATGAGATCAACGGCTAAAGCAGTTATATTTGGTATTGTATATGGAATAAGCGGTTTTGGGTTAGGAGAAAATTTAGAAATTAGTGCGAAAGAAGCGAAAAAATTTATTAATAAATATTATGAGCTTTATCCTGGCGTAAAAACATATATGGATAATATTATCAAAGAAGCTTATGAAACCGGATGTGTAAGAACTTTATTTCATCGAAAAAGAGGAATTGATGAATTGAATTCCGGCCAATTTATGGTACGTCAAGCAGGGGAGCGAATCGCTTTAAATACACCGATTCAAGGAACAAGTGCGGATATTATCAAAAAAGCAATGATTGCGATTTTTCAAGAATTTAATGCAAAAAATATTAAAAGTAAAATAATTTTACAAGTGCATGATGAATTGATTATTGATTTAGTAGAAGAAGAAAAAGATTTAGTTACTCAAATTGTGACGGATAAAATGATAAATGTTATAAAATTAAGCGTCCCTTTAAAAGTAAGTAGTGACTATGGACGTGATTGGTATGAAACAAAATAAAATGAGATAATATTTTTGAATGGAGTTGTAAAAATGCCCGAAATTGCAGAAGTAGAAACGGTAAGAAAAACATTAAAAAAGCAAATTTTACATAAGCGAATTAAAGAGGTGCAAATTTTATATCCCAAAATAATTGAATCTGATATTAAAAAGTTTTCTAAAATTTTAAAAGGAAATCAATTTATAGATATTCAAAGAAGAGGAAAATGGTTAATTTTTGAGCTCGAAAATCATTATCTTTTAAGTCATTTACGAATGGAAGGAAAATTTTTCTTAAAAAATAAAAAAGATAGTATCGAAAAACATGAACATATTCTGTTTACATTTGCAGATAATACCGATTTAAGATATCATGATACAAGAAAATTTGGCAGAATGAATTTGATTGAAAAAGATAAATTAGAGACAACTAAAGCAATTCAAAAACAGGGGTATGAGCCAGGTGAAAAAGAATTAACTGCTACCTACTTATTAAAAAAATTTCAAAATAAAAATGTAGCAATTAAAACTTTATTGCTAGATCAAACAATCATTAGTGGTCTTGGCAATATTTATGCAAACGAAGTATTATTTGCTGCTAAAATTAATCCTTTTAAAAAAGGCGCTGATATAACAAAAAAGGAAGCAGAAGAAATTATTAAAAGTGCTAACAAAATTATTAAACGAGCCATAGAGCTGGGTGGAACAACCATAAAAAGTTATACTTCCAGTTTAGGGGTAACAGGACGATTTCAACAAGAATTAATGGTTCATAAACGAGCCAACGAAGCGTGTAAAATCTGTCATACACCGATTCAAAATGAAAAAATTAATGGACGGAGCACTTATTTTTGTCCAACTTGTCAAAAAGTAAATCTTTAATTTTCAACATGAATGACTGGTTTATTACGCATTTCAAATTCATATGCTTTGGTATTTGCTACAAGATCATATAAAAAGGCGGCTTTTTTTTCAACCTCATAAATTGTAGAAGTTGAAATCGGTTGTAAAGGAACTTGAACTTGTTTTTGAATTTTCTTTAAATATTTTTGACCTCTTTGATTAAATCCTAAGACATGGATATATTCTATTTGTGAAGAATGATTTATTGTTTTGGTGATTCCTAAAAGAATATGGATTATCATGCGCTGTATTTTATTGTAAGTATAACGTTTTGTTTTTACGTTGAAAATAAATTCTTCCATATTCTTGGATGTTTGTATAAATTTTTTAAGTCGTTTATCAATTCCTTCATCGACTGTAAGAAAGAGAGATAAATCAGGAGTAGTCATAATTTTATACTTTAAAAGAGTAAATAATAAATCATAGTTTATTGGTTGAATAAAAGAAGCAACACCCTTTGGTATAAAGGCATCAATGTTTTCTTTTTTCTTTAATTTTGTACGAATATTGCTGGCACTGACAATTGTATCTTGACTGTTTATATCATGATAAGAGTTTGTTCTTTGGATAGTATGTAAAGTAATTGAATAGTTATATTTTAAAATGATTTTGGCATAAGAAATGCCTAATAGATCATTTGGATCATTAATTATTTTTGGAGAGTTTATAGCTTTAGAAACGGCGGTTGGATAATTGATTCCTGTCTTTAAATATGTTTTTACTTTTTCATCAAAATTTGGTAAAAGTTGTAAAGAAGCCAGTTTTAGTAGGGTATCTATATCATTGCTTTCACTTCCAAAAATAATATCTGTTACTTGAAAAAATGATAAAATTTGAATCGCATTTTTGGCAAATATATCAGCAGATTGCGTTCCGAATAAAGCGGGAAGTTCTAAAACTAAATCAATTCCATATTCTAAAGCTAATTTGGTTTTATCTTCTTTCGTTAAAATACTAATTTCACCACGTTGTAAAAAATAACCATTCAAAACCAAAAGAAGAAAAGCATCCGGAAATTTTTTCTTAATTTGTTGAATATGATATAAATGGCCATTGTGAAAAGGATTATATTCTCCAATAAGTCCGATTACTTTCATTAAAAAATCACCTATTTATAGTCTAACATAAAGATAAAAAACAGAAAAGAACATTGTATCCGATCAAACTTTATTATATAATGAATTTGGGTGATGAAATGAAAATTAATTTAAATACCATACCCAATAGTGGATTAGAGATTAATCAAGAAGTTTTTTTAGATAAATCGCTTTACGAAAAATCAAAATTATTAGATTTAAAAAGAGTAATAGCAAAAGGCAATATAAATTATAATTACGAAAATAATTTAGTCATAAATTTAGAAATAGAAGGTATATTTTTATTGCAAGATAGTATTACTTTAGATCCAATTGAGTATCCATTTACTTGTAATATTGAAGAAGAAATAGAAAATATTGAAAATTTTTTTGGGAATTTTTATGAAAAAAGTAAAAATATACTTGATATTAGTGAATTTTTATGGGAAAATATTGTACTAGAGGTTCCCATAAGTGCTACTCATTCAGATAGTAGTAAATTATCTCTTTCAGGAGAAGGTTGGGAATTTAAAAACGAAAATGTAAAAAAAATAGATCCAAGATTAGCAAAGTTAACAGAGCTACTTGAGAAAGGGAAGGAGTGAGATTATGTTACAATTCGACATTCAAAGATTTGCAGTTCCTTTTAGAAGAACAAGTAAAACAAAAAAAAGAATGCGTCGTACTCACTTAAAAAAAGAGGTAGGGGCTATAGAAAAATGCTCTAAATGTGGTGCAGCTATTCGTCCTCATCGTGCTTGTACAAAGTGTGGAAATTACAAAAATCAAGAAGTAATAAAAGTTAATGAAGAAAAATAAGAACAATACGCCTTTTTGCGATTGTTTTTTTTATGAGGAAAGGGGAAGAATTATGCAAGAGAAAATAAAAGCAATTTATTTACAACAGGAGAAAAATCAATACACTATCTCTGAATTAGCACAATTATTAAATGTTGAAGAAAACAGAGTAAAAAAAGAAATAAAAATATTAGAAAAAGAATTTTTTCTTTATAAAAATGGTTGCCAATCTTATCGTTTAATAGTTTATAATCCTGATCAAGAACAAATAGATCAATATAAAAAACAAATTTTAAAGTTACTAGCTAAAAAAAGATTGAGCACTTTTCATGAAATAAAAAAATCATTACAATTGTATAAAAAAGAACATATCATTTTTTTACGAAAATTATTATCAGAAATGACTCTTCAAAACGAAATTTACCATAGTCATTCACGAGGTTTTTATGCTCTAGAAAAAATAGAGTATTTTTCTAAAGAAATGTTAAATCAGCATATATTGCAAATTTTAAATCAGCACTCCAGTATTTCCTATAATAAGTTGAAAAAGAAGTTACATTTAACCAAGGAAGATAACGAATATCATCTGATTGCTTTATTACAAGAATTAGAGTATGAAGGGAAATTTTTTAGTAAAAATGGTAAATTTTATAAAATGACTAATCATAATTATCTAGCAGATATTATAGATATTTGGGGAGATGGCACTATTTTAGCTGCTATCATAAATGATGATTCTTTAATAAAAATACCATTTGAAAATGCAAACGGCGTATTAAAATATGATCGAGTGATTTTAAAAAAAGAGGAAAATAATTCCTATACTGTTGAAAAAATTGTAAAACGTCAAAATCCTAAAATAGTTTGTGAAGTTGTATTAGAAGAGGATAAAAAAATAATAAAGCCGTATCATATGTTAACTACTGTAAAACCAAGAATTAGTAGTATAGATATGGATTCGCTTGTTTGTGGAGATTTAATTTTAGTGAAGGTCTCTTTAGATGAAGTAGATGGTTATTATGAAGCTTATTTAGAAAAAGTTGTTGGAAATGTTAATGATCCAGGGATTGATTTAAAATGTATTGCCTTAAATTTTGGGTTTAATGAAGAATTTAGTTTAGCAGCAAAAGAAGAATTATTGAATATTCCAACATGCGTTCAAGAAAAAGAAATAGAAAATAGAAAAGATTTAAGAAATAAAGTAATCTTTACAATTGATGATGTCACCTGTAAGGATATGGATGATGCAATTAGCTTAGAAACTTTAGAAAATGGAAACTATAAATTAGGAGTACATATTGCTGATGTAACCCACTATATAAAACCGGATAGTCAACTTTATCAAGAAGCAAAAGAACGCGGAACCAGTTTATATATGATAAATACATCTATTCCTATGTTACCGCGAAAGATTACTAATGGGATATTATCTTTAAATCCAAAAGAGGATCGTTTAACCTTTACTTGTGAAATGATTCTTTCTCCTCAAGGTCAAGTACTTGACTATGATATTTTTGAAAGTGTTATTCATTCCTGTAAAAAAATGAGTTATCAAGAAGTGAATAAAGTTTTGGAAGGAAACACAAGTGAGGAGTATAAGCCTTATGAAAAATTACTTCTCCAAATGAACAAATTATCTCTTATTTTAGAAAAAAGAAAAAAAGAAAGAGGCTATTTAGAATTTGCATCTACGGAGGAAAAATTTATAGAAGATCATTTAGGAAATGTCAAAGACATAGAAAAAAGACAACAGAAAGATGCTGAAAAAATAATAGAAAACTTTATGATTTTAGCCAATGAAGTTGTAGACACCCATTTATTTTGGTTAGGACTTCCTAAAATGGCAAGAACGCATCAAGAGCCAAATGAAAAAAAACTTGCAAATGTCATAGATATTTTAAAAACAACTGGTTATAAAATACCCTTAAAAAAAGATATTCCTTTAAAAGAACAAATTTCAGAAATTTTATATTCTTTACGTTCCTATGAAGAATTTCCTATACTATCTAATATGATATTAAGATGTATGGCTCGAGCAAAATATACAACAAATTCCATAGGACACTTTGGTTTACAACTAAATCGTTACATGCATTTTACCAGTCCAATTCGGAGATTTCCTGATTTAGAAACCCATTATTTACTAAAATTGTATCATAGTAAAAATCTAGAGCATGTTAATTTAGATCTTTTAGAAAAGAACTTAAAATTAGATGCAGAATATTTATCAAATCGAGAACAAATGGCTCAACAAGCAGAAAATGAAGCAATTGCTTTAAAAAATACTTTATTTTATGAAAATAAAATAGGAGAAGAAGTAATTGGTTACATTACAAATTTTTCTTATAAAAAAATATTAGTACAAAGCAGAGATTTAGTAAATGGTATTGTGCGTATTAAAGATATTGCGACATGTAATTTAGGACGTCATGGAAATCGTTCTTTAGATTATCGTATTCAAAAAGATCATTTAAAAATTGGTAGTAAAGTGCTTTTAGAAATTAAAGAAGTAGATAAAAATGAAAAAATTGTATACTTTATTCTAAAGAAAAATTTAAGTTGGAAAAAGGATAATGATTTAAAACGTCAAAGGATATTAGAAACAAATTAAATAAGTCTCTATAAAAGATTTGCTTTTTATGTTATAGCTATGATTAAGGAGTACATAAATGGAGGAAAAAGTTTTACAATTAAAAAAATTAATTGCTGAAAGTAATTATATCGTCTTTTTTGGCGGAGCAGGAGTATCTACAGAAAGTGGGATACCTGATTTTAGAAGTAAGGATGGATTATATCATCAAAAATATAAATACCCTCCCGAAATGATTTTAAGTCATAGTTTTTTTATTAATAATCCAAAAGAATTTTTTGAATTTTATAAAGATAAAATGAATTGTTTGAAATATAAACCAAATATTACCCATATTAAACTAGCACAATTAGAAAAAATGGGAAAATTAAAAGCAATCATTACCCAAAATATCGATGGCCTACATCAAAAAGCTGGATCTAAAAATGTCTTAGAATTACATGGAAGTATACTTAGAAATTACTGTATGAAATGTCATAAGTTTTATAAAGCGGAAGACGTTTTTAAAAGTGCTAATTTACCAAAATGTAGTTGTGGAGGAATCATTAAACCAGATGTGGTTCTTTATGAAGAACCTCTTAATGAACAAATTCTCAATAATGCAATCATAGCCATTCAAAAGGCAGATTTATTAATTGTTGCGGGGACATCTTTAACCGTTTATCCAGCATGTGGATTAATTAACTATTTTAAAGGGAAAAATATTGTTTTAATTAATAAAAGTAAGACGAATTATGATGAAAAAGCAGATTTAGTAATCAATGAGCGATTAGGAGAAATTTTTGGGTCTATTTAAGATTGAAATAAATTTGGTACAAAGAATGAAATAAAAATGATATAATGATGATTAAGATAAATATGGAGGAACTTATGAAGAATATTATATTAACAGGTGATAGACCAACAGGAAAATTACATATTGGACATTTTGTTGGTTCTTTAAGAAATAGAGTAAGAATACAAAATGAAGAGAATTATGATGACATGTTTGTTATGATAGCGGATGCCCAGGCTTTAACGGATAATGCAGATAATCCTCAAAAGATAAAGGATAATATATTGAATGTGGCATTAGATTATTTATCTGTAGGAATAGATCCTAAAAAAGTACATATTTTTATTCAATCAGAAGTAAATAGTTTAACAGAATTAACCTTTTATTATTCTAATTTAGTTACTGTTTCTAGATTACAAAGAAATCCAACAGTTAAAAATGAAATAAAGATTAGAGGATTTAATGATAGTATCCCTGTTGGTTTTTTCACTTACCCTATTAGTCAAGCAGCTGATATTACAGCTTTTAAAGCAAATATAGTTCCAGTTGGAGAAGATCAATTGCCAATGATAGAACAAACAAGGGAAATTGTAAGAAGTTTTAATAGAATATATGATAATGTTTTAGTAGAACCAGAAGCAGTTATTCCGGATAATGAAGCTTGTCTTAGATTACCTGGAACAGATGGTAGTCGTAAAATGAGTAAAAGTGTAGGGAATTGTATATATTTATCGGACAGTAAAGAAGTAGTGAAAGAAAAAGTGATGGGGATGTATACAGATCCATTACATATCAAAGTAGAAGATAAAGGACATATTGAAGGAAATAGTGTATTTACATATTTAGATGCTTTTTGTACAGATGAAGATTTTCAACAATTTTATTCCGAATTTAAAAATTTAGATGAATTAAAAAAAGCTTATCAAAATGGGGGAATAGGGGATATGAAAATTAAAAAATTTTTATATCAAGTATTAGAAAAAACATTAGAACCAATAAGAGAAAGAAGAAAAATATATGAAAATGATATAGAAAGAGTATATCAAATATTAAAAGAAGGAACCGATTATGCTAAAAAAGTAGCAGAAAAAACGTTAATGGAAGTAAAACAAGCAATGCAAATTGATTATTTTCAAGAAGATAATTTATTAAAACAATTTTATAAACAAAAAGAAAAATAAAATAAATGATACGGAATAGAAAGGTAGTTGAGTGTTTAATGAATAATAATAATAATAATAATATATTTGCTCCATCTTTTAAATTAGAGAAAAAAACAAAAGCACTGAATACGTCCCTATGGGGATTTGTAGGACTAATATCGCTATTTAGTACTCTTTTTTTAATAGAAATTCCTTATCTATTTTTAAGTAGTTTTTTTAATATTGTCAGTGCATTTCTATTAGATAATCTAGTGTTAACTCTTACTATTCCAATGGTGATATTTGCTTTTATATTTGGAATTGGTCTTTTTAAATTTTTAAATACTCTTTTAATTTCATATAAATTTGATGAGAATAAGATTATAAAAGGTAGAATAATAAATCCTAAAAAAGTAAAAGATATTAATTTAGTGTTTGATACGTTAGTAACAACTTCTATGGTACAAAATATTACCAATTCAAATATTTTTGTAGCAGGAAATACCGCTAGAAGTATGAATAATTTATTGAACTTAATCAAGTTTAACATTAATCAAGATTTTGTTCATCAATTTTTTGATACAGATATTTATAAAAAGAAAATTTATAATAATCCAAAATTACTAAAAGAAACAAAATATAATGTAGTATATATTTGTGACGAAAATAAAAAATTAGTTATTCCTAAATTATATGAAGGTATGACTATAAAAAAGTATAATGGTAAAGAAAGTTCCATTTTTTCTCGTGTATTAATGAGAAGTTTAATTGTACTTGGTGTATTTTTCATATTTGCAATGATAGACTTATGTATAGGGATAAATAATAATTCAGAATACATGTCAAATATTAATAATACTTGTGAAGTGATACAAAATAATTTAAGCGATTATGGATACTCTAAAGCTAAAGTTTGTAATTTTGAAAAAAAAGTTTCAAATAATAGAACATCTACCATTAAATATAATATTAATAAACATGGAAATATAGAAAATGTTGATTTAGAATTATATTATGATTCTTCCTCTTATAGCGATCAGGAATTACAATATATTCTTAGTACATTGCATACTGATTTTTCTAATAATGAGATAAATGATTTTATAAAACAGGTAAATTCTTGTGTAAATGGTGATTGTTCATATGGTAAATTAAAAACATTAAGAATTGGATCTAGTGGTGGTTTTGTAAATATACATAATTACTAATAAAAAAAACAAAATGTAATAAAATGCATAATAAAAACGACTTTCAAAAAAGTCGTTTTTATTATTTGAACTCAAATAGAATGAGTTTAACATACCTAATGTGGTGTCCCGGGAGTGATTCGAACACTCGACCGTACGCTTAGAAGGCGTATGCTCTATCCAGCTGAGCTACCGGGACAAGTAATCAGCTAAGACATACTGATTATATAATATTATTATGAATTATTCAAGTGAATTTATAACTAAATTTATATTTTTTTCTTCATTTTGAACATCAAATTCAACACTTTTTATATTGTATGTATCTCTTAAAGATAGGAAAATGGTATACTGTACTTCTTCAATAACATTTGAATTATTTAAATCATCTAATAAATATTTATTAAAACTTAATTTAATTTCATTTTCTCTAATTTGATAGTCGGTCATTTCGGCATTTGCGTTTAAATAACTGATTAATTTACTTTCATAAAGAGGGGAGGTCTTTAATTTTTCAATAATAATTTCAACTTTTTCTTGCTTTGTATTTGAAATATAAGTGATAGGGACATAATAAAAAACATCTTCTATTTTACTTCCATAATAAATAGTTGTTTTCTTAGTGTCTTTTAAGCTATCGATTTCATATAATGTATTAATACCAAAATCTTTATTTAAAATGGTGGGTAATTTTTCTTTACTATAGGGAAGTTCTAATAATTGATTACCCTCTACAAATATTAAAATATTAGAGACACTATCCAGTTCAGTCAGAGAGTAAACAATCGATTCTACCATTTTTCGTTCATTTTCTTTTGTAGTTGCTAAAAATTCTTTTGAAAAATCTAATTTTAATAAACCATTGTCTAAAGTTAAATTTTTAATTTTTGTTCCTTGAGGGATCAGGGCATAAAAATGAGTGGGTAAATAGGTAGTAGTAGCGCTATTAATGGTAAGCATCTCAATAATTTCTTTTATTTTGTCTTCTATATTTTTACTTTTCATTAGTACATTTACGCGCGAAACATAATTTTCATTATCTAATAAATAAATGGCACTTTTTTTAGCTTCTATGTAGTTTAAAGTTTGTTTAAATTCATTGTTATCAATTTTGGTAGGAAATAAATAAGTGATTAATAATATAAGTAATGCCAAAGTAGATATAGTTATACGACGAATAATCCCTTTTTTTAACATATTTTTTCACCTATTAAACTATATTTTTTTTTAAAATAATTTATGAATAAATCATAAAAAAATCTCATCTTGCGATGAGCGGTTTTTTAATTAATATTTATTTCTCCAAGTTTAATTAATTCTACAACAGCTTGGGCACGTCCTTTAACGCCTAATTTTTGCATAGCATTAGAGATATGATTTCTAACCGTTTTTTCACTGATTCCTAAAAATTCTGCTATATCTTTCGTCGACTTATTTAAAATTAATAGTTCAAAAATTTCTTGTTCTCTTGTAGTTAGGATACCTTTTTTCACTGCGTTACCTCACTTTCACTTAATTACTTATAACTACTTTATTTTATGAAGTAATTGATTTTAAGTGAGAGAATGTGCCTAAAAAAGTATTAATTTTGAAATTTTACTGTTATATACATTGTTTGTTCAAACTCTTCTTGAACAGTGCGGATAATATTATTAGCAAGAGTTGTATTATGATCGTTACTAGCTACAGTTATATTAATTTGATCATTTTTAATTTTAACAAATGAATCTAATTTATAATTTTCTTTTATTTTATTTTCTAGTTTTTCTTCTTTTCCTTTATTTGCATTTAATGTTTGAAGAGAATTATAAGCATCATTTTTTTCTTGAAGGCTAGCAGTGTCATCTAAAAGAATTGTTTGAAGGCTTTCCATTTCTTGCATCATTTCTTCTTCATCTTGAACTCTTAAAGATACAAGTATACTACTTTCTGTTGTTTCTACTACTTCTTGATCATCTACTACAGTACTTGTAGGGGTCGCAACAGATAATAAATCATTATCTTTGACCGTTACATAATAAATACTTAAAACTAAAATTAAACTAAATAAAGTTACAAACCATAATCCTTGTTTATTAATCATTTTTTCTCCCTCCAGCTTAATAGATTATACGTTATAAAATTTGTTTTATGCTAATTTACAAGCTTTTTTTTAAATGCTATAATTTTCTATAGGTGATTATATGAATATGAGTATATCTTATCTATTTGTATTATTTCTGTTATATAGTTTTTTGGGATATATATGTGAAGTGGTCTTCTGTAGTTTAACTCAAAAAAAATTAGTAAACCGAGGTTTTTTATGTGGCCCTTATTGTCCAATTTATGGAGTAGGTAGTTTATTTATATTGCTTATTTTATTGAGATTTAAAAATGATCCCGTTTTAGTCTTTACTTTAGGGGCAATTTTAACTTCTTCAATAGAATATTTTACGAGTTTTATATTAGAAAAAATATTTCATAACAAATGGTGGAATTATAAAAGTTATAAATTTAACATTAATGGTCGAGTTTGTTTACAAAATACGTTATTATTTGGCTTTGGATCTTTGATTATTATTTATATGGCTGATCCAATAATAAGTAATTTTTTAGGACATATTTCCATTAAAGTTTTGAATTTATTATGTATTGTATTATTTATTATTTTTATAATAGATTGTATTTATTCTTTTATTGTTGCCTATAATTTAAGAAATAGACTGATTATTTGTGAGGAGCTAAAAAATCAAAAAATAGCTAAAATACCAGGAATGTTAGAACAATTAATTAAAGAAAGGGTAGGAAATTTTAAAACATATCCTAAACGTTTATTAGATGCTTTCCCTGATTTAAAAATAAAAAATTATAAAGAATTTGAATTAATGAAAAAATTACGTGATAAAAATAAACACAAAAAGAAAACAAGAAAAAGAAAAAAAAGATAATTTTCTTTTTTTTTTAAAGGAAAAAATAAATTTGCCTTGTATATATGGAGTAGGAGGCAAAAATGAAACAAAAAGAGATTGTAAAACAACATGATTTAAAGGATTGTGGAGTCTGCTGTTTGCTTTCTATAATAAAACATTATGATGGATTTATTTCTTTAGAAAAACTTCGAGTGGATACGCATACGTCTATGGAGGGGACAACTGCATATCATTTAATCGAAGCAGCAAAAAGTTATGGATTTGATTCATATGGTTTAAAATTAGAAAGTACAAATGAGTTAAAAGACTTAATATTTCCTGCTATTGCTCATGTGCATATTAAAAACTTGGCACATTTTGTGGTAATTTATCGAGTAGAGAAAAATAAAATTGAAATAATGGATCCAGCCAAAGGGAAAGTAAAAATGAAATTAGAAGAATTTCAAAATATTTGGACTGGAAATATAATATTATTTTACCCTAAATACTCGTTACCTAAAACCAATTCTACAAATTTTTTCAAAGAATTTCTTATCCAAATACTACACATAGAAAAAAAAGAAATTATTTATATCGTTATTTTAACAATTTTCTTTACTTTGATTACTATTTTTACGAGTTTTTATTTTAAAATAGGCATTAATTTATTAGAGAACAATAATGAACTTAGTATATTAGCCTACATCTCAATCCCATTTTTCTTTCTATTTATAATAAAAATATCAATTTACTATTTAAAAGATTATTTTAAATCTATTTTAAATAAAAATATTGATGGGCATATTTATCATAGTTTTATTAATCGTCTATTTTTGCTTCCAAACTATTTCATTAAAAATAGAACCACAGGGGAAATAATGGTGCGATTAACTGAAATGAAAAATTTTAAATTATTTTTTTCAGAAATTATAACCACTATTTTTATTGATTCTATTTTATCTATTAGCGTCGGAGTGATTTTATTTAATATGAATACAATACTTTTTTTTATTCTTTGTTTTTTTGTATTGGTATATCTATTTTATGCTATTATATCCGGAAAGTTACTTTATAAAAAAGCATTAGATGCAAATGAACAGGAAATAAATTTTCAGTCGCAAGTGATTGAAAATTTAGATACATTATCAACCTTAAAAAATTTGCATGTATTAAAACAAGCTACAGAAAAATTAAATATAAAACTTATTCGTTTTTTGAAAAAAAATTTTAAGTTAAATAAATTAGTTTTGAATGTAAATACGTTTTCTTATTTATGTGAAGAATTATTACATTTTTTGATTATTACGATTGGTTTAGCTGAAATAATAAAACAAAATATTACTTTAATTGATCTGATTACATTTGAGAGTTTATTAAGCTATTTTATGGATCCCTTTAAAAATATTATTCAAATTATACCAGATTATAATTGCCTAAAGGTAAATTTAGAAAAAATAAATGATTTTTATACAATAGAATTAGAAGATAGAGAAAAAGGTTTTGAAAAATTTATACCAGGGGATATAAATATTAAAAATTTCACGTTCGGTTATAATAAATTGAATCCAATTTTAAAAAATATAAATATGCAGATTAAAGAAAATTCTAAAGTTTTATTTAAAGGAAAAAGTGGTTGTGGCAAATCAACCATTTGTCAAATTATAAGTCGTTTAATTGAAGTTAAAAATAATAATATCGAAATAGGAAAGGTGCATATAAACGATTATAATTTAAAAACAATCCAACAAAATATAACATATGTAGGTCAAAAAGAACATTTAATTCAGGATACAATTCGAAATAATATTAATTTATATCGTTGTGTAGATGAAAAAGCATTTAGAAAAATAGCAGAAATCTGTCATATTGAAGAAATAGTTGAAAAAAAACCTTTACGCTATGAAACTTTTATATTAAATGATTCTTTAAATCTCTCAGGCGGAGAAAAACAACGAATAATTTTGGCTAGAGCCTTGTTAAATGATTTTAAAATATTAATTTTAGATGAAGCACTAAGTGAAGTAAATGAAGATTTAGAAATTGAAATTATTATAAATCTAAAACAATATTTTAAACATAAAACCATTATTTATGTTAGTCATAAAAATCATGATCAATATTTTGATGAAGTCATTCATTTTGGAGCTTACAATGAATGAAAAATTAAAATATAACTTATTAAATTATTTAAAGTATAATAATAAAACGCAATTTAAACTGATGGTCATGGTGCTAATTTTATTCTTAGGAGTTTTTGGCATGGCAATAACATTCAATATATATAATATTGAAAAAATAAATGCTCAAATTATTTGTAATGAAGAAGCTTGTAATATCAAATTTTATCAAACTGGAGTAAACACAGAAAAATTTAGTTTTATAGAAATTAAGAATCAAAAGTATAAAATTCAAGATTTAAAGTATGCAGAACCTACACTCAATGAAAATAATTTAATTTTACAAGAAGTAACATTAAAACTAAAAGAATATTCTTATAAAAATAATGAAATAGTTGAATTAAAAATCTATAAAAATAAAGAAAAATTAATAAAAAAAATATTAAATATAATTTTAGAAAGGTAGTTATAATGATTTTAGAAGAAAAAGATTTATTAAAAATTGATGGAGGAATAAATTATTCCTTATTAGCAGCAATAGGAGCAATAGGAGTTTTTATTGCTGGAGTCATTGATGGGATTTTACGTCCACTAAAATGTAATTAAAAGGAGGGAAAAACATGAAACTTAGTGAATACGAATTAAGTAATCTTCAAGGTGGAGCAATAACAGCAGCATTATTAAATTCTGTTGCTAGAGTATTAAATACAGTTTTAGAATTAGGTAGAACTGTAGGAAGTTCCATTCGAAGAATTTATTCTAAAAATTATTGTTAAAAATTAAATCTCCTAATCTTGCCTATAAAAGGGAATTAAGATATAATAATATTAAGAATAAAGGAGGAATATTCATGAAGAATAATAGTGGATTTATTGCTATTTCTTTAATATATTCCTTTTTTTTAGTGTTATTAATGACTTTATTAGGGATTATTACTGATTATGCTCATAATCGAATATTATTGAGTAGCGTAAAACAAGCAACAGAAAATAAATTGAATTCTTTATCTGAATACAATCCATTGGAGTTGGAAAATAAAACTTATGGAAAAGGGGAAGTAATTTCATATGCTAATGATCTTTGGGTAGTAGTAAGCGATAACTTAAATTCAGCAACTCTTCTTTTACAACGTAGTTTGACAAATCAAGAATTGAGAGATGGATTACCGGTAAAATACCAGACTGCTATACAAAATAATGAAATGAATATGTGCTATAATGGAACTTCTACAGAAGTTTGTTGTTGGAACTCAAATTCTACATCTTTAGATTTATATACTTGGAACAAATCATTGGCTAAAATCGTAGTAGACTATTGGTTAGAACATAATGCCTTATTACAAAAAGCTAAAAATTTAAATTTTTTAAT
>CANRKD010000011.1 GCA_947631105.1 uncultured Bacilli bacterium
ATCTTTTTGGCGTGGGATACTTTTCCATTTATAACTTTCTATTAAAAATATATTGACTTTTAATAGTTAGTCACCTACCAAGTATTATAGCTTATTTAACAGATACTTGCAAATTAAACAATAAAATGATATAATAGCAAACCAACAAAGGGGGGATGAATATGCATATAAAATTATTAAATATTCAAGAATTTGAAAACTTTGTAGATAATCATCCTCTAGGAAATCATTATCAAACATTTAATTATGCTTTATTAATGGGAGAAAATAAATATGATTATGAATTAATTGGTTACGTTGATGATTACAATAATATTTATGCTGCCTCTTTAATTTTAATAAAAAAATTAAATCATTTTTTAAAATATGGTTATGCCCCAAAAGGATTTATAATTGATTATTTTAATAAAAAATTATTAAAAGAATTTACTGATGATTTAATAACTTATTATAAAAAAAAGCATTTAGTTTTCATAAAATTAAATCCTGAAATTGCTATTTGTGAATTAGACCCTAAAACAGGAGAAAAAAAATATAATGTGAATATTGAAATTAAAGATAATTTAATAGACTTAGGATATGCGAAATTAAAAGATAATTTATACTTTGAATCCATGATTCCTAAATATAACGCAATCGTAAATTTAAAAAAATTTGATTTAAAAAATCTTGAAAAAAATACTAGAAATAAAATAAAAAGAGCTCAAAATAAAGGATTAAATATTGAAATAGCAGATCGAAGCGGTATTGATATTCTATATAATTTTATAAAGCGAAAAAGAAACAAAGATTCCTTTTACTATAAAGATTATTATAATATTTTTAGCAAATCAAATAATATTGATCTATTTTTAGTAAGTTTAGATACTCATTCTTATTTAATCAATTCTAAAGATGCCTATGAACAAGAATTAGAAAAAAATTCGAATTATAATAATATTCTTTTAACTAATCGCTCTGAAAAAAAATTAAATATTAAAATGAACTCTGATCGCAAACTGCTTTCATATAAAAATGATGTTTTAGAAGCTACAAAAAAGAATAATGAAAATAAAAAAATCTATATTGCCGGAGCTTTAGTTATCAAATATAAAAACAGAATCAATATTGTTATGAGCGGTTATGATACCCATTATAAAAAATTTAATCCCAATTATTACTTACATTATGAAATTTTACAATATTATAAAAAATACTATGATTTTGCAGATCTAAATGGTATGACTGGAGATTTTTCAAAAGAAAACCCTTACTATGGACTAAATAAATTTAAATTAGGTTTTAAACCAAAAGTGTATGAATTTATTGGAGAATACGATTTAATTATTAATTCTAATATCTATCGCTCCATGCTGAAAAGTGGAAAATTAGCTAAAATATTTAACAAAACAGATATAAAAATTAATTAACTACCATATACTTGAAGATGGCAGTTTTTTTCTCTTAAAGTATGAAATTGTGAATGAAGTTCTCTAATTTTACTATGAATATTTTGTACTACCTCTTTATGGTTAGTGTATTCATGTAAAGTAAAGATCGAAATTGCATAAGGATTTTCTTCTAAACTTAATCCTATATCATGATAATTATTATCATTACTTCCATATTTATGATAAATACGAATAGATTCCGTATTAAAATCATTTCTTTCATCATTATCCATAATAGATTTTAAAAATGTACCATATTCTTCATTTTTATCAATAATTCGATAAGCTTCTTTTAAATAAATATTCGTATCTTCTGCTGTTTGATTACCAAAATTATCTCCACCAGTTAAAATAACCTTGCCTCCTAAACTTTGACCATAAGCTTTTAAATTATTAAAACCAATATAATCAATCAACATTAAATGTGCACTATTATCGCTAACCGAAATAGCATAAGTTATTAAATCTCTTAAAGATACTTTATCCCCAAAGGAATGTTTAGACATATAAGTACTATAACCCATCTTATATTTTGCAGAATATGTAACATACTCTTGATCTAAATCAATTTCTCCATCAATAGCTTTATTAATTAAATAAAGAGCATCCACTAATTTTATTAAACTACATCCATAATAAATGGTATCTGCCTTATATTGGTAATTAAATCCAGTTTTAATATCTTCATAATATACAGATACTTGATATTTATTTGTTTGAATTAATGAATCAATCTCATCCATCTGATTTTTTAATGCTAATGTCTCCTCTTCCAATACAGGTTTGTTTAAACACGTTTCATAATCACTTTTTTGTTGTTTTTTGACTTCTTCATCTTGCTGTTTATTAACAATTGGTATAGCATCTATTATATTCTTATTCTTATGATATATCTTCAAAATATAATAACTAGCATAAACGAAAAGAAATATAACCAAAAAGAATAAAAATATATTTTTATATTTTAATCTAAGTTTACGTTTTTTTTTTGACATATATCTCGCCTTCTAAAAAAATAATAGCATATTTAAGCAAAATAAAAAAGCGATTCTATCGCTTCTTTACTTTAATTATTCAATAATTTCAGATACTACACCAGCACCAACAGTACGTCCACCCTCACGAATAGAGAATTTTGTACCATTTTCAAGAGCAACTGGAGCAATTAATTCTACTATCAACATTATCACCTGGCATTACCATTTCAACACCTTGAGGTAATTCAATAACACCAGTAACATCTGTTGTACGGAAATAGAATTGTGGTCTGTAATTTGAGAAGAATGGAGTATGACGTCCGCCTTCTTCTTTATTTAATACATAAACACTAGCTTTGAATTTATGATGTGGTGTAACACTTCCTGGTTTAGCAAGCACTTGCCCACGTTCAACTTCATCACGAGCAATACCACGAAGTAGAACTCCTGCATTATCTCCAGCAACTGCTGAATCTAATTGTTTTCTAAACATTTCAATTCCTGTACATACAGTTTTTTGAGTATCTCTAAGACCAACAATTTCAACTTCATCATTAAGGTTTAATTGTCCACGTTCAACACGTCCTGTAACAACTGTTCCACGTCCAGAAATTGTAAATACATCTTCAATACTCATTAAGAATGGTTTATCAGTATCTCTTACTGGAGATGGAATATAATTATCAACTGCATCCATTAAATCACGGATAGATTGAACAGCAGCTTCATCACCTTCAAGAGCTTTTAAAGCACTACCACGAATAATAGGACATTCAGTATCAAATTCATATTCTCCAAGTAATTCTCTGATTTCCATTTCTACTAAGTCTAATAATTCTGGATCATCAACTTGATCACATTTATTCATGTATACAACAATTTTAGGAACACCAACTTGACGAGATAATAAAATATGTTCTCTAGTTTGTGGCATTGGTCCATCTGCAGCAGATACTACTAGAATAGCACCATCCATTTGTGCAGCACCAGTAATCATGTTTTTAACATAATCAGCATGTCCTGGGCAGTCTACGTGAGCATAATGACGTTTTTCAGTTTCATACTCAACGTGTGCAGTATTAATAGTAATACCTCTTTCTCTTTCT
This sequence comes from uncultured Bacilli bacterium, assembly GCA_947631105.1. Taxonomy (GTDB): domain Bacteria; phylum Bacillota_I; class Bacilli_A; order RF39; family UBA660; genus MGBC108787. The sequence goes on from CANRKD010000011.1 coordinate 3,514, forward strand.
TCTGGAGCTTTGTCGATATCAGCATAATCAACAAATTTACCAAAATATTTAGTAATAGCAGCAGTTAATGTTGTTTTACCATGATCAACGTGACCGATTGTTCCAATATTAACATGTTCTTTTGAACGATCAAATTTTTCTTTTGCCATCGTTTATTTCTCCTTTCAATTTACTACTATATTTTATCTAATGCTTGAATGTTTTTCAAGTATTATTTTTAGTTAACGCTGTTTTTCTTTATAATTTCTTCAGCGATTGATTTTGGAACTTCTTCATAATGATCTTTTTCCATTTGGAAGTTTCCACGGCCTTGTGTATTACTTCTTAAATCAGTTGCATAGCCAAACATTTCTGAAAGTGGCACCATTGCAGTGATTCTTAAGGTATTACCAATAGATTCTTGACCCATAGGGCGACCTCTACGACTAGTTAAATCACCCATAACATTACCCATATATTCCTCTGGAACATCAACTACCACTTTCATAATTGGTTCAAGAAGTACAACCTTACACTTATTTTTAGCCTCTTTTAAAGCTAAAGACGCAGCAATTTTAAACGCCATTTCGCTTGAATCCACATCATGATAAGATCCATCAAATAATGTAGCTTTTATATCAACCATTGGATATCCAGCAAGTACTCCACCTTCCATAGCTTCTTGCAATCCTTTATCTGTTACAGGAATATATTCACGAGGTACTACACCACCAACAATTGCATCCACAAATTCATATCCTTTATCAGGATTTGGTTCAAACTTAATCCATACATGTCCGTATTGTCCACGTCCACCAGATTGTTTTATATATTTACCTTCACACTCAGCAGTTTGAGTGATTGTTTCTCTATAAGCAACTTGAGGTCTACCTTTATTACATTCAACATTAAATTCACGCTTCATACGATCTACAATAATATCTAAGTGTAATTCTCCCATTCCTGACAAAACTGTTTGACCAGTTTCTGGATCAGTTTTGACACGAAGAGTTGGATCTTCTTCTACCAATTTATTAATAGCAATCGCCATTTTATCTTGATCATTTTTAGATTTCGGTTCAATTGCAATATCTATAACTGGTTCTGGGAATTCCATACCTTTCATAATACATGGATTTTTTTCATCACATAATGTATCTGCAGTTGTTGTATTTTTTAAACCTACTGCTGCAGCTATTTCTCCAGCATACACTTCAGAAATTTCCTTTCTTTGATTAGCATGCATTTGAAGAATACGACCAATTCTTTCCTTTTCTCCTTTAGTAGAATTTAGTACATAAGATCCACTTTTAAGAACTCCGGAATAAACACGAAAGAAAGATAATCTTCCAACAAATGGATCTGTCATAATTTTAAATGCCAAAGCAGTAAAAGGTTCTGAATCACTTGGATGACGCTTTACATCATTACCATTTTTATCTGTACAGTCAATAGCTTCAATATCTGTAGGAGCTGGTAGATAATCTACAACAGCATCCAATAATGATCTAGTTCCTTTATTAGCTAATGCATCTGCACATATAAGTGGGAAGAAACCAACAGATAATACCGCTGTACGTATTGCCTTTTTTAGAGCATCTACTGTAATTTCTCCACCATCTAAATAGGTCATCATCAACTCTTCATCAAAATCAGATACAGCTTCAATCAATTTTGTACGATATTCTTCTGCTTTATCTTTCATATCAGCTGGAATATCAATTTCCGTTAATTCTTGTTGATCTGTTCCATCAAATTGATATGCTTTCATAGTAACTAAATCAACATAACCACTAAACTCAGATTCAGTACCTATAGGAAGTTGAATAGGCATAGAATTTGCTCCTAATCTTTCTTTAATAGTATTTAAAGTGAAATAGAAATCAGCACCTATTTTTCCCATTTTATTAGCACAAATCATTCTTGGAACTTTATATTCATTAGCTTGACGCCATACAGTTTCTGATTGTGGTTCAACTCCTGCTTGAGCATCTAATAATAGAATTGCACCATCTAAAACTCTTAATGAACGTTGAACTTCAATTGTAAAATCAACGTGCCCTGGAGTATCAATAATATTTAAACGGTAACCCTTCCAATGTGCAGTAGTAGCTGCGGAAGTAATAGTAATACCACGTTCCTTTTCTTGATCCATCCAATCCATTTGAGATTCACCTTCATGAGTCTCTCCAATTTTATGAGTGATTCCGGTTAAGAACAATATTCTTTCCGTAGTTGTTGTTTTTCCAGCATCAATATGAGCCATGATACCAAAATTTCTTAATTTATCAATAGAAACATCTCTTGCCATTTATATAGATCCTCCTACCATCTATAGTGAGCAAATGCTTTATTTGCTTCAGCCATTTTATGAGTGTCTTCACGTTTTTTTACAGCACCACCAGTACCTTCGGCAGCATCCATAAGTTCATTGGCTAAATTAATTGCCATTCCCTTACCGTTTCTTAACTTAGCATAATTAACAATCCAACGTAGAGCCAACGCCTGACTTCTATCATCATTAACTTCAATTGGAACTTGATAATTTGATCCACCAACACGACGTGATTTAACTTCTAATGCTGGTTTTACATTCTCTAATGCTTGGTTATAAATATCAATTGGTTCTTTACCAGTTTTTTCTTTAATGATATCAAATGCTTCATAAAGAATCTTTTGAGCTGTACCCTTTTTTCCATCTTGCATAATTTGATTAACTAATTTAGTAACCACTTTTGAATTATACACTGGATCTGGTAAAACATCTCTTTTTATTGCTCTTCTTTTACGCATCTTTTTTTTCCTCCTTTAACTATTATTTTTTTGGTTTTTTTGCACCATATTTACTACGACCTTGTTGTCTATTTTGAACACCTTGCGTATCAAGAGTACCACGAATAATATGATAACGAACTCCGATTAAATCTTTAACACGCCCACCACGTACCAATACAACACTATGCTCTTGTAAATTATGTCCTTCTCCTGGAATATATGCATCAATTTCTTTACCATTAGATAATCTAACTCTGGCATACTTACGTAAAGCTGAGTTTGGTTTCTTAGGTGTTTTAGTTCCAACACGAGTACAAACCCCACGTTTTTGTGGACTATTTTGATTTGTTTGTTTTCTTTCTAAAGTATTCAATCCAACATTCAAAACAGGACTTTTACTTTTTCTTATTTTCTTTTTTCTTTTGTTAGTAACTAATTGATTGATTGTAGACATTTATGTCCTCCTTTCATTAACACACAACCTGGTGTATCGTAATTATATTTAAATTAAGTTCTAAAGGAATTAGAACCATAATAAAAATTCAAAAATAATATATCACTAATAATATATGAAAGTCAATAAAAAATAATGCAAATTAATCTTTTTCAAACTCTAAATATTTAAAAATATTATTATCAGGACACTTACTGCATAATAAACTATTTTTCATTTTCTCTCGATCAAAGTTTACTAATACTTCTTCTATCACTAAATTATTATTTTCCTCACTCAAAATGATATAGGATGCTGTATTATTTTTTGAAGTTCCATATGCCATACCAAGAGCACGAATAGAATAAAATTTGGTAGTTTTACTAGAATCAAATATTTTAAAATGTGTATGTCCTTGAATTAATACATCAAAAGAACTAACCAGCTTACCATGAAAAAGTGGTTCTTCTAAAGCATTAATATAACCTTTCATATAAGGATTATTTAATCCATACTTTTTTATTTGAGATTGAATATGTTGCAATTGCTTTTTACTATTAGTATAAAAAAATTGTTTATAAGCAGCTTCGCCTCTTTTTAATTTATCCTGATAAACGTAAGTACTATGATTTTTATAATCCATTCGAACATCATTTGCAAAATGACATAAAGCTATTTTTTTACCAGCAATATTTAATTCAAAAGAATGAGAAAAAGAGGAAATAAATTCTTTATCTTCTAAAGTTAATTTAGATAATGTCCATAAATGACTTTCAATTCTTTGATTATTCAAATAAATAAAAGGCTCTATGCCTAGCAATACATAATCTTCGGAATTTCCAGCAATACAATGAACTTTATACTTTTTTAGTAATTGTAAAACTTCATGAGGATTCGGCCCATTTCCTATATTATCTCCTAAAGAATAAATTTCTGAAATATTTTTCTTTTTAATATCTTCTAATACAGCCTCTAAAGGTTCCAAAAGAGAATGAATATCCGTAAAAATAGCTACTTTTGATACTTTTGGCTTCAATGCTCATACCCCTTGGTAGTATAGACATCACAATCAACATATCCTTTGTATTTATAAATAGAACCATCTAACTTTACGTTAACATAACCAGTACATGAATTATTGGCACTTTTTAAATTTTCTAGATATTTTCCCTCTATCAAACTATTAGAATCAACTTTTAAAGTTTCTCCATTCATGGGATATAAAAATTGAGCATCTACATATTTTTTAGCAGCTTCTACTAAATTATTTTCTAATTCTTTATATACTTTAGTCTTCGATTTATACATAAAACCAAAACATGTTAATAATCCTACAATAATTAACAATAAAATAGCCCATATAATCGTTAATCGACTGATTTTTTTCATATTTATTCACCCAATCTCCAAGATTGATAGCCTTCTGTTGTATAATTGTTACAATTAATATAAGGGGATACCACTAAAACATCATTTTCTTTTTTTACTAGTGCATATCCGTTACAACTTACCTTTTCTTCTGTTGGTTTTAATAATTCTTCAGTTAAAATGTTATATTTAATCAAATTTTGTGCAGTTACTGTTATTGTTCCTGTTCCAATTTCTTCCTGATAATATTTTTCCATATAAGAATATGTGGCATTTTCAATATTTTGTTCAACAGTTTGATAAGTAATATTCTCTGAAAAAGAAGACTTTATTGCATCTCCTAAGCTATTAGATAATTGCACAATAAAAAAAACTGCAATTACCAAAAAAAACAATAAAATCCCACAATAAATCAGCATTTGATTTAATCCCCAACCGTAATTATTTAATTTCATCAAAACCACCTCATAAGCTTTTATTTAATTGCATGACTTTTCTTTGATAAAAAAAGGACCAAACTCATATGCACTAAAACAATCCAAATCATAACGTCTTACTTTATAACCCAAACCAGTGCATTCATAAATATAACCATCGTTTAAATTTTTCTCTATTTCATGAACACAAAATAAGGGATTTTTATTTTGATGTACTCGAAAACAATCTATAAAAACTACAACAATCCATAAAAATAAAACTATTAAAATTAATAATTTTAATATAAAACTTACACTTTTTGACATTTTATCACCTATTATTAATTATATAAAAAATAATTTATTTATTCAATAAAAAAAGAGCCCTAAGACTCTATTTTAGATTATACAAGTTCAATTTCTGCTCCAGCTTCTTCAAGTTGTGCTTTGATTTGTTCAGCTTCATCACCAGCTACATTTTCTTTAACATTACCACCATTATCAGCTAAAGCTTTTGCTTCCACTAATCCTAAACCAGTGATTTCTTTTAGTATTTTAATAACTGCTATTTTATTTCCTCCAGCACTTTTTAATACTACAGTTTTAGTAGCAGAACCAGCATCTTCTTGAGCTCCAGTAGGAGCAGCAGCTACAGCTACAACACTAGGATCAATTCCTAATTCATCTTTCATTGCATCAACTAATTCTTTTACTTCAAGAATAGTCATTTCTTTTAAAGCACTAATAAATTCATCTTTTGTTAATTTTGCCATTTTATATTTCCTCCTAATTAATTATTTTTTTCTAATTGTTCAGCATATAAGTTTAAACCTATAGCCAAATCTTTAACATATTTCATCATGCCACTAGCAAGCATTGTAAGTAATCCATCTCTTGATGGTATGCTAGCGTACTCACGAATAACATTAATGTCAGCAACATCCCCAGATATAATACCAACACGAATATCTAATTTTTCATTCTCTTTTGCAAAATCTGCAATTACTTTAATTGGTTCTAACAAATCTTTACCAAACAAAATTGCATTTGGTCCCTCTAAGAAACCATCTAAACTAATATTTAAATCATCTAAAGCTCTTTTTAAAAGTGTATTTTTATATATTTTTACATTAGCATTAGCATTTCTTAGTTTATTTCTTAATTCACTTAAATCAGCAACTGTCAATCCTTGATATTGAAACAAAATAACAGATTCACTATCTTTAATTTTATTAACAATTTCCGTAACAATCTCTTTCTTTTCATTAAGAACTTTTTGACTTGCCATATTCTCCTCCTTTTCTTTAATACAATTGAAAAGCCCTTTTGGGAAAAAGAGCCTATTAAAAAAGAGTTCGTTTTCCCTCGGTAGGATAATTAAGATTTCTCCCCTACTGTCTTTGGTAATCGCTTTTCTATTACGTATTATATTAAATTCATTATTAAATGTCAAAAGAATTTTTATCTAATCGAATTCCAGGCCCCATTGTTGAAGCAATAGATATAGATTTAATAAATTTTCCTTTAACACTTGCAGGTTTTAATTTAGAAATTGTAGAAACAATATATTCTAAATTTTCTTGTAATTTACTATCGTCAAAAGATACTTTTCCAATTACACTATGAATATTTCCATAAGCATCAGTCTTATAGCTAACCATACCTTTTTTAACATCTTCAATAGCTGCTACAACGTTTGTAGTAACAGTATTCGTTTTTGGATTTGGCATCAAACCTTTTGGTCCTAAAATTTTACCAATTTTACCAAGCTCTGGCATCATTTCTGGAGTTGCAATAATTACATCATATTCAAACCAATTTTCCTTTTGAATTTTTTCGATCATATCTTTTTCTCCAACAAAATCTGCTCCAGCATTCTTAGCTGCATCAGCTTGAGCGCCTTTTGCAATTACTAATATTTTCTTAGTTTTACCTGTACCATTAGGAAGTACAAAAGATCCTCTTAATTGTTGATCAGCTTTTTTAGGATCCACATTTAATTTTATAGCAATATCTATAGTACTATCAAATTTAGTAATTGAAGTTTCCTTAACTAATTTTATTGCTTCATTAATAGGATATTCTTTATTTTTTTCCAATTTATTTGAAGCTTCCACATATTTTTTCCCAAACTTCTTCATTTTATTTTCCTCCTAACTGTGGTTTATTAGCGGATTTGTATAATTATAATTTATTTTATTATTCTTCTTTATTTTCTTCTTCATTAACTACAGGAACTTCAATGTTTCCATTTGCAAGTTCTTTCGCTTCTTCTTCCATTTCTGCTAATTCTTTATCTTTTTTAGCCATTTCTGCTTCATGAGCCGCTGCTTCTTTTGCTTGCTCAGCAAGTTCAGCATCATTTACGCCTTTAATTGCAATTCCCATATTTCGAGCAGTTCCTTCAATGATATTCATTGCAGCATCTACATCATATGCATTTAAATCTGGCAATTTAGTTTCTGCAATTTGTCTAAGATCCTCTTTAGAAATAGTCGCAACAATCTCATTTGCTCCTTTTTGACTCCCTTTTTGAATCTTAGCAGCCTTTTTAAGTAAGAATCCAGCAGGTGCTGTTTTTATAACAAAATCAAAGCTTCTATCTTCATAAACTGAAATTTCAACAGGTAAAATATCTCCCATTTTATCTCGAGTTTGTTCATTAAATTTAGAACAAAAATCTTGGATATTGATTCCAACTGGTCCTAAACATGTTCCAACTGGTGGAGCAGGAGTAGCTTTACCAGCTTCAATTTGTAATTTTACTTTCTTAACGACTTCTTTAGCCACGAAAAACACCTCCATTAAATATTCTCGCGTAAGTGGTTTGGGCAAATCCGCATTCCCTTCCACTTAATTTGCAATTCACATAAATATATGCAATTTGCATTTAAGATAATAGCATAAATTTATCAAGAATACAACTATTTTCAGCTAAATTTGAATAACAACAAAGTATATGATTACAAAACTTAAATTTTATGAAACACACTTGGACATAATTGTAACGATTTTTTTATTTCTTCAATAGATATATTTTTTAAAGAAGAAAAACATTGAATATATTCTTCCAATCGTAACTTATAAAGCTCTTCTATAGACAAACAATCAACATTTGAACAATATTGTTTATAATAATTTAAAGTTTGATTTTCATCTTTTATATAAGGCAAATAATTCATATCACAGTCATACATTTTATTCAAAATAGTAAACCATTTCATAATTTTCTCTTTCGAATATTTAAAAGCATAATATTCATCAGGAACCGTTTTATAAATTGGATAACTATCATAAAAAGAAGCAGCATCTAAGAAACGATCATTTAATCGATTACAATTTTGCCAAATGATATGCTCTAATTGCTCTTGATAAATCAAACCTCGTTTCAAAGAATAATTAGTAAAAACATGATATTGTTCATGTAATAGACATTCTAATAATTTGAAATTCAAATACAAATTTTCTGCATATCTTATATTTCCTTGCTGTATTATTTGCCTTAAACCATCTTCCAAATAACTTTTACGTATATAATATTTATGTTCATTACACTTGACAGCCATATCCATTAATTTTGAAGACATGTTACCATCACCGTAATCATTATTCAAAACAACAATTTAATAAGGTTTTCTCTTTACTTTTTGAGCTATAATATTTTCATATTCTTGCAAAATGAAAACACGATCTTCTTTTCTTAATTGATAAAAATTAATAGAATGAAACAGTTGTATTATCAAAGTTTCTTTTTGATAAGGATTTAATCGATGATATGATTTGGAACACATAATATAATCTTTAATTGAAGTTAAATTACAATATTTAGTTATTTTTTCCAATTTAAGACCTCCTAAAATTAAAGCTTATTATAATCCATTTATCAATTTTTTCAACAAAAAAAGGATTGTACAACCCTTATTTACTTACTTGAAATAATTCTACTTCTACAGGAGTTTCTTGTCCAAACAAATCAATCAAGACACTTAAGCGATTATTTTCAACGTCAATTGTATCAATTGTGCCTACCATTCCTTTAAATGGCCCATCAATAACATTGACTTTATCACCTACTTTTAATTCAGATTCTATATCTACTCGTGATATACCAATATTAACTAAAATGCGATCAATTTCTTGTGGAGGAAGTGGTGTTGGTTTAGCCCCTTTCCCAGATGAACCAATAAAACCTGTAACACCAGGGGTATTACGAACTGCATACCAAGCTTCATCACTCATCACCATTTCAACAAACACATAACCAGGAAACATTTTTTTTGTTTTTTCTTTTTTTACTCCATCCTTAATTTCTACTTCAGTCATCTCAGGAATTATAACTCGAAAAATATTATCCTGCATTCCCATAGACTCAGTACGTGCCTCTAATTTTTCTTTAACATTGGCTTCATGACCAACATAAGTAGTTATTACATACCACAATTTTTCCACTAGTTAAACACTCCTTTAACAACAGATAAAAGTAAATTTAAAATTTGAAAAAATAACACAACAACAATACAAAAAATTAAAGTAGCCATTGAATATTTTATAATATCCTTTTTACTAGGCCAAGAGACTTTTTTCATCTCACGTTTTATACCCTTAAATAAATTATCCTTTTTTATCTTTTTATCTTTTTTTCCCTTTTTAACATCCTTGCTTTTTTTTGAAATTTTTTTCTCTTCTTTTTTCATAGAAAACTCCTCTTTTTTCCAAAATAAAAACACTTCCGTGTCTATCAAGGCTAATGTAACATAAAAAGGAAAAAAAATCAAGCATTTTCCCTACTTTTTAGAATAACTTTTACTTTATTTTTTATTCTTTGAATAGCATTATCAATTTGTTTAGGACTTTTATTCAACACTTCAGCAATTTCTAAATAAGTTAAACCTGTAATAAGCAGTTTATACACTTCGTATTCTCCAGCAGACAATGATTTTTCAATAATTTCTAACAATTCATCCATTTCTTCATCTTTCATAATATTGATTAACGGATCATTAGAACTATTATCACTTATAACATCTCGCAAAGGAATATCATATTGTTCATAAACATGATCTAAAGATAAACTTTCCAAAAAAATCTTATTTTTAATTCGACCAGCTTTCTTTATTGTATTTTGCAATTTTCTATCAACACATAGCGTAATAAATGTAGAAAGAGTAGCATTTTTATCTTCTTTATATGAATTAATTGCATCACTATACCCTACCAAAGCTTCTTGATATAAATCTTTATATTCAAAACCATATTTCATTGCAGCAAAAGCATATTTTTTAATCACTATATCAATAATATATTTATATTTCATAAAAAGAACATCTTTTGCATCCTCATTTTCTTCACAAATTAAAGAAAATAACTCACTATCTGAATAATCCTCATAATGCATAAAAAATCCCCCTATTTCATCGCAAATATTAAAATACCAGCAGCAACACTTGCATTTAAACTATTTACTTTTCCTGTCATAGGAATACCAATTCTAAAATCAGCAACAGATTCTACAATTTTACTAATTCCCTTTCCTTCATTCCCAATTACCAAAATTTTTTTACCAGAAAAATCTATTTTTCTATAATCTTCTCCATTCATAAAAGAAGCATACACAAAATAATTTTCTTTCTGTAATTTTTTTATAGCATCTACTAAATTTGGAACTTGAATAATTTTAACTCGATCTAAGGCACCACAACTGATTTTCATAACTACATCATTTACTTGTACACTTCGATTTTTTGGAATTAAAATAGAACGAATACCAGCAGCTTCACAAGAACGAATAATAGCACCAAAATTATGAACATCTTCTAGATGATCTAAAGCTACAATAAAATCTTCATCTTTTATTTCGTCTAGTGTTGAATATAAAAAATCATTAATTTCTATAACTATCCCTTGATGATTTCCTTTCACCATATGATCCAAAACTTGTTTTTTTTGAATAATATATCGAACATTATTCTCTTGTAAATATTTAATGATCTCATTATCATGAAAATGCTCCATTATATAAACTTTGCGTATTTTGTTTACATCTATATCTTTTACAACATTTTTACCATAAACAATCATATTACATTCTCCCAAATAAATTATAGTCTTATACTTGATTTTGAAAAAGATCTCGTTTGATATTTTGAATCTTTATACATATTTAATTTAAGTTTACTTAATTGATATTTTTTTCTTAATAAATCCTTTTTTTCGCTAGAATCATCCATTTTTTCTTGAAAAGAAAATTTTTCTTCAGGTAAATAAGGAAACAACAACATCCCATTAATAGCAAGTGATGCCACTGTAATAAAAGATATAACTTTTTTACCTCTTCTTTTTGCTTTAATTTTCATAAAAAAAGCCTCCATCACAAATACAATACTCTATTTAAATAAAAATTGTCAATTATAAAATAAAAAATTTAAAAAAGAGATTTTAAATCAAATCTCTTTTAGACATTACTTTCCAATATCTTTTAGTACCTAAAATACTAATTTGATATCAAAACTTAAAATGTACAAATAATGCCTGTGTACATAATATTAATATTTACTTAATATTTAAATTAATTGCTCCTGTTTTTTCCAATTTTATAATTTCTTCTCTATAATTAAGTGCCATACCAATTACAAATATAGATGCTAAAAAATAAATCCATAGCATCAACATTACAATATTAGCCAAAGCACCATAAAATATAGTATAATTAGCAAAATTATTAATATAATATGAATATATTGCTGTTACTAATATCCAACAAACCGTAGTAAAAATTGCTCCATAATTTACATAGGAACTTGGAATTCTACGATCTGGAGCCATTGTATACAAAACTTTTATAAAACAAAAGATTAAAAACCATGTTACAGGTCCCTTAAGAAGATTAAAACAAAAAACTATTGTATGAGTAATATTTTGACTCATATTTACATATTCAATAATCGTGATAATATGCTTACCAAAAACTAAAAGTAGCAATATTAAAATAAATAAGAATACAATAATAAAAGTCATGACAATTGCCTTAATTCTTCTTTTAAAAAATCCTGAATCTGGAATACCATAAATCATATTTGATGAAATAATAATGGAAGAAGCACCATTACTTGCCACATAAAAACCGATAATCAAAGTAAGAAAAAAACTAAAGTTAACATTTGGGGTCATAACTATCGGGACAAGTAAATTTGCTACATCTGAACTAAAAGCTTTACTAATAAAATCTACAATGAAGTCTACATGCAAATGTAAAAAAGAGGCACAATAAGTTATTAAAGTAAAAATCGGAACAACAGACAATACAAAGAAAAAAGCTAACTGTCCTGGCAAAATAACCATTTCTGGTTTACGAATAACATGTAATACTTTACCTAAAAAAGTTTTAAATCGATTTGTCATTCATATCCTCTTTTTTATTTTCTTTTTGCCTTTTTACCTCTTCTACAGCTTCATTAATCGCATCTTCTACCGTTTTAATATCATCTTCTATCATACTGTATCCAATAGCCACTCCATATTCATAAGGTAATTTTTTAAATTCTTTATTTAATTTATGAATATAACTAGTAATTTGTTTCGTATGATATCCTACCAAATAAACAACAAATTCATTTCCATCTGTTCTTATAATATCGCTATTATCTAGTTGAACTTTTACAAGAATATTGGCAACAGATTTAATCTGAATATCACCTTGTTCATAACCCATTGTATCATTTATATATTGTAAATTATTAAGTGCAATGACTATAATAGTTTGAGGATAAATAGTGTTTTTACTCCAATTCTCCAAATTTTCATTTAAATAATTTCTATTTTTTAAAGAAGTTAATTGATCAATATATTTTAACTTATCTTCTTTTTTTATTTTTTTGGAATTCTTAGCTCTTTTAGCTACTTTATAAACATATAAGAAAAGTACAATAAATACAATTAATAAGTACATAAAATATTTAGCCAATTTACCAGTAATTGAACCCGTTTGTATAGTTTTTTCATAATTATAAATACCTTTATAAGAAGTTTCTAATGGATCTTTGTAACTAATAAAAGCACTAAATAATTTATTAAAAGTTTCATTTGTATTTGTTTTAAAAACATAATCGTTAGATAATTTCATAGTATATCGAGAACTATAAGAATCAAAAATACTATTTTGATAGGTTTTAAATATATTCGTATCTACAATAAATATTTTATTTTTTTTCGCCAATTTACGAAGATCATCAATAGTATCATAAGTTTTAATATTTAATTTAGTATTATGAACAATATAATTATATAATGCGGTATTTTTTTGAACATAAACCGTTTTATTTTCTAAAGATTTTAAAGAATGCAATGCCATACTATCTTTTTTATTCACTGCAACACTAAATTGTAAATCAATTCCTGAATGAATAGAATTATAATTATTAGTAAAGTTATAATAACCAAAATATAAATTTAATTTATTATTTGCTACTGCTTTAGAAAATTGATTAAAGAATTTATATTTGGTAAATTTTAAATCAATATCACTAAACTCCATAAATTCTTTTAAATATTGAGCAATAATACCACCATAATTTCCACCAGCTAAAATATCATAAGGATCATTTTCAACAAATCCATATGTATAAGAAATACTTTGCAATGCATCAATTTCTGTTGATGAAATATTAAGAGACGTTGTAAATAAATCAAATAAATGATCTTCATAATACCCTTTTAAATTCTTTTCAGACCAGACATTAAAATATTTATTCAAAATAGATCCTATAATATCTTGATTAGCATTTTTCAATTTATAATAATATGAAATATCACTGAAATGATACAAAATTTTATAATTTTTATTTAAAATGGTGTCTATATATAAATGTAATGGTACAAATATATATTGGATATCATTTCCTTCTTCCATTGCTTTTAATAGTAAATCACTATTTTCATACGAAGTTAAAGTTAATTGATTACTTTCTAAATAACTACTAACATAAGACATATTTTCAGACAATACACCTATTTTTTTATCATTCAAATCTTGAATAGATTGAACATATTCATATTGTTTTCCAACAATGACATAGTGATCTTCATAAAATATTTTTTCATCATCCGCTAAAGAATTCCCCGCACCTAAAAATGTAGTTGTTGGATTTTCTCCCAAATTATATGTAACAGTATTAATTTCTAATCCATATTCTTTAGCAAAATCATTTAAAAAATCATAAAAAAGGCCTTCCCCTTGATTTCCAAAAACATTGACATTATTTAAAACATTAATATTTTGCACATTAGAAGCATTTTCTGCTAAAAATCGTTTTTCTTGAGAATTTAATCGATTGGAATTATTAAAATATAAGTAAACACTTAAACCTCCAGCAACTCCTATTATAACCAAAATGATTACTGCAATAATAATTTTTTTACTCTTTTTCATAAATATCCACTACTCACCATCTTTTTGAACTTCTGTATTATTATTCCATATTAAGCCACTACCATTAACATTTTTGGCACCCATGATTAAAAAGCCTTCACTAGTTTCCGTTTTATCACTCTTTAAAGTATAATGAAAATCATAAAAATCAAGATATTTTTGTTCAAAAGTCATTAATGAAGCAAGTGCTTTACTTTCTGCCTCAACTAAAGTAGCATTATCTACAAATTTTAATGTAATATATACAATTTTACCTTGTATATTTAAAGTAGCATCTTGCACTAAATCATCTTCTTTAATTTTATCTAAAAATGTATTTTTGACATCTTCTGTAATCTCTACTTGTTCGATTCCTTCTAATCGATCCCCATAACTGGTTTTAGAAGAGCCAAAAAAACAACTAATAAAAACAGCTAATATCATAAAAAAACAAATAACTATAATTACTGCTAAAACAAATAAAACTCTGTTTTCCATCCACATTTTTTTTATTTTATTCATAATCTACCTCTTTCATATAAGGTTTTATACATTATACTACAATATCTCTTTTTTTACTAGTTATTTAATAAAAGAAAAAACATATAGCTAACAAAACTATATGATTTTATAATCTTTAAAATTTGGGCAATACTATGAAAATAAATTACAATTGCTCAACTATATTTCTAATTTTTTCTTCATCCCAAATTTCAATTCCTAATTCATTTGCTTTAACTAATTTATTTCCAGCTTTTTCTCCTACAATTACTACATCAACATTTTTACTTACAGAAGAACTTGTTTTTCCTCCATAAGATTCTAATATAGAACTTAAAGATTCCCTATCCATAAAAGATAAAGTACCAGTTAAAACAAAACGTTTACCAGTAATTAACTCATTATACTTTTCTTTTGCTCCTAAATATTTCATATTTAAACCTAAAGTTTTTAATTCTTGAATCAATTTAAAATGCGCTTCTTCATGAAAAAAATCATATAAATTTTGGGCAAGTATAGGACCAATATCACGAATTTTTTCAAATTCATCATATTCCGTATTAAAAAGTTTTTCCATCGATTTAAATGTTTTAGCAATCAAAAGTGCTGTTTTATTGCCAATTCCACCAATACCTAAACCAAACAAAAGCCTCTCTAAACTATTCAATTTACTATTTTCAATTGCAGTTAATAAATTGTCAACGCTTTTATGTCCGTACCCTTCTAACTCAATTAAATCTTTTTTATGTTCATATAAAAGATAAATATCTTTAACAGATTTAATAAATCCTAAATTATAAAAATCTTCTATAATTTCATCTCCTAAGCCATCAATATTCATTGCATTACGACTACAAAAATGAATTAAAGATTCAACTTTACGTGCTGGACATGATGGATTCATACAATAATGATCAATTTGATCTTTTTTCTTTTCTAAAAGACTCCCACAAATAGGACATTTTGTTATCATAATGAATTCTCTTTCCATACCATTACGACGTTCTTTTTTGGCTTCTACCACTTCTGGTATTACATCCCCAGCTTTACGAATAGAAACAATATCACCTATTTTTAAATCTTTCATTAAAACATAAGCTTCATTATGTAATGTAGCTCTTTTAACTGTAGAGCCCATTAATAATACTGGCTCTAAAACAGCATTTGGAGTTATACGTCCTGTTCTGCCAACCGTAAAAATTATATCCTGTAATCTTGTCAAAACTTCCTTTGCGGGAAATTTGTAAGCAACCGCCCACTTAGGATATTTCGAAGTATATCCAAGTTGCTTTTGAGAATTTAAAGAATTAACTTTAATAACAATTCCATCAATTTCATAAGATAAATTTTCTCTTACAAGATTTGCTTGATTAATATATGTCTCTATTTCTTGAATACCTCTAACTTGTTGATTAGCATCTTCATTGATACGAAATCCTAGCTTTTTCATAAATTGTAAAGCTTCAAAATGAGTTTTTATACCATAATCTTCAGGATTTGGCAAATGATATATAAAACAACTTAACTTTCGAGTAGCAGCTACTTTTGAATCCAATTGACGAATAGAACCTGCTGCAGCATTACGAACATTTTGTAAAAGAGGCTGATTATTTAAAATTCGTTCTTTATTTAGCTGTTCAAGAACTTTCTTGGACATATAAATTTCTCCTCTTACTTCAATATTTATTTTTTCTTTTAAAGTAAGAGGAATAGTCTTAATTGTTTTTACGTTGTGCGTTATATCTTCACCAGTAATACCATCTCCACGCGTCGCAGCATAGACCAGTTCACCATTTTCATAATGTAAAGAAACACTAACACCATCAATTTTATATTCACATACATAAACTGGCTTCACATTTTCTTTTATAATTCGTTGATTAAAATCTTCTATCTCCTCAATAGAAAATACATCAGGTAAAGAAAGCATGGGAATTTGATGGCGAACTTTTTTAAACTTATCAATTACCTCGCCTCCAACTCTTTTCGTTGGAGAAGTAGGACGATCAAATTCAGGATTTTCTTTCTCTAAAACTTCTAATTCTCTTAAATATTTATCAAATTCTTGATCTGTTAAACTAGGATTCGCTTGGACATAATATTCATAATTTGCCTCATTTATTAACTTTGTTAAATACTCTATTCTTTCTTTAATATCATTTTTCATGTTTCCTCCAAAAAATAAAATATTTACTGCAATTTTTTTAAACTTTTATGATTTTTCATTAATTTTTTTATACCGATTTTATTATTAAAAGCTACCGTAACTAGTAATTTATCTACTGCAACAACAACTCCTCTACCATACATATCATGTATTAAAACATCCCCACTTTTCCAATCTTGATCTTCATTAGAATACATAGTTTCTTTTTTAAACAAAGATTCCTCTTTTAAACTAGAATTCGTAACTTCTAATAAATCTTCTTCTATTTCATCTATAAAACGACTTGGGGGATTCATATTTTCTTTTCCATAAAGCATTCTTCTTTTAGCATTAGTTAAATATAATAATTCACGAGCTCTAGTAATACCAACATACATCAGACGTCTTTCTTCTTCAAGTCCACCACTTTCTACCAAAGAGTTTGCATGGGGAAAAATACCTTCTTCCATTCCAATCATAAAAACAACATCAAACTCTAAACCTTTTGCACTATGAATTGTCATTAAAGTAACAGATGAATCATAATCTTTATGTTCAGTCATATCAGCAATTAAACTGATTTCTTCTAAAAAGTCCTCCAAATTTTCGTTGCCAGTTCTTTCTTCATAAGAAGCTGTAATACTTTTAAATTCCATTAAATTTTCCAAACGAAGCTCATTTTCTAAAGATTTATCTTCTTCCAATTCTTTCTTCATTCCAGTTTTTTCTAAAACAACATCAACAAGTTCAGTCAAAGATAAAGATTCACTATCACGGGTTAATTCTAAAATTAAATTTTTAAAATCTAATTCTTTTCCTTTATTAATTGTATCAAACATTGTAGTACCATTTATAGAAGATTCTAATTCAATATTTTTTATTGTACTTGGTCCAATTTTACGTTTCGGAACATTGATAACTCTTCTTAAACTAATTTCATCATGATGATTGGATATTAAACGCAAATAACTAATTAAATCTTTTATTTCCTTACGTTGATAAAAATAATAACTACCTATCACTTTATAAGGCAAATTAGCTTTAATAAACATTTCTTCAACAATACGGGCTTGGCCATTTGTACGATAAAAAATTGCAATATCGCTTAAAGAAATTCCCTCTTTTACCAATTTTTTTATCTCTTCAATACATAAAGTGATTTCATGTTTTTCATCATAACTTCTAAAATATTGTATCTTAGCACCTAATAACTTATTACTTTTAAGATTTTTTTCTTTTCGATCTTTATTATTTTTTATTACAGAATTTGCTGCATCTAATATCATTTTTGTACTACGATAATTTTCTTCTAATGCAATTACTTTAGTATCTAAATAATCTTTTTCAAAATTCAAAATATTTTTATAATTTGCCCCTCTAAACATATAAATTGATTGATCCGGATCTCCAACTACAAAAATATTTTTATGACCATTTCCTAGTAATTTAGTTAGTTTATATTGTACCTCATTAGTATCTTGATACTCATCAATTAATATATATTTAAATTTTTCTTGGTAATGTAATAAAACTTCTTTATTTTTTAAAAATAATTGAACTGGAAGGGAAAGTAAATCGTCAAAATCTACCGAATTATTCTTTTTTAAAACAGCTAAATATTCATAATAAACTTTTAAAGCCACCTTCTCAGGATCGCTGTTAAAATATTTATCTATTTCTGAATCATTTAACATTTCATTTTTTATAAAACTAATACGATTACGAATATAAGATGGAGCACATTCTTCTTTAGCAATATTTAAATCTTTCATAATTTTTTTTATAACAGTTAAAACATCATCACTATCTAAAATCGTAAAATTTCTCTCTAAACCTAAATACATATAATTTTCTCTGACAATTCTTAAACCAAGAGAATGAAAGGTACTTACAAAAACATTATTATTAGGCACTAAAACTTCTAGTCTTTCTTTCATTTCCCTGGCAGCCTTATTTGTAAAAGTAATTGCTAAAATATTATAAGAAGATACTCCTTGATCTAATAAATAAGCAATACGAGTGGTTAATACTTTAGTTTTTCCACTTCCTGCACCTGCTATAACTAAACATGGACCATTTTTATGCATGACAGCTTCTTTTTGTTGTACATTAAGATTATTTAAATAGTCCATAATATCATCCCAATCCAATAAAAATATTATAACATTTTAAGCAATAAAAAAGAAGAGTTTTCACATCCTCTTCTAATTATAAAAATTCTACTATTTCAGGATTTTTTTCAATTTTTTCAACTAGATCATCTCGATCATATTTATTAAAAATAGCTTTAAAATTACTATTATCCATTAAAAACATATCATAAAATTTTATAAAAATAGTTTTATAATTGTCAATTCCCATCTCTTTTAAAGTTTCTATATTTTTAGAAACCAATCGATAAGAATTAAGAAAACATTCTAATAATAAAGATGGAATATTAGCACTAAGATTTTCAATCTCTTCATTGGTAAAATCATAATCTAATAAATATTTCATTCTAAAACTCACCATCCTCTAATATTGATTTCAAAAAATCATCCATATCTTCATCATTCATTGAAGAAGAATGCGCTGTATTAGACAATAATTTTTCTATATCATATTCATTATCATTTTTATAAGAAATATCGTTTTCTTGATTATATTTCATATTTTCTAATATAATATGAATATCTTGTTCTGCTGGAATCATATCAGGATGTTGTCTTAAAAAATTTAATTCGCCAATTTCTTTATAATCAGCTATTATTTCTTTAATTTTTTGAGCTTCAACTGCAAAGATTCGAAAATTATAAATACCATTCGACTTTTGTAGAGGAATTTTATTTTCAACCAAAATATCTAAAATTTCTGAAAACTTTTCATTATCATTTAATAGTAATAAACTTATACCAAACTTATTAAAACAATCCGAAAATAATGCAATTCCTTCTTGTGTTGTAGAAATCATATTTTTAGCTTTTAATTGATTTAAAACAAATATTGTATTCATTTTTTACCTCCATTAATATGCCATTAATGGAACATTTTTAGGATCCATTCCATTTTCTTTTAATGATTGAATTGCATCTTCTAATTTTTCTATCGAATATTTTTCTAAAATAGTAGGATTTAAATAAATATCGATAGGTTGCTTCCCAGCTTTTAATAATAAATTAATTTTATCTATTAAATATTTATCAGTCATTAATGTAATATGATTAGCAAAAATATCTAAATCAATATTCATATTTTTTAAAAAATTAATATTATTTTTAATTAAGTTTTCATCAAAATTAGAATTTAAATAATCTATTTCTTGCCCTGTAAAATCTAAATAATTTATACCTTCATTTGTTAAAAAGTCAACTATATCATTTTGCTCTTCATTAATTGTCACAGAAACATCTGTTGGCTCATCTTGAACTATTTTAACACTATTTTCTACAAGTGGATCTGCACTCTTAGCTTCTGCTATCACTTGACTGATCGATTTTCCACGCTTTTCTCTTTCTTTCAATTTTTCAGCATAAATGAACAATGCATCTTCAGGGAACATTAATATTTTTGCTGCTTCTCTTTGTTCTTCCTCTGTAAAATTAAATTGCTCTAACAATGAAGTTATTGAATCTCTCGTAATATTGATACGCCCTGATAAAGCTAAATCAAAATATTCATTTAACTTTTCTTGGTTAGCTAAAGCTGCATCGCGTCGAATTCCTACTTCATCAATTGTAGTAATAGCAGTATTCATTTCTTCTTCAACTTTAATTAACTTCTCTTCAGCTTTTTTTGTATCTAAAACAACAGAATCAATAGTACGTGGTAATGATTTATTAATTTTTTCAACTAAATTCTGAGGATCAAAATCAATTCTTAGACGGTCTAAAACAGTTGCATAATCCTTACGATCAATTGCAGATAACAAATCAACTAATTTTTCACCTTGTTCATTTAATTCTTCATTTTGTTTCTCTAAATCTGCAATTTTTTCTTGCAAATGCTTTTTTTCCTCAGTAGTTCTTGCTTTAGTTTCCTCTGCTTTTTCCTTTTGCTTATCCATTTCAACTAGAATAAAACTATCTTCGCCACGCAAATTATATAATTTGTCTAGTAAAGTAGTTTCTTCTGGTGATAATGCCTTCATACTAATCACTCCCATATTCTACCAAACATTATAACAAATGGTTTTTAAAAAGTAAATAATATTTCTTATATTAAATAATTAAAAAAACTTTACATATCTTCTTAAAAATTTTGAATAAAATTTTAAAAAAAAATGATACTATTAAATTGGTGATAAGCTTGAATAAAATAATAATTGATATGGATGACACAATTACAGTGGATACTTATTTAAATGTTGTGAACAATTATTTAAAAACAAATTATACTTACCAAGATATAAACAAATATTGGATTGATGATATTATTCCTCCACATCAATTAGAAAACTATTTAGATTATTTTTATAATCAAATAAATATCTATGACTATGCTAAAGTACACCCACACGCAATAGAAGTCATTAAAGAACTAACTAAATATTACGACGTATATATTTGTAGTGCCTATGTAGACCATAGAGATTTAAAAGATTGTGTAAATCTAATTACTTATAAATATAAATGGCTTCAAAAAAATCTTCCATTTATTCATCCAGATAATTATATATTTACCAGTAATAAAAAAATGCTTCAAGCAGATATAAAAATTGATGATCGTTTAAACAATTTAGAAGGACAAGCCAGACTTAAACTTTTAATTACTGCACACCATAATAAGAATATTTCCGTTCAAGAACTAAGAGAAAAGAATGTAATCAGAGTAAATAATTGGAACGAAATTGCTAATATTTTATTAAAACATTAATAAAATTCTTCAAAAATAAGTATAAATACATAAACCTCTTGTTTTGATGAATCATATTTATTACATGTAATTAAATATAAGCTAGATGTTTGCAAATTATTTTTAATATCCATAGTGCCATTTTTTTCCATTTGATAATGTTGCTTTAAATAATAATGATATTTCTTCTTATTATAATAAATATATGCTATATCATTTTCTCTTAATTGATTTAAATTTTTAAAATAAGCAATATTACTATTTCCACTATGAGCAGCAAGAAAGATTTGGCTATTGCTTTGATTTGGCATAATAGATTTATTCAACAATTCAATATTCTTTTTTATACTATTATTTTTAGATTGAAAGTCATAAAATCCACGTTTTAAATGAAGATTAGGTATTTCTAAAATTCCTAAATAATTATCATTAATATCCATATCAACTTCATTGTGACTTTCTATTATATTAAAAAAATTTTGAACTTTTTTAGTATTTTTAAATTTTAAAATATACTTTTGACCAACAATATTTACAGTTATTCCTAAACCCAAAAATAAAAAAAGAAAACTAAAATATTTAATTTTTTTCTTTTTCATAAAACATTAATCCCACAAATAATATTAGAAATATTATAATAAAACAATATTTGATATTTAAATCATTAGATAAAGTATCAGGCACTTCTATGATAGGATTATTTGTTAGTGTAGCAAAAACAACCTGCCCATCTTCTTTAATTTCAAAATATATTTTTTCATCTGATAAATAATATCCTTTCGGTGCTTCTTTTTCAACAATATAATATTTACCATAACTTAAATTATTAAAAATTATTTTTCCACTTTGATCTGTAATCCCTGTATAGATTAATTCATCCAATTCATTATAAACACAAATAGTTGCTCCAGCCAAACCTTGATAAGTTAAAGAATCGATTTTATTAAATTCTAAAGAACCTATATAGGGTTTATTAAGTAAATTTAAATAAGAAGTTTTTTTAATATTTTCATCTACTATAAATAGTATATCATCTACAAAGTGATAGCCTTCTACTCCTTTTTCTTGCTTTATTATATATTCTCCATAAGGCAATGTTGTACTGGCTATTCCATTTTCATCCATAATTAAAGTAGCAATTTTTTTATTTGTAGATTTATAATAAATTCCAAATACAGCCCCCACCTCAGGTTTAGTTGTTCCATAAAATAAATAACTTTTATTAATCGTTAATTTTGTCTCATAAATATCATCCATAACATCTATTAAAATAGTTCCATCAGCATTCTCTGGAGCAACAGAAAAATAATATTTATTAGAATCCAATTTATATCCTTTAGGAGCACTTATTTCTTGAATATAATAATCTCCTAATAATAAATTTCTTTTAGACACTGAACTACAATTTTTACTGATCACTAAGGCATCAATAAAAGTTCCATCTATTTTATAAATACCATATTTAGCTCCTTGTAATGAAGCATAAGGACTACTTGATTGACAGGAATAAGTTTTGCTATCTATTTTATTAATTTGAACTTGTCCTAAATACATCTTATCATAAACAACCAATTCTTTAGTAAAATTATTTACTGTTAAATCAAAATAATACTTAGTTGTATCTATTTCGTAATTTTCACCTGCTTTTGACTCTTGAATATAGTAAGAACCTAATTCCAAATCCGAAACATTAGCACTACAATTTTCGTCTATAACCAGATCTTTAACATATGTATTATCTGTTTTATATAACTTATAAATACTACCAGCTAAAGATCCTCCTTGTTTTGGTGTACAACTTTTATTATCTGCATCATATTTTTTTAATTTCAAAGATCCTGAAATTATTTCAAAACTAGCCATAGTTTCTATAGGATTTATATTACCAGGTACTATTAAATTCTGACCATCCCCTCTTTCATAGACAACAAATGAACTTCCCCAAAAAGGAATTTCTTTTTTTAAATCAACAGAACCAGCTTCTTTAGAATTAGGAGTTACTATTAACTGTTTTTCGTTAATATGAGCATTACAATTTTGACAATTTGAAATCGAATAGCCATTTAATGAAACATTACTATTAAAAACATAAGTAGTATTTATTCCAATTTTAGCATGACCTAAAATAGGTTTAGCCAAATAACTATTAACCATCGATTCAATACTATTCATTTTTTCTTGAATTTCGTATGGAGTATCAATAACGTATTGCCAAGGACTTGCCTTACTATTTCGACTTGTAAATTGAAAATCTAATCCTAAAGTTTTCCATATTAAAGATTGTGTAGCAACAATCCAATCATAACCATACTGTCCATTATATCCCCAACCAAAAAAGGCAATGAGAGAAATCTGATTTAATTGTTCGCTGGTTAAAGAAACAGCATTAGCTAACTCTTGTAATGATAAATCTGAAAAGCCTTGATAAACATCATAAGATAATGAAACTCCCGGCTGAATGCAATAAGCAATTTGCTTATCACTAGCGCGTTGAAAATATTCAAAATCTCCATAATGACCATTCGAAACTACATAATGATAATTTCCAATAAAACTTTTTGTAAATTGATCCTGACTCACCAATGCTGATGTATCCTTAAAGAAAAAAAGACTACTTAAAACTACTATAAAACTAATAAAAACTATTTTATATCTTTTTACTATCATTTTAAATATCCTCCTCGCTATAATATTTACAACCAAAATTTAAATTTTCCTTTTTTAAACTTTAATTTATAGCAAGATAAACCAGTTGACATTTATAATGATTTTTTCAACAGTAGCTTAAAAATAAAAAAAGAACTTTAAATAGTTCTAATTTTTTTAATTATTTTGTATATTGATATTATTTTCCTGTTGAGAAGAATTAAGATTTACATCGTGATTAGCCATATCAATTGTTTGAGAAGATGATTCTGGACTATTATTTACTGGAGTAATCATAGGTTCCATATTTTTATTTTTATTACTTTTTTTTCGTTTCATGAATAAAATAATTGCTATTATTAGAACTATTATTATTGCTCCACCTATTAGAAAAATATTCTCTATATTATATAACTCAAATTCAAATTCAGCAGTATTTTGTCCACTTGACATAAAAGACCATGATAACTTTTTATTATCATTTTCTGTAGACGTTGCGTTATTACTTTTCGCACTATATGGCAACGATACATTAAAACTTAAATCTAAATTAGACATCATGCTAGAAATATCAAAATCTGAAAGCGAACTGGTATCAAAATTAGTATCATCTTCTTCACTATCCCATGATAAATCATCATCTGCATTATACTCTTCCTCTATATCGCTTAAATCACTATCAGAAGCATCAAATTTAAATTTAGCTGTATAAGTATTTTTTAGTAGTCCTTTTTTTACTTTAAAAATATAATTTTTTTCAGAATCATTTTGTAGCATACCAGATAAATCATACTCTGTATCTTCCGTAGAACTTATTAAATCAATATTATTAACTTTCTTTGATATAGTAAATCCTTCCATATTATTTTCTGAATACTTTTCAACATGAAAGCCTTGTTTTTCTATTTCAGATATATCAGCATCTTCTAAACTTGCTTGATCTCCTAATAAAGATGTATTAACAGCATACAAAATTGAAAAATCCATTGATTTATCTTTTTTTATATCTATATTTGCATTAAATTTTACACAACCTGTAGACATAACTGCTAAAACACATAATAATATTAAACTTTTGATTTTTTTCATATAAACTTCCTTTACTACTTACTCTAAATATTCTATATCTATAATTATAATATATAATTAAAAGGCAATCAATCAAAAATAAAAAAACAGCTATTTCCAAGTTAAAGAATATACATTATACATTCTTTTTCTAACTTTTCGAAGCCATTTCAATTCAATATGGCAGGGGATGAGAGAATCGAACTCCCAACTAAAGTTTTGGAGACTCCTATTATACCATTTAACTAATCCCCTA
>CANRKD010000012.1 GCA_947631105.1 uncultured Bacilli bacterium
GAAAGAAAATGAAATTAGAAAAATTTAAGAAAAATAAAAAAGTAAGAAATACCCTCCTAACTCTAGGAATAGCAAGTATCATCCTGGGGGGGGGGTATATTAATCTATAGGAGTTATGCCCTATACCAGGAGAATAAAAGCTATGATGTATTACAAGGAACAATACCACATTTTAATGTAAATGATATAGAATTAGCATTTACAATCAATAAAGTTAAAAAAGATATTTTTCCAACAAAAGATAGTGAATATGTAGGAACAGAAGTAATATGTGAAGATGATGTAACAGCAGAGTGGAATAATGAATTATGGGGATTAGTAAATATAAAAAATCCCAATAATATAAAAATAAAATGTAGTATTAATTTTGAATATGAGAATCTGGTCAAAAATATACAAGAGAAAGAATCGGTATCTAATGAATTGGTAAAAGACGATACTAAAGATGCCAATATAAGATATGTTGGATCAAATCCTAATAATTATGTTTTATTTAATGGAGAGAAATGGCGAATCATAGGATTAATGAATAACGTAAAAGATGAACAAGGAATTGAGGCATCAAGAATAAAATTAATAAGAAATGATAGTATAGGAAATTATTCTTGGCATAATCAAAGAAATCCTAACTGGGCTGAAAGTGAACTTCAAAAAGTTTTAAATCAAGGAGCATATTATCAAAAAAATAGTGGAAATTGTCCCGGTAAATTAGGTGAGGAAAATATTAATTGTGATTTTAGTGATACAGGATTAAAAGAAGAAGCAAAACAGATGATAACCAAAGTTGAATGGAATTTAGGAGGAATAGCTAAAGAAGAACTAATGAGTATTTTAGTTAACCAGTTTTATGAAAAAGAAAGAGGGGACGAGGTATGGCAAAATAATCCGACAACATGGGATGGAGAAGTAGGATTATTATATCCAAGTGATTATGGCTATGCAACTAGTGGAGATACAAATATAACACGAGAAGAATGTTTAAAACAAAATTCTTATAGATGGCAAAATAGTGTTTGTTCAAATAATAGTTGGTTATTAAAAGAAGAATATTGGACATTGATGCCTATCATTGATTCAGATTTATATAATATAGTTAATATTTTTCCACAAGGTTTTCTAGCAAATCGATTTGGGATGAGTTTATATCCAGTATATCCTGTAGTATTTCTAGATACAAATGTAAAAATAACAAGTGGAACCGGAACTGATGGAAATCCATATAAGATAACAATAGAAAGCTAAAATAAGATAATTCTTTTTATCTTATTTTTTTAGTTGTCAGGAATAGGAGCAAGTAATAGTCATTGGAAATTAGGATAAGCAACGAAAAGTTGCTTTTTTAGTTGAAGAAATTTCATAAATCTTATGAATAAATACTTAATTAAAGATAGAAGAGAGTATTTATGAATTATTTTCTATATTGAACTAAAAATGAATGTTGACACAATATTAAAAGAGATGTTATTCTTATGGTAATAATATTATAGAGGAGGAGAATTAAAAAATGAAAAGAATATTAAGATTTGTTTTTGTTTTAGCTACTATAGCTATATTTATTCCAAATGTATATGCAGCAAGTGATTATGGGAAAGTTACTGCACTTACATCTGCTGATTCAGTAAAAGATCCTGCATCAAATGTTTTACCAGATTCTGGAGAGGCAGAAGAAGTAACAGTGGCATTTACAAAAGCAACATTAAATAAAGTAGGAGCTACTGGAAATGAGAGACCAGCAGGTTATGCATGGCTTGGATTTCATATGGTAAATCCAAGTGATGCAGATGACTCTGCAACTTTTTCAAGAACAGCTAATGTGAGTTTGCCAAGTAATATTGCTACTCATACAAATACTCAAGTAGCAACTACAGGAGATGATTATTATGTTCCTGTAGATGAAAGCTTATTAAAAGCTGCAACAAAAAAAGGAGTATTATTAACTTATACTTATGTATTTAATTGGAGTAATGGAAAGAAACAAACTGTTAAAGTTACTATTGATCCAGCAAATATAACTTTATATGAAGCTGCTGATAATTCAAAATTATTATGGAACAAAGAAATTTATGAACAAACAAAAGCTCAAGCGGCAACTAAAACAGAATCAAAAGAAGAGGCAAAAACAGAAGATGAAAAAGAAGTTGTTGGGCAATCAGTTATAGTGAATGGAAATGTAAACGTAACCGGTCATATACTTGACAAAAATGCTCAAGTATATACTGAAATGAATGAAATGATGAAAAAGAAAGGTTATACAAATATTTTCGAAGCTTATGAATTAACGATGAAATCAACTGCAAATGGAGATGATATTACATTAACTTTTAAAGTGGGTGTAGAAAATAATGATAAAAGAGCTTATATACTACATAAAAAACATGATAATACATATGAAGAATTTACAGGAATAGTAAAAAATGGTGAAGTAAAAATAACGGTAAAAGAATTATCACCATTTATGATTGCCTTGGCAGATGTAGAAAAAACAAAGGATGATATGCCAACAACTGGAGAAGTCTTCCCAATTGGATTATTAGGAATGATGATAATTGGAGCAATGGCTGGTATATCCACATTAAAAAAAGTAACTGAATAGGAAGAAATTCCTATTTTTTTTATTTAATCTAATCAGAATGGTTTATTAGAATTTTATAATTAATGTTATTACTTCATAAAACAACTTAAAAGTAAATATTTAGATAACTATTGTCGAATTTAAAGTATTTTCTTTTTGGATTTGCTACTATAAGTATGGTGATCCTATGGAACTGTATTATAAAAATGAAACTTTATTTGTAGAAGTTACCAATGATATTGATTTAGATACAATGAGTATTTTAAAACGAAGAATTTTTCAAATTTTAGATGATTATGGAATAGATAAAATTATTATTACAATTGGCGGGTCTTATGATAAATCTTTGATAAATGATTTTAAAAAAGAATATTATCATAAATATAAAGGATATTTATTAATAAAATAATGCTTTTTATGAATAAAAATGCTTGTGAAACATAGACTTTTTTGATAAAATACAAATGGCTAAAAAATTAGCAAATAGGCATGTTTAAGGAGATTATGTATCGAGTGCCGAAGAGGTGATACATTTTTTATGATTTAAACAGATGACTAACGAAGGAGGAGAATATTTATGGCCGTTGTTTCTATGAGTTGTTTATTAGAAGCAGGAGTTCATTTTGGCCATCAAACAAAAAGATGGAATCCAAAAATGAAAGAGTATATTTTTGCTGCAAGAGATGAAATTCATATTATTGATTTATCAAAGACAGTAGAAAAATTAGAAGAAGCATATAAAGAGATTAAAGCGATTGCTGATAATGGAGGTACATTTTTATTTGTAGGTACTAAAAAGCAAGCAAGTGAAGTAAGTCGTGAGGAAGCAATTCGCAGTAATAGTTATTATGTATGCGAAAGATGGTTAGGAGGAACATTAACAAACTTTAGAACGATTCGAAAAAGAGTTAAAAGACTTGAAGAAATCGAAGCGATGGAAAAAAATGGTACGTTTGATGTTTTACCTAAAAAAGAAGTAATTGGACTAAAAAAAGAATATGAAAAATTAAATCGTGTTTTGTGTGGTATTCGCGATATGTATAAATTGCCTCAAGCGATTATAATAGTTGATCCTAAAAAAGAAATTAATGCAATACGTGAGGCGCGAAAACTAAATATACCAGTATTTGGAATAGTAGATACTAATTGTGATCCGGATGATGTTGATTATGTTATTCCAGCAAATGATGATGCTGTTCGTTCAGTAAAAGTTGTTTTAGGAGTACTTAATAATGCTATATGTGAATCACGTAATTTAGAAATAGTAGATTATGTTACGGAAGAAGATAAGGGAAAATCTACTAAAGAATTAATGAAATCTGAAGAGAAAAAGGAAAATAAAAAAGAAGTAGTTCCAGAAGTAGTAGAAGAGAAAAAAGAAGAAGAAAAAACAGTAGATTATAGTAGTATGACATTAACTGATTTAAAAAAAGTTGCTAAGGAACAAGGCTTAAAAGGCTATTCTACTATGAAAAAAGATGAATTAATTAAAAATTTAAAATAGAAAAGAGAGTAGATTATGGAAATAACTGCAAGTTTAGTGAAGGATTTGCGCGAAAAAAGTGGCGCTGGAATGATGGATTGTAAAAAAGCCCTTTCTGAATGCAATGGTGATATTGATGCAGCAATGGATTATTTAAGAGAAAAAGGTATTGCAAAAGCTGAAAAAAAAGGTAGTCGTATTGCTGCAGAGGGATTAGCTAATATTTATGTAGATGGTAATAAAGCTGTCATTTTAGAAGTAAATTCTGAAACAGATTTTGTTAGTAAAAATGAAGAGTTTATTCATATGATAGATACTATTGGAAATGCCATTTTAAATAGTGAAGCTACGAATTTAGATGAGGCATTAGATATTTCATTAGAAGAAGGAACAATAAGAGATTTAATTGTTTCTAAAACTGCTACTATTGGCGAGAAATTATCTTTAAGAAGAGTAGAAGTTCTTACAAAACAAGATGATGAAGTCTTTGGTTCTTATTTACATATGGGTGGAAAAATAGCTGTTTTAACTTTATTAAAAGGTGCAAATGAAGCAGTTGCAAAAGATGTTGCAATGCAATCTGCTGCTATGAAACCAAATTATGTATTTATTGAAGATGTTCCAGAAGAGGAAATTAATCGTGAACGTGAAGTTTTAAAGGAACAAGCTATCAATGAAGGAAAAGATGCAACAATTGCTGAAAAAATGGTTGAAGGAAGATTAAAAAAATTTTACAAAGAAATTTGTCTTGCTGAACAAGCTTTTATTAAAGATGGAGATATCACTGTTAATACATACGTTATGAATAATGGTGGAGAAATTAAGAAAATGATTCGTTATGAAGTTGGAGAAGGAATAGAAAAACGAAATGATGATTTTGCTCAAGAAGTAATGAATCAAGTGAATGGTAATAATTAGACGTTTGATTTACAAACGTCTTTTTTTATTACAGAAAATAATTATCTTTATGTTATAATATTTTTAGTGGTTATGTATGAAGAAGAAAAAATTGAAAAATATAATATCTTTTTTGGCATTTATTGTAATGATTTATTTATTTATCTTATTTGGTTCAAAAGATTATCATGTAACAGTAGAGGATAATGTTCGTTTTTCGAATGAGTATAATAGTGTGTCTAAAAATAATGTTTTCGTTTATACAAAAGCTCAGGAAGTGTTGGATTTTTTTAATGGAAAAAGTGGAATTGTATTTATGGGATTTTCGAGTAATGAGTGGTGTTCTTATTATGCTAAGATGCTTAATGACATCGCTTTAGAATACAATATAGATAAAATATATTATTATGATTTTAAAGCGGATCGTAATATTAATAATGCAAATTATCAAAATATTGTGAGTAAGTTGTCTGCTTATTTGTATAAAGATGATGAAGGACATGTTGATTTAACTGCACCAAGTATTATGATTATAAAAAATGGAGAGATTTTATATTTTGATAATGAAATAAGTAATATTCGCGGAGAAGTAACTCCTGAAAAATATTTTACGGATTATAAAGAAAATTTATTTATAACGAATATTACAAGTGTTCTTGAAGAATACTTAAGAGGAGAATAAAAAATGGAAGATGAAAACAGCAGTTATTTGGGTTTTGGAATTTTTTTCTTTTTAGTTGTTTTAATGGTTGCAGTAGGGAGTATTTTAATTTATATCAATAAAACAAAAAGTAATCATTCAGAAGCAGACGAAGTAGAGATTGTTGATAGTGAAAAAATTAAATTAGATAAAGAAAAAGATTTTGTTTATTATACTTTGGAAGAAAAAGTATCTGATAATTTAGATTTTGTTTATAAAAAAGCAAATATAAATATTAAAGGTAGCGATGCTCAAAAAGTGAATGAAGAATTAGATAAACTTTATGAAGAGGCGTTAAAATCTGTTAAAAAGAGTAATGATTCTAATATATGTGAGAATGAAAGTGATATATATTCTGCTAATGTGATTGATTACATATTATATAAAGAAGAGTATATTAGTTTATTGGTTGAAGAAAATAGCTATACTTGTACAGAAGATATACAAGAGCCTAATCATGTATATGCTTATGTTTTTGATGCAAGGAATGGTGATTTGATAAGTTCTAATGAATTGTTAGAAAAGTATAATTTAACTTATACTCAAGTTTTAGAGAAATTAGAGCAACATTTAAAAGCACAGTATGAGAATAATACCGATATACAAATCAATAAAACTTTAAATGAATTAAAGGAAAATGAAAATTATATTTTATATATTTCTGATAATAAAAAATTAGTCATGAAGTATATTGTAAAAACAACTTCGGTTGATTATAATGATGTTATAGAATTAAATTAAGAGGAGATAATATGAATACGGAACAAAAAATGGAAAAAGCTATTGGAGCTTTAGAAAGTAAATTAATAAATATTAGGGCAGGAAGAGCTAATCCTGCGATGTTAAATGGTATTATGGTATCCTATTATGGATCTATGTCACCAATTCAAAGTTTGGCTAATATTACTGTGCCTGAAGCTCGTCAATTGATGATTAAACCTTTTGATCCTACAACATTAAAAGATATTGAAAGAGCAATTAATGAAGCCAATATTGGAATTACTCCTACGAATAATGGAGAAATTATTATTTTAACTATTCCAGAACTTACGGAAGAACGTCGTCGAGAGTATGTTAAACAAGCTAGGGAAGTTGCTGAAGAGGCAAAAGTAGCTCTTAGAAATATTCGTCAAGAAGAGAATAATGCTATTAAAAAGGAAGAATATCCTGAAGATGAAGAAAAGATGTTATTAGAAGAAGTTCAAGATTCTATTAATAAATATAATAAAATTGTCGATGAAAAATTAAAAGCAAAAGAAGAAGAACTAATGACTGTTTAGTTCTTTTTATGAATCAATTCCTAAAAAATAAGGTTATTTCTTGCTAAAGAATTACTTTGATGCTATAATATTTTATAGTTTATTTGAAAGGAGGGATTGTATGACAAAAGTAGTGGTAAGTAACGGAAATATTGACGGAGCTTTAAAAAAATTTAAAGCGAAAGTTGCTAGAAGTGGCGTCCCTTCTGAATTAAAAAAACGAAAACACTATTCTAAACCAGGAGTAAAAAGAAGAGAAGCTAAAAAAGAAATGATTCGTAATGCTCGTAAGCATAAAAATTATTAATGGGTGATAAATATGTTTGAACAAATAAATCATGATATGACTGTAGCTATGAAAGAACAAGATAAATTTAAATTATCTGTTCTTCGTATGTTAAAAAGTGCTTTACAATTGGAAAAAATTAATAAAAAATCTGATTTGACCGATGACGATGTGGTTCAAGTCATAAAAAAACAAGTGAAAATGCGTAGTGATTCAATTTCAGAATTTCAAAAATTTGGTAAACAAGAAAAAATTGCTGATTTAGAAAAAGAGATAAACATATTAAAAATTTATTTACCTGAAGAGATGCCTGAAGCAGAGGTTGATCAAAAAATAGAAGAAGTTTTTTTAAAAATTCAACCAAGTAGTATGAAAGATATGGGTAATATTATGAAAGAATTACAAAGTATTTCTGCTAGGACAGACATGAGTAAAGTGTCTCAAAAAGTAAAAGAAAAATTAATGAATATATAAAAATTCCATTAAATGCTATAGAGAAATCTATAGTTTTTTTTATGAAAAAAACATATAGTTATATAGGTGATGTTATGCACTTATATAAAACCATGAAGGATTTCTTAATGGATTTTGATTATTATATTGACATTTATGAAAAAAATATTCATGTTTTTAATTATATTGATATATTGAAATTAAATGATCAAGAAATAAAACTTTCTATGCCTGGATTTATTTTAGAGATTTATGGAACTCAATTTTCCGTAAAACGTCTTGAAAAAAGAGAAATTTTATTAATGGGAAATTTAGAAAGTGTGAGGTTTGTAAAAAATGATTGATCATTATATTTATATAAAAACTAAAGTACGTGATAAAGATAAATTTTTAGTAAAATTATATAAAAATAATATTTCGGTTTATGATACTTTTTCTAAAAATCAAATACTTTATTTAAAAATAAAATATGAAGATTATCAAAAAATACAAGAAGAAATGGTAAATACCAAATTTGATTATGTTAAAGATACAGGTGTTTTTGGTATAAAAAATATAATTAATCCTTTTAAAGTAATGATTATTGTCTTCTTTTTATTTTTTGTCAATTTTTTTAATCAAATGATTGTTTCTGTTGAGGTAATTCATTCTAATAAAGCAATTCGAGAACTGGTGCGAAGTAGTTTAGAAGATTATGGAATAAAGCCAGGTAGTTTTCGTAAAGATTTTAATAAACTAGAAGAGATTAAGAGTAAGATAATTGATTCATATAAAGATCAAATAGAATGGTTAGAAATTGAGCGTATCGGTATGAAATATGTTGTTCGAATTGAAGAAAGGATTATTAATCATTTAGAGAATAATACGGGATATTGTCATATAGTTGCCAGTAAAAGTGGTATTATACATTCTATTAGAAGTACCAAGGGAGAAATTTTAGTTCAAAATGGTCAATATGTAAAAGAAGGAGAACGTTTAATTTCGGGAGAAATTTCTTTTAATGAAGAGGTAAAAAATAATGTTTGTGCTCAAGGAAATGCTTTTGCAGAGGTTTGGTATACCACTAATGTTTCATTGCCAAAAAAATATCAAGAAACTACTCGAACCGGGAAAATGCGTTATAATTTACTTGTAGGATCTGATAAAAAAGATTATAAAATATTTCGAAGTCGTTTAGAAAATTATGAAACAGAAAAAAAGAAATTATTTAGTTTTTTAAATTTTACAGTTTATATATTAAAGGAGTATGAAATTCATATTGATGAAAAAGAATATAGCGAAGAAGATGGAGTAAATAAGGCCCTTTTGTTAGCAGATGAAAAGATGAATGTCAAACTAAAAGAAGGAGAAAGTATTTCTTCACGAAAAGTTTTGAAAAAAAGTATAAATGATAGTACAATAGATATAGAAGTGTTTTATGCAATAATTGAAAATATAACAAAATACGAAGAATATTCTGTAGAAGAAGAGGGAAGTTAGATGATATTAGATACTTTAACAAATGCTATATTTGATATTTGGCCAATGTTTGTAATCGTTTTTATCGTATTAGTGACTATAAGAATTTCTTATTTAAAAATTAATCATGAGAAATTTGTTTTTTATCGTGAATTTTTAAATTTGGTTTTTATCTTTTATATTTTGTTATTGTATCAATTACTAACTAGTACAGAAATGAATACTACAGGAGGGTTAAATCTCGTTCCTTTTACAGAAATATTCCGTTATTCTATTGGAAGTAATTTGTTTTTATATAATGTTGTTGGTAATATTTTAATTTTTTTACCTTTTGGTTATTTTGTTTCTGGATATATAAAAGCTTCTCGTATTTCTCATATTTTGTTTATTAGCTTTGTTACATCACTAACAGTAGAATTAGTTCAGTTGTATATTGGTAGATCGTTTGATATTGATGATATTTTATTAAATGTTTTAGGAAGTATTTTAGGTTTTTTCTTGTTTATTGGCTTGACTGCTATCAAAAAGCATATGCCTCGTTTTTTTCAAAGTGATTTAATTTATAATGTTCTTTGTATTTTATTAATGGTGATTGGAATTCTTTATTTTATAAAAATAATTGGTTTAGGGTGGTTTTAATGAATGTAGAGATTGTAGATTTATATGGATATAATAAAGATTATAAATATTTAAATCAAGTAATTGAAATAGCATTAAAAGAAGAAAATGCTTTGGATTCGATTTTTTCAATTTTATTTGTTTCAGAGGAAAAAATTCAGGAAATTAATCGTGTATATCGAAATATTGATCAGGTAACAGATGTTATTTCTTTTGCTTTTGATGATAATTCTGATATAATAAATGAAAAATTTCATTTATTAGGAGATATATATATTTGTATTCCTCGAATGATACAGCAAGCAGAACAATATGGTCATAGTGAAAAAAGAGAATTGTCATTTTTAACAGTTCATGGAATTTTACATTTACTAGGATATGATCATATGGTGTTGGAAGAAGAAAAAATTATGTTTGATAAACAGGAGTTGATTTTAAATGCAGCAAATATCAAGAGATAGTTTGAAGAAAAAAGGTTTTAAGCGATTTTTGTCTAGTATAAAGCATTCTATTGATGGTTTATTTTATGCTTATCGTTATGAACAAAGTCTATGGATTCATGGAATATTTACTATTTTTGCTATATCTTTAGGAGTCATATTTCAAATAAAGCTATCTGAATGGGCAATTGTATTTATTGCTTTAGGAATTATTTTAGGTATGGAACTTATTAATACAGCGATTGAAGCAACTGTAGATTTAATTACATTAGAAATTCATCCACTCGCAAAAATTGCTAAAGATTGTGGAAGTGCAGCGAGTTTTGTAATGTCTTTTGTGGCACTTGTTATTTGTCTGTTTGTTTATGGACCATATTTTATGCGTATATTATCATTATTTTAAACATGAGGGGGAAAAATTATGAAAAGCGGTTTTGTTAGTTTAATAGGAAGACCAAATGTAGGAAAGAGTACTTTGTTAAATACACTTATAAATGCTAAAATTGCCATCACATCTAATCGTGCTCAAACAACTCGAAATATAATCCAAGGAGTATATAATGAAACAGATACTCAAATTGTTTTTGTAGATACACCAGGTATTCATAAACCCGAGACGAAGTTAGGAAGAATTTTAAATAAACAATCTTTTTCTTTGACTCAAGATGTAGATGCTATTTTATTCGTTGTTGATGCCTCTATGCATTTAGGAAGCGGAGATAAATATATTATGGAGGCTTTAAAAAATACTAATTCTCCTGTTTTGTTGGTTTTAAATAAGATTGATAAAATAAGTGATGAACAGCTTCTTTTAACTATAGAAGCTTATAAAGATTTATATCCTTTTGCAGAAGTTGTTCCAGTAAGTGGTTTAAAAAAAGATAATATTGAAGTTTTGGTTCAAGTCATAAAAAAATATTTAAAAGATGATGTTAAATATTTTGATGATGATGCCATTACCAGCAATAGTATCTATTTTATGATTAGTGAGTTGGTGCGAGAAAAATTTCTTCATTTGACTATTGAAGAAGTGCCTCATAGTATTACATGTGTGACAACAAAATTTGAAGAAAAAGATGCTATTATTAATATATCTGTAGATATTATTGTGGATCGTGATTCTATTAAAAAAATTGTTATCGGTAAAAAAGGGGCTTTATTAAAAAAAGTAGGTACTTTGGCACGAAATGATATAGAACAGATGTTACATAAGAAAGTTTATTTAGAGTTATATGTAAAAACAATTAAAAAATGGCGCGAAAAAGATAAGATGTTACAAGAGTTAGGTTTTAATGAATTTGAATAAAATATGAAAATTTCACTCAATATATAATTAGAAAGTGAGTGAATATTTATGAATAAAAATGAAGCATGGAAAAAATTTAAAAAAACTGGTCGAGTTGAAGATTATTTAGAATATGCTAAAACAAAGAGAAGTGAATAGTTATGCTAACAGAAGTAGAAGGAATGATTATAAGTGAAACAGCTTATGGTGATACTTCGAAAATAATCAATATTTTTACAAAAGAATATGGCATTATTGGTGTTATGTGTAAAGGCGCAAAGTCGATAAAAAGTCACTTGCGAGCTTTAACAATGAAATTTACTTATGGTATATTTTATATATATTATAAAGAAGATAAATTATCTATATTAAAAGATGTGGATATATTAAATGAGTTTCGGAATATTAAAAATGATATACTGTTGATTAGCTATCTCAATTATATTACAGAGCTAACGATCCAGGTATTTAAACATAGTGAAGATATGACCATTTATGAGCTCTATATATCTGTTCTTAAAAAAATGGACGAGAAAATGAATCCATTGATATTAACAAATATATTAGAGTGCAAGTATTTACCATTTTTGGGAGTTGGATTAGAATTGGATTCTTGTGTTTTATGTGGAAATAAAACTAATATAGTTACAATTGATGCAGATATCGGTGGTTATGTTTGTAAAAATTGTTATACTAATCAAATTTTAGTGAGTGAAAAAACATTAAAATTATTGCGTATGTATTTTTATGTTTCCATCGATTCAATATCTTCTATAAAGATTAGTGATGAAGTCGCTAAGGAAATTAATTTTTTTATTAATCGATATTATGATCGTTATACTGGTCTTTATTTATCTAGTAAAAAGTTTTTAAATCAAATGTTGTCTGTTGTGGATTAATCATACTTTATTGTATGTTTTTTTATTGACAAAAAAACCATCTATGTTATTATATTTTTTAAAAAATGAGGGTTTATATGGAGTGGAGTATAAAAAAAGAAGCGATAGAATCTCTTTTGTTAATGAATAATGTAGATTATAATCAAAACCATAATATTTATACAAAATATGATAAAATAATGTCTTTTGGCGGAGATAATTTTGCAGGTGTCTGTGATAATCTACAAATACAAGGAAATCATGCTTTAATCGTTAATGGTAGCGGAGATCCACCTCTTGAGTTGGTCTATCGAAACTTTTCAAATATAGATGCCTTTGATATTAATTGTTTATCTCGTCATATATTAAATTTAAAAGTTGCTGCCATTCAAGCTTTATCTTATGAAGAGTTTGTAATTTTTTCAAAAAAAATAATTAAGGAAAATTCTCTATATGAAAAAGTAGCATTTTGGTTACCTGAGGAAACAAAAGGATATTTTAAAATTTTATTTGAAATGGAAAAAACTGATAATATATATAATAATTTATTTACCCATAAATATGTAGATTGTTTTAGCGAAATTTGGGAATATTGTCAAAGAAATTTTTCATTTTATAATGAAAAAAAATTTTATGAATTAAAGGAAAAATTGTTAATGAAGTCAAAGGACCCAATTCAATTTCATAATATGAATTTATTTGAACCTCAACAAATAAATCAAAAATATGATTTTATTTATTTTAGTAATATATTGTTATTTAATTCTATTGAAATAAAAAAATTTATTACAGAATTATTACCAACTTATATAAATTTATTAAATAACGATGGTTTGTTGGTTTTATTTTATATGCATTATTTTTATCAAGGTGATTTTACTACTACTTCTTCTTCATTTTATTCCAATTATTTTGATAGTTTTATTCATCATAAAAATCAACAAATTTATGAATTATGTAAAGGTATATTTAACGTAGAAATTGTTATTCCTCCTTCTGGTTTTGGCAGAGGCTTAGGGTATAAAGATTCAGTTATTGCCTATAAAAAGATAAAAGATTTTAAATAATTGGTATTTTATCCTTTTTTAATTGTTATATTAGAAAAGATTTAAAAAAAGTTGATTTTAAAATATATTTTTCATATAATGGTAATATACAAGTGATGATGAGTTTGGAAACCTCGGAGCTATATAAATAAAAGTGATTCACTAAAGAATAAATAGGGTGGAACCGCGGATTTCATATTCGTCCCTATACGTTTCTTTAGTTTTTTCTTTGTATAGGAGGAAATCAATGAAAATATTTGTGGCACATTCTTTTAGTGAAAATTTAAATGAGAAATATTATGAACAAATTTGTTCTGTTTTTAAAATATTAGATAAGAAAAATCATTCGCTTTTTGTTGGAGGATTACATGTGAAATTACAAGATGTATATGATCAATTAATGAATCCAATTACGTGTTATTCTATTGTAAAGTATGAAGAAGAAAAAAAATATTCTACAACTTGTAATTATATTGTCACAGAAAATCCTATACTTCGAACCAATGCGTTAATAAATGCTACAGATTGTGCTCTATTTTTGCCGGGTGGAAGCGGGACTTTAGCAGAATTTTTTTCGGTTTTGGAAAGCTATAAAGCAAGTGATGAAAAAAAGAAAATTTATTTAGTAAATATCAATCATCATTATGATTTATTGCTTGATTATTTACATTTTTTAAATAATGAACAGTTTAATCAAGCTATTGATTTGGAACTTATTCAAGTAATCACTATGGAAGATATAAAAAAAATTTAGAAAGAAGGTATAAAAATGAGTAAAGTAACAATGGAAGAAATTGTTAATTATTGTAAACAATATGGATTTATATTTCAAGGAAGTGAAATTTATGGAGGTTTATCCAATACTTGGGATTATGGACCATTGGGACGAAATTTAAAAGAAAATTTACGTAGTGCATGGTGGAAAAAGTTTATTCAAGAAAATCCTTACAATTATGGACTTGATTCAGCTATCTTGATGAATCCCAATGTTTGGGTAGCAAGTGGGCATGTAACAAATTTCAATGATCCTTTAATTGATTGTAAGAATTGTAAAAGTCGTCATCGTGCAGATAAATTAATAGAAGAATTTACACATGGTAAAGAAACTGCTGATGGTTGGGAGAATGAAAAAATTGAATCTTTTATGAAAGAAAATAAAATTGCTTGTCCAAAATGCGGAAGTACCAATTTTACTCCTATTCGAAAATTTAATTTGCTTTTTGAAACTCATCAAGGAGTTACGGAAGATGCCAAAAGTAAAGTTTATTTACGAGGAGAAACAGCTCAAGGAATCTTTGTTAACTTTTTAAATGTCCAAAGAAGTATGAGAGCAAAAGTTCCTTTTGGGATTGGGCAAACGGGAAAAAGTTTTCGAAACGAAATTACTCCAGGAAACTTTATCTTTCGTACTCGAGAATTTGAACAAATGGAGTTAGAATTTTTTTGTAAACCTGATACTGATTTAGAATGGTTTGGGTATTATAAAAACTATTGTATTGATTTTTTAAAAAGTTTAGGAATTAAGAAAGAAAATTTACGTTATAGAGATCATGAAAAAGAAGAGTTATCTTTTTATAGTAAAGCTACCACAGATATAGAGTTTTTATTTCCTATGGGTTGGGGAGAATTATGGGGTATTGCAGATCGAACGGATTATGATTTAAGTGTTCACATGGAACATTCTGGTGTTGATTTGCGTTATTTAGACCCTGAAACGAATGAAAAATATTTACCCTATGTTATTGAACCTTCTCTTGGTTTAGATCGAGCAATACTTGCCTTTTTGTGTAATGCTTATGAAAAAGAAATTTTGGAAAATAATGATGAGAGGGTAGTATTAAAAATTCATCCTTATTTGGCTCCGATTAAAGTAACCATTTTACCACTTATTAAAAAGATTCATGGTGAATGTGCTACGAATATTTATGCTGATCTTTGTAAATTTTTTGCTGTGTCTTATGATGAGACAGGTAGCATAGGAAAAAGATATCGTAGAAGTGATGCCATCGGTACTCCTTTTTGTATCACTGTAGATGATGAAACTTTAAATGAAAATATTGTAACAGTTAGAGATAGAGATACGATGAATCAAGTAAAAGTTCCTTTGGAAACATTAAAAGGTTATATTCAATCTAAAATTCAATTTTAATTTTAAAGTATGTTGAAATTTGATGTAATGAATTAAACATTGAAAAATCCAAAATTCTTTGATATTATAGAATAGTAATAATAATAATAATAATAGACGAAAAGAGGATACAGTATGGCTTTAAGTAAATTAAAGAAATTATTTGCTGATGAAGAAGAAAATTTAGTCGGTACTGAAGATGAATATTATAACGTAAATGAAGATGAAGCTTTAAAAGAAGCAGATAAGACTGGAAATAAAATGATTTTAATGGAACCACGTGCTTATTCTGAAAGTCAACAAATTGCTGACCATTTAAAAAATCGTAATAGTGTTGTAGTAAATTTAAAACGCGTAACAAGTGCTCAAGCTAAAAGAATTATAGATTTCTTGAGTGGTTGTATATATTCAATTGGTGGTAAAATGCAAAAGATAGGGGTAGGGATTTATCTATGTACCCCTAAGAATGTGAATATTCAAGGAAAAATTTCCGATGATTCTGAAAAAAGTAAGAATGGCGAGGAATCAGAAATAGAATGGTAAAAAGCTATATTTTGTTTTGATTTGAGGTGGAAGTGTGAAGAAATTTAGTACAGCGATTAATGGTTATAACAAAGCTGAGGTAAAACAGTTTGTTGCGAATGTTGTTCAAGAATATGAAAGTATGTTGAATAAATTGAAAGCAAAGGATGAAGAAATTCAAAAACTAAAAGAAAGTTTAGTTCGATACCAAGATTTGGAAAAAACATTAAATAAAACTATTTTAATTGCTGAAGATACTTCAAATCAAATCAAAAAAATGGCTCGTGAAGAAGGGAATAATATTATAGATGAGGCTAAAAGAAATGCCTCTCGTATTGTAAATGATGCTTTATTAAAACATGAAGAAATTCAAAAAAATGCGGATGAATTGCAAAGAAGAGTTCAAGTTTTTAAGCGTAAATTTAAACAAGCAA
Organism: uncultured Bacilli bacterium; assembly: GCA_947631105.1. Lineage (GTDB taxonomy): Bacteria > Bacillota_I > Bacilli_A > RF39 > UBA660 > MGBC108787. Next base: position 16,460 of record CANRKD010000012.1, read on the forward strand.
TTGAAGCGGAAATAGAAGTCATTGATGAGATAACTGATAAATATTAGTTATTTTTTTTATTATGTGTTAAAGGCATCTATTGATTAAAAAAAGAATTTTATAAATCACTTTGATTTTTAATAAATTCTTTTAAAATTTTGGTAAGTGCTCTTTTTTCAATTCTTGAAACATAGCTTCGAGAAATATTTAATGATTTTGCTATTTCTTTTTGGGTTTGCTCTTTTTGGTTTAATAAACCATATCTTTTTATAATAATTTCTTTTTCTCTAGCGTTTAAAAGTTTTAAATATTTATTTAATTGTTGAATATTTTCTTTTGTATGAATAATTTCTGCTAAATCTTTTGAATTATCTTTTAAAACATCAATTAAATTTATTTCATTGCCATCTTTATCATAACCAATTGAGTCATTTAAAGATATATCGTTTTGATTTTTTTTATTACTTCTGAAATACATTAAAATTTCATTTTCTATACAACGTGCTGCATAGGTAGTAATTTTGGTTTTTTTAGAATCATTATAAGAATCTATGCCTTTTATAAGTCCAATGGTTCCAATACTAATTAAATCATCTTGACTGGTATTTTTATTTTCAAATTTTTTAACAATATGAGCTACTAAACGCAAATTATGTTCAATTAATTTATTGCGAGCTTCTATATTTCCTGTTAACATTTTAGCAATCATAATTTTTTCTTCTTCTTCAGTTAACGGATCTGGGAAGACATTGTTTGAATAACTTCCAGTAAAAAATAACATGTCTTTTATTAAATTAAATAAATGAAATAACATAAAACACATCCTTTGTAAAATTATATTAAAGTATCGTTTATTTATTTCTTATTTACAGAACTAAACTTTTATATTAATATAGTTATTTATAAAAAGTGGAGGTATCCTTTTATGAAATATGACGATAAGAAAAAAAATAAAGCATTAGTTTATATAGCAAAAGATATGAATATTAAAGATATACAACAAGAGTTAGGTATATCACTATCTACATTATATAGATGGAAGAAAAGTGAACAACAAAAAATCATGATGATTAAAACATCTTTAAATATGAGAAATTTGATGAAAAAGAATGAAAATGATCAAGCACTTGCAATTTGCGAAGAAGAAGAATGTCAAAATGATGGTGTTGTTCAATCTCAAAAAATTACTTTATTAATGAGAATGAATACCAAAGAAAGTATCCAAGAAGCATTATCAATTTGTAATAAAGAGGAATTTCAAAATAATGAATTTATTCAATCTCAAAAAATCAAAATTTTGTTGAAAATTAATGTGGAAGAAAATTTACAAGAGGTTTTAGCAATTTGTAATCGAGAAGAGTTTAAAGATAATAAAATAATTAATAAGCAAAAAAAATATGCTTTATTATTGTTAAAATATTTTAAATCTATAAAAGCTCAACTTATTACTGTTCCTTTACAGTTTTTAAAAGAAATCAAAAAGCATCAATTATCATTATCTGAAATAGAGTCTTTAGATATCAGTGATTGGAATAAAATGGTTTTGACTTGTGCTTTTTATGATAATGAAAATTATTCTAAAAAAATGATATTGGATTATTTGAAAAGTCAAATTCAAGTTTACATGGAAGACGAAAATGCATTAAAGGGAATCAATAAATTAAAAAGTAAATTAGAGCAAAAATCTTCTTTTTTTGATATGAATTTTTATAAGGATATGTTAGATTATAATGTTTATTTACCAAAAAAACAAAAAAAATTACAAAGATTGAAGAAAAAATTGGAAGAAAATTTGGATATATATCTTAATTAAATCATCATATTAGAAAATTCATGATATACTTAATATAAGAGGTGTATGTTAAGTGGACAGTTTTAGACCTGATATTTATGCAAAGAGTATTTTTGATATTGATTATAAATCATTGAAGAAAAGAGGTATAAAGTGTATTATTTTCGATTTAGATAATACACTTGCACCTATTCATATGCCAGTACCTGATAAAGATTTAAAAGATTTAATTTCTGATTTAGAATTAATGAATTTTAAAATTATTATTATGTCTAATTCAAATAAAAACAGAGTAGAGCCTTTTAAAGAAAAGTTAAATGTTGATTCAAGTTGTAACAGTCGGAAACCGTTAAAAAAGAAATATATAAAAATTGCATCGGTTTATGGTTTTAAAGCTAATGAAATTGCTTGTGTAGGAGATCAATTGCTTACTGATATTTTTGGTGCAAATCGTATGGGATTTTTAAGCATTTTGGTTCATCCGATCAGTACTAATGATTTTATATGGACAAAAATAAATCGAGCGGTGGAACGAAAAATTTTTCATTATTTGGAGAAAAAAGGATTATTCAAAATAGGTGAGTATTATGAATAAATGTAGCGGATGTGGGGCAGTGTTACAATCGCAAAACAAAGAAGAAATTGGTTATGTTCCTGCTCAAAAATATAATACAGTTCATTTGTGCGAAAGATGTTTTCGTATATTACATTACAATGATTTAAAATCGGTTGATGCTTACTTACCACAGGATATAATAAATATCGTGAATCAACAAGGTCATTTTGCTTTTTTTTTAATTGATTTACTAAATATTAATCAGGAAGTTTTAAACACCTATCATAAAATAAAAATTCCTAAGTGTTTTATATTGAGTAAAGTAGATTTTATTCCAAAATATATTAATAAAATAAAAATAAAAGATTGGTTAAAATCAGAGTATAAAGTTACAGATGAAATTATTTTATTAAGTGCTTTGAAAAATCAAAATATTCATTGTATTGAACATATTATGGATAAATATCAAGTCTCTGAAGGTTATTTAATTGGTTATACAAATTCTGGAAAGAGTACGTTGGTGAATACTTTAAAAAAGGAAGCTAAAATTACGACAAGTATAGCACCAAATACAACATTAGATTTTATTAAAATAACGTTAGAAAATAATAAAACAATTATTGATAGTCCAGGATTTTTATATCAAAATAATCATATTTTACAAATGCATAAATCTTTAATGAAAAAAATATTACCTAAAAATTTTTTAAAACCAATGACATATCAGTTAAAGCAGGGGAGTAGTATTCTTCTAGAAAATATATTAAGGATGGAATTATTAAGTGATAAGTGCAATTTGACCATTTATATAAGTAATTTATTACAAATTAAGAAAATTTATGCAAAAAATAATACTTTAAAAAATGTAGAAAATATCTATTTGAATATTGATGAAAATCAAGATATTGTTATTAAAGGAATCGGTTTTATTACTTGTAAAAGTAATGCTCGATTTCATATTTATATAAAAAATAAAGAGTTTTTAGAAATACGGAATTCTTTTTTTGGAAGGTAGTAGATTATGGGTAAAATTCATGTAATGAGTGAAAATTTGGCAAATAAGATTGCCGCTGGTGAGGTTGTTGAAAAAATCTCTAGTGTTGTAAAAGAACTTGTTGAGAATAGTATTGATGCACATGCTAAGACGATAATTGTTTCTTTATTGGATGGAGGATTAAAAAAAATTCAAGTTTTAGATGATGGAGATGGAATGGATGCAGATGATGCCAAACTAGCATTTGAAAGTCATGCAACAAGTAAAATTCTTCATGATGATGATTTATTTTTTATTGATACATTAGGATTTCGTGGTGAAGCTTTGCCATCCATAGCAAGTGTTAGTGATGTTATTTTGAAAACTTGTGCACATGATATAGGTACATTAATAGAAATTAAAGGGGGCAAATTTTTAAAACAAGAAACCTCAGATGCTAAACCTGGAACTTGTATTACAGTCAGTGATTTATTTTATAATACTCCTGCTCGATTAAAATATTTAAAAACAGAGGCTAGGGAACTAGCTAGTTGTGTTGCTTTAATGGAACATCTTGCTTTAGCACATGATAATATTTCTTTTACATTAGAAAATAACGAAAAAATTTTAGTAAAAACAACAGGTAGTGGTAATTTACATAAATGTATCCATGAGATTTATGGATTAAATGTTTCAAATAAAATGTTAGAAGTAAACGCCTCAAATGATGATTTTGATCTTTATGGTTATGTTTGTAAACCAGAAATTTTAAAATCGAATCGTAATCATTTTATTACAATAGTTAATGATCGAGTAATAAAGAATTATGATATTCAAAGAGCAATCAATAATGCATATTATACCTATAAGCCAGATACAAAATTTCCAATAGTTGTATTAAAAATTAATACTGATCCGACTTTAATCGACGTCAATATTCATCCTACGAAACAGGATATCAAATTATCTAAAATAGAAGAGTTAAGTGATTTAATTTATAATACAATAAAAGAAGTTTTGTATAAGAGTTTATTAATTCCAGATGCGATTAAGAAACCGGAATATAATGATATTAAAGAAAAATATGTAGAAAATATTGTAAAAGAGTCTATGAAACAAGAAGATGAATATCATGAAAGCAATCAAATAGAGTTAGATTTATCTCAACAAAAAGAAAAGCAAGAGTCTTATGTAATAAACGAAGAGATGAAAAAATTGGTTTTGTATCCCGTAGGGATTGCTCATGGAACTTATATCATTGCTCAAAATGAAGAAGGAGTTTATTTAATTGATCAACATGCTGCCCAAGAAAGAGTAAATTATGAACGTTATTTAAAAGCTTTAAAAGAAAAAGAAATATATACTACAGCATTACTGTTTCCAATTACAGTTGAACTATCTTCAAGTGAATATTTAATTATAAAAAATCATTTAGATCTTTTTAAAAATATGGGTTTTGTTTTAGAAGATTTTGGTGTAAATACTTTTGTTTTTAAAGAACATCCAACATGGTTAAAGCAGGGATATGAAGAAGAGTCTATACGAAAAATAGTTGATTTAGTGATTCAAAATAAAGGCGAATTTGATGTAGTGAAGTTTAATGAACATATTGCCATTACACTTGCCTGTAAAATGAGTATTAAGGCAAACATGCGCATTAGTTTGGAGGCAGCAGAAGAATTATTAAATGAACTTGTTATGTGCGACAATCCTTATAATTGTCCTCACGGCCGACCTACAATTATTAAGTTTTCAATATATGATTTAGAACGTATGTTTAAAAGAGTTATGAACTAATATTAAATTTTTAGAAATTTTATATAAAAATAATGCTTAAAATGTATTGTTTTTTGGTATACTAATAAACGTGGTGTTTATGAAAAAGAGTTGGATTAAATTTGTGCCTATCTTTTTATATGTAATAATACTTTTCTTAAGTTATAATGGTGGAAGTAATATGTCTGTTTTTGGAAGTAATAAAAATATAGAAGATAGTATTGAAAAAATTATTCATGACAATGAAGATAAAAAAGTTACAGTAAATAAAACTATAGACAATAAATTTGTATATTTAGAATTTGAAAATGAAGATAAGGTTTTTAGTTATTTTGTAAATGTTCAAACAGGGCAAAGTGTCGATTTTTTGAGTTTTATTAAAGAAGAAGAAAGAAGCAATTTTTTAAATAAAATTAATGAATTATTGTATTTAAAATATCCAAAATTCATAGCAGATGTTTTAAGTGCAGATAGTGTAGAAAAGACTTATCAGATTAAAGATAACGAATTAGTAATTTATTATGATCATTATACTATTGAACCTAGTATGAATGAGAAATTATTTTTGGTGGTTAATTACAATGAAATAAAAGATTATTTGGATTTTACTTTTTTATTAAGTGCCGATTATCAAAATGAAGATGGTTATAATTTTAGCAAGGATAAAAAAACAGTAGCACTGACTTTTGATGATGGACCAGGTGGAGCCAAAACCAATGAAATTGTGAATTTATTAGCTGAAAATAAAGCCCATGCTACTTTTTTTATGGTGGGTAATAAAATGGAGAATGGCGCAAGTGTCATACATAACGTATTAAAAAATGGTAATGAAATAGGTAGTCATTCGTATGATCATAAAAATATGAAAAGACAAAAAACGGAAGACATATTAACTAAAGAGGAACAAACAAAGACTATTTATCATGATATAACAGGAGAAGATTTTATTTACACTAGACCTCCGTATGGTTCTATAAATAATTCTATAAAAGAAAATTTAGATACAATATTTATTACATGGAATTTGGATACTGAAGATTGGTTACATCGAGATAAAAATTATATTGTAGACTATGTTATGAATAATATTAGTGATGGAGATATTATATTAATGCATGATCTATATGATTCTACTGTGGATGCTGTTCGAGAATTATTACCTAAGTTATATGCAGAAGGATATCAAGTAGTTAGTATTTCAGAATTAGCTAGTTTACATGATCGTACATTAGAGCCTCATACTATTTATAGAAGTATTAAAAGAAATTCAGAATAAAATCATCTTCATCTTCGCCATAAATGCTAATTAATAAAGAAATGCCTCCTGCAATTAAAAATAGAATTGCGGCAATTAATCCAGCATTGGCTGCTAAAATTTTTTTAGGACTTGAATAAATATCAAGTCTTTTTATATGTTTATAATTTAAATAAACAAAATATAAATAAATTAAAAAAGTTACAATAAAAATTTCCGTATTAATGGTTCTAAAAATATTTTTATCTTTTTTTTCGTTTTTTTTTAAATATTCTTTTTCATAATAATTAGAAACAAGAGCAAAGATAGCTAAAAAAATATAGATGATCCAAATGTAATCTTCTATACGTAGTTCATTTAATGTTTCACTATCTAAACTATTATTTCCCATATTAAATGTGTATGCATTTTAGTATAAAAAAAGCCTATAATATAGGCATAAAAAAAACTTGAAAATAAAGATTTCAAGTATTGTGTCAATTTGGTGACCAGTACGGGATTCGGACCCGTGAATGCTGCCGTGAAAGGGCAGTGTGTTAAGCCACTTCACCAACTGGCCAAAATGGTGGGCCTGGGGGGACTTGAACCTCCGACCTCACGCTTATCAGGCGTGCGCTCTAACCAGCTGAGC
>CANRKD010000013.1 GCA_947631105.1 uncultured Bacilli bacterium
CTGCATTCCTTTATTTCCAAAAGAAACAATTAAAAGTATTACTTTTTGTTCTGGCTATATTAGTAGGAATATTGGTTTATTTACCTAAAATTGATTTAATAGAAAATATTAATACAACATTAAAATATTACGAAATTGATTCTATATCAGAATTATTTACAGAAGAAAGTATTGATCATTTGATATTTAGTGACCGTTTAACTTTTTTGAAAAATTTAAATAATGATTATAAAAAAAGTGGAAATTTAGAAAAATTATTGGGAATAAATACGTATGGAAAAAATTTTGTGAAAGAAGCAGAAATGGATATTTTTGATATATTCTATTATTTGGGAATGATTGGTTTTGCTTTTTATATAATTTTTTTCTATTCTGTATTAAAAAATATAAAATTAAAATCTATATACAAATTTAGTATAATACTTGTGGTATTAATATCATGTTTTTCTGGGCATGTTTTGTTAAGCCCAATGGTCTCAACATATATTGCATTATTAGTTTTAGTTTCTAAAAATGATAAAGGAAAAGAAAAGAAAAATATTTTATTAATCAGTAATATGTATCCAAATGTTACTTATCCACATTATGGGGTATTTGTTAAAAACACATTTGAATTGTTAGAAAACAATCAAAAAAGTATTGAAAAAGTAGTTCTTTTTAAAACAAATAAGCAATATAAAAAAATAGGAAGTTACTTAAAATTTTATAGTTTATCTTTTTGGAAATCTTTATGGAATAATTATGATTATATTTATGTTCATTTTATTTCTCATTCTACTTTAGGAATTTTATTGCCATATATTTGTTCAAAAAATACAAAATTGGTTTTAAATGTTCATGGAAATGATATTGTGGCAGATAATGAATATGAAAAAATAAATGAAAAAAGAAGTCAAAAATATTTAAAATATGCTAGTCTAGTTATTGCACCGTCCAATTATTTTAAAAAAGTTTTAATAAAAAAATATCGAGTGGCTCAAGAAAAAATTATCATTTATCCTTCTGGAGGAGTAAATCAACAAAAGTTTAGAAAAATGAATAAAAAACAAGCTTTAGAAAAAGCTAATTTAACGAAAGAATACAAATACTTTGGTTATGTATCAAGAATTGAAAAAGATAAAGGGTATGATACTTTAATTTTAGCAATAAACGAATTAAAAAAAGAACAAAAATTAAATAAAATTAAATTTTTAATTGTAGGTAGTGGAACAGAAGAAGAAAAATTAAATGAAATGATAAAAAAATATAAACTAAAGAAATATATTATAAGATATCCATTGTGTTCGCAAGAACAATTAGTAAATATTTATAATTCTATGGAAGCGCTTATTTATCCTACTAGGAGAAAAAGTGAATCTTTAGGATTAACTGGCTTAGAAGCAATGTCTTGTGAAACTCTAGTAATTGGGAGTAATCAATATGGACCAAGTGATTATTTAATTGACAAAGAAAACAGTTTAACTTTTTCTCCAAGTGATTATAAAGAATTGGCTAAAAAAATGGAAGAAGTATTGAAAATGAAAGCAAAAGAAAAAAATGTTCTAATTAAAAATGCCAAAAAGAAAGTTCAAGAATATAGTTTAGAAAATACAAAAGAAATTTTATTAAATGTTTTCAAATAAGATTTCTTTTTATTTTATATAGAACGTGGTAAAATAAAAAAGAGGTTAAATATGAAAAATGGCATAGTAATTCTAAATTATAATGATAGCGAAAACACTTCTTTACTTTTAGAAGATATTAAAAATTATAAGATTTTAGATGCAATAATTATTGTGGATAACAAAAGTACAGATGACAGTGTAAAAAAATTAAAAAAATATGAAAGTAAAAAAATAAAAATTGTTGAAGCAAATGAAAATAAAGGATATGCTGCTGGAAATAATATTGGAATTAAATATTTAATCGAAAATTATGATATTGACAATATTATAATATCTAATCCGGATATAATGGTTCGTGAACAAGATATAAAAAATTTAGTAAAAGATTTAGAAAAAAAAGAAATAGCTTTAATTGCTCCCAATATTAAAGAACCAAATGGAATTTCTAGAGGGTGGAGATTGCCAACTTTCCTGTCAGAAGTAATTTCTAATATTCCGTATTTTCATTTTTTAGAAAAAAAAATACTAAATTATAATGAAAAGGATTATTCTGAAAGACTAACGAAAGTAGATGTTGTAAAAGGCTGTTTTTTTATAATAAAAAAAGAAGTATTTGAAGCCATTCAATTTTTTGATGAAAATACGTTTTTATATTATGAAGAGATTATTATTGGTAAAAAATTAAAAGAATTAGGATTTAATACATTTGTGGATAATCAAATAACAGTGATTCATGCTTTAAGTCAAAGTGTTGACAAGAGTATGAATCGTATAAATAAGTTTAAAATATTAAAAGAAAGTCAATATTATTATGAAAAATATATCAATAATTGGGATATTTTTAGATTGATGGTTTTAAAAATAACTGTATATATTAATTTATTTATATCAACATGTATTAACTTTTTTAGGAAGTGATTTTTATGAAAAATATAATCATTATTGGAGCTCGAGGCTACAAGTCAAATTATGGTGGATGGGAAACCTTTGTGACCAATTTAATTGCAAACTATAAGGACAAAAATGTTAAGTTTCACATTCCTGAATTAACGAATATAAAAAAAGAAAAAAATAAAATAATTGAAAAAGAAAATGTATCTTGTTTACAAATTTATTCACCAAATATTGGTTTTGTCACAATGTTCGTTTACGCCATAAAAGCTTTACAAAAAATTAATAAATACATAGATAATAACCAATTAAAAAATGTGACTCTTTATATTCTAGGGTGTAGAATGGGACCGTTTTATCCGTTTTTAATTCATACGTTAAAAAAGAAACATATTAAGATTTATTTAAATCCAGATGGATTAGAATGGAAAAGGGAAAAATGGAATAAATTAATTAAACAATGCTTTAAAATTAGTGAATACTGTATGGTAAAACATAGTGATGCAATAATAAGTGATTCCAATGTAATTAAAGATTATATTGATCATAAATATAAAAAATTTCACAAAGAATCTTATTTTATACCTTATGGTGCTTATTTAAATCAAAAAGGTCAAAAAAATAATATAGTAAAAGCATTATTTAAAAATTTTCACATTGAAGAAGAAAAATATTTTTTAATTGTTGGTAGGTTTGTTCCAGAAAATAATTATGAATTAATTATAAAAGAATTTATGAATTCTAATACTAAAAAAGATTTAGTAATTGTATCTAATGTTGAAGAAAATAAATTTTATAAGGAACTAAAAGAAAAAACAAATTTTGATACAGATCAAAGAATTAAATTTATTGGGAGTGTCTATGATAAAGAAGCTTTGATTTATATTCGTAAAAATGCCTATGCCTATATTCATGGTCATTCAGCAGGAGGTACAAACCCATCTCTTTTAGAAGCATTAGCAACCACTAAAATAAATATATTATATAACGCTGTTTATAATGTAGAAGTAGGTATGATGTCTAGTCTTTATTTTAGTAAGCAAAAAAATGATTTGAAAAAAATAATTGAACGAGCTGATCAATTGGATACCAAAATGATAAAAAAATATGAGAAATTAGCCAAAGAAAGAATACAGAAAGATTATACATGGGAGCATGTAGTTCAGGAATATAAGAAATTGTGGTAATATAACCTAAAGATTTCATCAAAAATTAGACTTTAAAAGATAGTTTTGATAAAATAAAAAAGAAAGGATTTTGAAATGAGCAATTCCATTGAAATAAAAAATGTTACAAAAACTTTTAAATTATATTACGATAAACCTTCTACTTTAAAAGAAAGACTTGTATTTTGGAATAAGAAAAAATCAGAAGATAAAGTGGTATTAGAAGATATATCCTTAAAAATTCAAAAAGGTGATACGGTTGCATTAATAGGAGTAAACGGTAGTGGCAAATCTACTCTTTTAAAAATGATGACCAAGATTATTTATCCTACCAAAGGAAAAATAATAACCAAAGGAAAAATAACATCTTTATTAGAATTAGGTGCTGGTTTTCATCCTGATTTTACAGGTAGAGAAAATATTTATTTTAATGCCTCAATATTTGGATTAAGTGAAAAAGAAATTGATAAGCGTTTAAATGATATTATAAATTTTTCTGAATTAGAAGAATTAATAGATAGTCCAGTAAGAACTTATTCGAGTGGCCAATATATGAGACTTGCATTTTCCATAGCTATCAATGTCGATGCAGAAATATTATTAATTGATGAAATTCTTGCTGTAGGAGATCAACATTTTCAAGATAAATGTTTTGAAAAATTACAAGAATTAAAAGAAAGTGAAAAAACAATAGTGATTGTGAGTCATAGTTTAGATTCAATAAAAAAATTATGTAATAGAGCAATTTGGATTAATCAAGGAAAAGTTATGATGGATGGAAATACGAAAGAAGTAATTGATGAATATATAAAGGTGTGTGGCTAAGATGAAAGAATTAATTATGAATCTTTATAATTACCGTCTTTTATTAAAAAGTACAGTAAAAAAAGATATACGCGGAAAATATAAACAATCATTTCTAGGTGTATTGTGGTCATTTGTAAATCCATTATTAACAGCTCTTATTTATGCCATTGTATTTCCATTTATATTAAAAAATACAGAATCGCATTATGTAACTTTTATAATAATCGGCATAATACCTTGGACTTATTTTACAAGTACAATTATGCAAGGTACAACCATTATTTTAGCCAACGCAGGAATTATAAAAAAAGTTTATTTCCCTAGAGAAATTTTGCCCATTTCGGTTAATACTAGTGGATTAGTGAATTTTTTAATCTCTTGCCTAATAATTTTTATTTTTTTAATATTTAGTGGAATTGGGTTTAGCAAATATATTCTATTTTTACCGTTTATAATAGTAGTGCAATATATTTTTCAACTAGGAATTATATTAATTACTAGTGCAGTAAATGTATATATTAGAGATGCAGAATATGTAATAAATTTTTTTATTAATATGTTATTTTATGCTACACCAATTATTTATTCAAAAGATATGTTTATGGGAACAAAAATTGCATGGTTAATTAAATTAAATCCAATTGCTTCCATTATAAATAGTTATCGCAATATTTTATTCTATCAAACTTTACCTGAAATAAAAACATTATTAATAACATTAGCATTTAGTATAATATTATTTATAATTGGTCTTAAAGTTTTCAATCAATTACAAAAAAGATTTGCAGAGGAGGTTTAGGTTGTGCAAGAAGTAAAAGTAGTAAAATGTTATTTAACAGGGATAAGAAATCCAGTTATAAAAATAATTGGAATATATGAAGAGAATTTAGATTTAATTTTATATAATGATGATCAAGAGGTTTCATATAATTTGCAAATTGATAAAGAAAATAAATCATTTGTTTTAACAGCTAATATTTTAAAATGTAAGATCATTAAGTTGTACGATAAAAATAATTTTCAAGACATTATATTAATTAAAAACAAAACTTCAAAGCGGATATTAAAAAAAATAAGTACTTTTTTATTAGATTTATTTACAGATATTATTTATGAAGAAAATGATTTTGTAGGTATAGAAACAGTAAATATTACTGGTGTAAAAAATCCTGTGATAGAAATTAAAGGGTTCATTACCAAAGAAAAATTTGATTTTTATTTAGTAAAAAATAATAAAGAAAAAATAAAATTGAACACCAAAAAAGATCAAAATAGTTTTGTCATAAAACAAAGAATAGAAACAGAGGATAAAAAGTTAAGTTTAATTATAAAAGCAGATAATAAGGAATATTTTGTCGCTAAGATAAAAAATAAATTATTAAAAAGAATTTGTCACAAATTATATTCATTTTTATATACCGGTTTTTATATGTTGTATGAAAATGATGATATTGATTTTTCACGAATTTCACTTCAAGGTATTATTCATCCTAGATTAACTATTAGTGGTAAAAAAAATAATAATAAAAAAATTATTATGAAATCAAATAATAAAATTTTAAAATATAATATGATGGCATCATCCAATAAAGAGGAATTTTATTATTTTGTGAATTTAAGTTCAAAAGATAAAAATATTTTTATCTATTTAGAAGAAGAATTAATTTTAAAAATAAAAAATAAATATTTTTTTAGAATAGTGAATAAAATTATTTCGCTTTTGATGAGAATAGTAAAAAAAATATATCATATATTTTACGTTTTTTATCGTGGAATTAGAGCTGCATGGAAACAGTATCATTTTTTAATTCCACCAAGATTATGGAAAAAATATTGGATTGAATTTGTAAATAAGATGAGGAATCTAGATAATCATAGTATATTTCATCCTGATTTAATTAAAGAATATAATGATTGGTTAAAAAAATATGAAGTCTTTGATGAACCTATTTCTTTAGCTTATCAACCTAAAATTTCGTTAGTTATTCCTGTATATAATGTCGATAAAAAATATTTAAAAGAGTGTATTGATTCGATTTTAAACCAAAGTTATCAAAATTTTGAAATTTGTTTGGTAGATGATGCCTCTAAAAAAGAAGAAACTATTGAAACATTAAAAGAATATCAAAAGAAAGATAATCGGATTCAAGTAAAATTTCGTAAGAAAAATGGCCATATTTCTAATGCTTCTAATGATGGTATACAAATGGCTAGCGGTGAATTTATAGGGTTAGTAGATAATGATGATGTACTTTCTCCTCATGCACTTTATGAAGTGGTGAAGGTTTTAAATGAGGATAAGAAGTTAGATTTTATATATAGTGATGAAGATAAATTAAATAGTAAAGGCCAAAGATGTCATCCACATTTTAAACCAGATTTTTCTCCAGATACTTTAATGAGTTCTAATTATATTTGTCATTTTTCTGTATTACGTAAAAAAGTAATAGAAAAAGTAGGTGGTTTTGAAGTAGGTTTAGAGGGAGCTCAAGATCATGACTTATTTTTGAAAGTAAGTGAAGTGACGGATAAAATTTATCATATTCCTAAAATTTTATATCACTGGAGAATGATAGATGGATCTACAGCAGCAGATTTAGATAACAAAAATTATGCCAATAATAAAGGAAAAATAAGTATTGAAAATGCTTTGAAAAGAAGAAAGCTAGAAGGAAAAGTAACTATTGATAAAAGTAATTACTATATTGTTGATTACAAATTGAAAAAAGAACCTATGATCTCCATTATTATTCCAACTAAAGATTTTAGTGGTATTTTACATAAATGTTTAAAATCTTTGTATCAAAAAACAACTTATAAGAATTTTGAAGTAATAGTTGTTAATAATAATAGTGTAGAAAAGAAAACATTTGATTTATTTGACAAATATAAATCTTTATATAAAAATTTTAAAGTAATCGATGCTAATATAGAATTTAATTATTCTAAAATAAATAATATGGCTGTACAAAAAGCAGAAGGAGAATATATTGTTTTATTAAATAATGATACAGAGATCATTACCCCAAATTGGTTAGAAATAATGGTTGGGTATGCCAGTTTAAAACATATTGGTGCTGTAGGAGCAAAACTTATATATCCTGACAATACGATTCAACATGCTGGAGTTGTTTTGGGAATAGGTGGTATAGCTGCTCATACATACATTGGTGTCAAAAGAAATGAAATAGGTTTATATGGAAGATTAAGAGTGCCATATAATTATAGTGCTGTAACAGCAGCTTGTTTGATGGTAAAAAAATCTAAATTTGAAGAAGTTGGAGGTTTAGAAGAAAAGTTAAAAGTTGCTTTTAATGATGTGGATTTTAATATTAAATTATTACAAAAAGGATATTACAATATAGAGCTTCCTCAAGTTGAATTATACCATTATGAATCTAAATCAAGAGGTTATGATACTACTACTGAAAAGTATAAAAGATTTTTAAGTGAACAAGATTTTATGTTAAATAAATGGAAAGATATATTGGAAAATGATCCAATGTATAATAAAAATTTTAGTAAAACAAGAGCATTTTATTTAGATATAAGGAGACATAAAAGTTAATGAAAAGAAAAATAATAGGGCTGATATTTATTATTCTAGGTATTGTAGGCGCAGTTGTATTTGAAAAATATTATGTCGACAGACCTTTCTCAATTGATAGATTTTTAATATATATTTATATCATTATATTTTTAGGGTTACATATTATGATAAATATAAAAAAATTATGGTTATTTATTTATAAAAAAAGATACCTTATAGGTGTAATTTCTTTTGTGTATGTAGTACTTATGGGATATAATGGTTCATCTGTTTTTGTTTATAATTCAATAATTGAGCCAAATTATTCTTTAGATAAGTATGTACCAATACTTGGTGAAGCAAGAAGTATTCGGAGTGATGAATTTTTAGTAGATACTCCTGCATTACTTTCTCAATATAATAGAAATACAGGTTTTGATTCTAAAAACCAAGCTTTAATGGCTAGAGATACCATAGTAACATTGTATCCACAATTGCCAACACGAACCATTTCTGTTTTAGGTAATATAAGATTACTAGGATTTTTATTTTTAGATTTAAATCAAGCTTATTCTTTTTATTGGTATTTACCATATTTTGCTTTATTTTTTGCAATTTTTGAACTTTTTATGATTCTAACTAAACAAAATAAATTGTTATCTTTAACAGGTTCTGTTATGCTAACTTTTTCACCTTCATTATTGTGGTGGAATTCTACTTCATTTTTATTGTATGGATCTTTAGCAACAATTTTCTTTTATCATATTTTTAAATCACAAAAAAAATGGCAAAAATGGTTATTTGCAATTTTATTAGGTTGGGCTGGAGCTAGTTATGTAATGATTTTATATCCAGCTTGGATGATTCCGTATGGATACTTATTTTTAATATTATTTATATATTGTATTATTTTAAATAAAAAAGAATTAAAGAAAAGTGATTTTTTATATTTGATAATTTCAATATTTATTATGTGCTTAATATTAGTTCCAACATTTATTGGCTCACTAGATACTGTTACTTCAATAATGGCGACAGAATATCCCGGAGCAAGATCTATTAAAGGTGGATATGGATGGCCGTATTTTTACACTTATTTTTCAAGTTTATTTTATTCAATTTTTGAATTTGAAAATCCATGTGAATTTTCACAATATTTAAGTTTTTATCCTATACCAATTATTTTAGGAATAATACAAATAGTAAAAGATAAGAAAAATAATAAAGTAAATATTTTATTAATCATGTTAACCAGTTTAGCCTTACTTCTTTCTATTTGGAGCTATATACCAATTGGTATAGTATCAAAATTAACTTTATTATCAATGTCAATGCCAGAAAGAACGCAAATCACCGTTAGTGTCATATGTGTAATGTTAATTATAATTTGGTTAAATAATTATTCTAATGAAAAAGTAAGTATGAAAAAAGGTATTATATGTTTTATTATTGCTAGTTTGTTTTGTTTATATGGTATAAATTTAGTAAATAATAATTTATTAAAAAATATAAATCCTAATTATTTTACTTTTGGGAAACAAGCGTTTAGTTTTATATTTTATGTGATTACACTTACAATGATTTTATTGAATAAAAAGAAAATAAATATATTGTTTTCAATAATTATGATTTTGGCTGGTATCTTTTTCTTTGCAACCATTCAGCCTATAAACAAGGGATTAGATATAATGAGTGATAAACCTTTGGCAAAAGAAATACAAAAAATAAGTACGGATAATTCATCAGCTACTTGGATTGTAATGAATTCGCCACTTCATCTACAAAGCTATGTTTTAGCAAATGGTGCTAAAATTATTAATTCTACTAATTATTATCCTAATTTAGATTTATGGAAAAAAATAGATCCAGATTTATCATATAATGAAGTATATAATAGATATGCACATATTGTAGTAGAAGCAACAGAGCAAAAAACAAATTTTGAACTTTTAGGTCTAGATTTATTTAAATTAAACATTAATCAAAAAGATATTTGTACGTTAGGTGTAAATTATATTGTTTCTAGCTATCCCATGGAAACTTTATTAAAAAATGTGGATGAAATTTATAATTATAGTAATATTATGATTTATCATTTAAATTGCTAATAAAAATATTAAGTTACAAACTTTAAAGAACAGTAAATAAATGTTATAATAATTTGTAAGGAGTTTAATATGAAACAAAATTATAAAATTTTATTAATTATTCCTGCATACAATGAAGAAACAAATATACTAAGCACTGTAAAAAATATTAAAGATTATAATAAAAAAAATAAAACAAATTATGATGTAATTGTGATAAATGATGGTTCGTTAGATAATACATCAAAAATTTGTCATGAAAATCATATTCCTGTAATTGATTTGATTAAAAATCTGGGAATAGGTGGAGCTGTACAAACGGGTTATAAATATGCTAAAGAAAATAATTATGATATAGCAATACAATTTGATGGTGATGGACAACATGATGTTCGTTATGTTAAAGAAATTATTGCTCCGATTTTAAATAAAGAAGCAAATATGGTAATCGGGTCAAGATTTATTGACAAAACAAGTAGTGAATTTAAATCTTCATTTACCAGAAGAATAGGCATATCATTAATATCGTCTGTTATTCGTTTAAAAACAAATAAAAAAGTATATGATACAACAAGTGGTTTTCGTGCTGTAGATAAAAAAGTAATAAATCTTTTTGCTTTAACTTATCCAATTGAATATCCGGAACCTATTTCAACTGTTGAAGTTTTATATAACCATTTCAAAATAAAAGAAATTCCTGTAAATATGAATGAAAGACAAGGTGGAAAATCTTCAATTGCTTCCTGGAAAAATATTTATTATATGATTAATGTTATTTTATCTATACTAATCATAGGAAAGAGAGTGAAATAATGAATATAAATTTAAGGTTATTTTTAATTATTTTTGCAATCTTTTGGTTTGTTTTAACGAGTTATTTTTTAAAAAAGAATAAATTACCAGTAAAGTATTCTTTAGTTTGGTATACTATTATTTTTATCATGCTAATACTAGGTGCTTTTCCAAATATATTAGTTTTAATAAGTGAATTTTGTGGATTTCAAGTTGTAGCAAGTTTTGTAGTAGGTGTTATATTAACATTAATGATTTTTATAACATTAATATTAACAATGATTGTAGC
Organism: uncultured Bacilli bacterium; assembly: GCA_947631105.1. Lineage (GTDB taxonomy): Bacteria > Bacillota_I > Bacilli_A > RF39 > UBA660 > MGBC108787. Next base: position 11,166 of record CANRKD010000013.1, read on the forward strand.
GGAACAAAAGAAAAAAATTACCTTAATAATTCAAGAACTATCAATATTAAAGGAAAAAATTCAAAATGAAAAATAATTTACAAAAAAATTTTATTTGGAATACCATAGGATCTTTATTAAATGCTAGTACCTCTTTATTTTTTTTGATTATAGTAACTAGAATAAATGGAATAAATGATGCAGGAATTTTTACATTTGCTTTTTCTGTTTCTTGTTTGTTAGAAGTGTTTGGCACATATTTTGGAAGAACCTACCAAGTTACAGAAACAAATGAGAACTTTACAGATCAAGATTTTATTTATCATCGTTTTTTTACCTGTGGGATTATGTTTTTACTAGCCATTTTTTATATTTTAATAAAAGGTTATTCTACATATAAAATAATAATTATTTTACTATTAACATTTTATAAATTAATAGAGGCTTTTAGTGAATCCATCTATGCTATCATTCAAAAAAATAATGATCTTTATAAGGTTGGAATATCGTTATTTTTAAAAGCTATTCTGTCTTTCTTAATTTTTTTAATATTAGATTATTTATCAAAAAATTTAATAATATCAATAATCGGTATAATAATTATAAATTTAATTATTTTATATTTTTATGATATTAAAAATATTAAAAATTATAAATATAGAAAAACAGAATTTAATTTTGAAAATATAAAAAAATTATTTAAATATGGATTTTTCACATTTTTGTTTACAGTTTTAACTCAATATATAATAAATGCTTCTAAATTTGCTATAGATAATAATATGGCAGATAATTTTCAAACCATCTTTGGAATTATCATTATGCCTGCTACTTTAATATCTTTGTTTAGTCAATTTATGATACAACCGTTTTTAATGCATTTAACGAATAATATAAAAAATAATCAAATAAAAAAATTTTTAAATTTAATCATTAAAATTGAAATTTATATTGTTTTATTCGGACTGGTCGCTAGTGTAATTGTTTATTTAATTGGTATTCCATTTTTAGAAATGATTTATGGTGTAGAATTATCTTCTTATTTATATCCATTAGTTATAATTATTTGTGGTGCGACTTTATTCGCCATGGCTTCCGTTTTATCTAATGCTTTAATTACAATGAGAAAAACTTTGGTGCAAAGCGTTATTTTTACAATCGCTAGTATTATTGCTTTATTTGTTTCGAATTTATTAGTTAATTTAAAAGGAATATTAGGGGCATCAATATCTTATACTCTGATAATGTTCTTGATTTTACTAATGTATATTTTTGTGTTCATAAATGAGCTAAGAAAAGAGGGACGCAATGTATAAGGTGTCAATTATTATTCCCGTTTTTAATGGAGAAAAATTTTTAGAAAGATGTTTACTTAGTATTATAAATCAAACTTATAAGAATATTGAAATAATTGTTATAAATGATGGTAGTACAGACCAAACATTAAACATTTTAAAAAAATATACTAAGAAATATTCTATAATTAAAGTTTATAATCAAAAAAACTTAGGAAGTGCCAGTGCAAGAAATAATGGAATTTCTCATGTTAAAAGTAAATTTATCACTTTTATAGATAGTGATGATTTTGTTGATGCTAATTATATTGAAACTTTAGTAGAAAATATAGGAGATAATGATTTTATAGTATCTGGTTATAAGAGTTGTACTGATTCAAAAATTTTATATATAAAAAAACCTTGGGAAAATGACATATGGTCTGCATTTAAATATATAGCGACTTGTGGCAAGTTATATAAAACTAGTTTTATTAAAAAATATAATATTCAATTTTTAGAAAAATATAAAATTGGTGAAGATGTTTATTTTACAATTAATGCAATAACGAATACTAATAAAATTAAAACTATTAGGTATGCTGGTTATACTTATTATGTAAATCCATTATCAGTAACACATACAGCAAATAAAAATAAACAAAATCGGAATATAAAAATGATAGCTTTATTGGAAAAATTGGCAAAAGACATTAAACACAATAAATATACTTCCTTATATCTAAAAGAGTTAAATTATTTTTTCTTGAAAACTTTTGTCTTTTATTTAGAACAACAAAGACATATTTTGAGTTTAGATGAGTATTTTTTAGAATATAAAAAATGCTTTGAAATAGCAGAAAAGATTTCTTTAAAATATACGAATAAAAAATTAAAATTATTTTGGATAAAAAATGAGGAATTTAAAGTTAATTTAATATGTAATCTTTTTATATTTTTTAGAAAAATCCATATGGAAAAATTGTTGCTATTTTTATTAAAAATTTTTTAAAATAAATAGGAGTGAACAAAAAATGAATATTTTATATACTTTAAATGATAAATTTGTCCCACAAGTAGCTGCAAGCATTACATCAATATGCGAAAATAATAAAAAAATTGACCAGCTAAATTTTTATTTAATTACTCCGGGGGGGGGGCTGATTATTGACAATCAAAAGAAATTAAAAAAAATGGTAAATCAATATGATAGAAAAATAGAGATAATGGAGTTAAAGAGTTTAAAATCATATTTTAATTTTGATTTTGATACGAATGGATGGAATCCAATTGTGTTAGTAAGGTTATTAGTAGATAAAATTTTACCCAAAAATATAGATAAAATATTATACTTAGATGGAGATACTATTTGTCGTGGTAATTTAGAAGAATTATGGAAAGATAATATGGAAAATAAAGTACTAGGTGCTAGTATAGAACCAACTGTTGATAAAAAAAGAAAAAAATTATTAAATTTGGAAAATAGTCATTATTATAATGCGGGTGTTTTATTAATTAATTTAAAAAAATGGCGAAACGAGAATATTGGTACAAAAATTATTACTTATTACGAGTTGCATACGGGAAAACTATTTGCAAATGACCAAGATGCCATTAATGGAGCTTTAAAAGATCAAATCTATACATTATCGCCAAAATATAACTATTGTAATATTTTTGATCAATATAGTTATCAGTTTTTGAAAAAATTAGAACTACCATCAAAGTATATAAGTGAAGAAGTATTTTTAGAAGCTAGATCGAACCCTATTATTATTCATTATTTGGGAGAAGAAAGACCCTGGCGAAAATATAATACCCATAAATATAGAAACGAGTATAAAAAATATTTATTAATGACGGATTGGAAAAATACCGAGGATGAAAAAGGGTGGGGATTTTATTTTTTCTGTTGGAAAGTATTTAATGTAATTACTAAACCATTTGATCAAATTCATTATAATGTGATTAATTCTCTTATTCCTGTATTTATGAAACATCGTTCTAAAAAATTAAAGAAATTGGGTGAAAAATAGTGAAAGATTTGCATACTTTTGTTGTATTAGCATATAAAGAGTCTAAATATTTAGAGGATTGTATACAATCAGTTCTTAATCAATCAGTAAAAACAAATGTAATTATAGCTACTTCAACACCAAATAATTATATAAAAAAGATAGCTAAAGATTATAAATTAGATCTGAAAATAAATAAGGGAAAAACAGGTATTGGCTATGATTTTGATTTTGCTGTTGCAAGTGCTTCAACAAAATTAGTCACGATAGCTCATCAAGATGATATTTATGACTATAATTATGCAGAAGAAATAATAAAAGTATATAAAAAATATGAAGATGCAATTATTTTATTTCCCAATTATTATGAAATCAAAGGGGATAGAAAGGAATATAATAATACCAACTTAAAAATAAAAAAAATTTTATTATGGCCATTAAGATGCCAATTTTTAGCCAATATCAAAATCATAAAAAGAAGCGCTATTCGTTTTGGGAATGCAATTGGTTGTCCTTCTGTTACTTTTGCAAAACAAATATGTCCTAAAGAAATTTTTGCAAGTGATATGAAATGTGATATTGATTGGTTGGCATGGGAAAGATTATCTAACATAAAAGGAAGATTTATTTACATCAATAAGTATTTAATGGGTCATCGAATTCATGAAGAATCAACAACGAGTGAAATTATTAAGGAAAATAGAAGAATACAAGAAGATTTTATAATGTTTAAAAAATTTTGGCCTACTTGGTTTGCTAAAATTATTACAAAGGTTTATTCAAAATCTGAGAAAAATAATAATATTTAAATCATATATTTTAAGAATAACATCTATTTTAGAATAGATTTTTCTTTTTTTTAATTCATGGTATAATATTAAAGCAAAGAAGGGATAGAATGAAATTACGAAAAAAAATTGATATAAATTATGCAATTATTTTTTTAATTTCTTTATTCTTTTTACTACCATTATTTAATAATTTATATTTTGAAGGACATGATACAGGGTATCATATTGCTAATATATTAGCAATATGTGAAAATTTAAATTTTCACAATTTATTAAATCTAAAGATATTTCCTTTAATTGCTTCTAATTTTGGGTATGGTGCGGGTATCTTTTATCCACAATTATCTCATTTAGTAGCTAGTTTAATTTATAAAGCAGGTAATTTTTCTGTGTTTACCTCTTTAAAAATAACCAATTTTATTATTATTTTTCTATCTGGTATTTTCATGTACAAATTTATGAAAACGAATACAAAAGATAAAAATGTATCGTTTATTGCTTCATTATTTTATATGACAATGCCATATAGGTTTTATGATATATTAGTTCGTGATGCGATTGCAGAATCTTTTGTATTCGTTTTTTTACCGTTAGTATTTTTAAGTATTTATTATTTATTTCATCAAAAATATAATAGTTTTTATTTAACGTTTGTAATCGGATACGTAGGATTAATTAACACCCACTTAGTTATGACAATTTATGTAAGTATTTTTCTTGCTATAATTTTATTGATACAATTTAAAAAAATATGGGACAAAAAATATCTTATTCACTTAATAATTGCCACATTATTTACTATTCTTTTATGTTTACCATTTATTGTTCCGTTACTAGAGCATAAAATAAATGGATCTTATGTGGTTTTTCAGAAAGATGCTATGGCAAACCCTTATGGGGTTTATTGGAATGCCTTAAATATTCATCAATATTTTATTGGTTGGCATGAAAATATTGGCTATCATTTTATCAACATTGTTGCTTTAGGGTTAGTTATTTACATATTAAATAAATTTAGAAAAGAAAAAAAGATTAAAGAAAAATTAAAAAGTGATTATCTTTTTATAGTTGGTTTTGTTTGTACTATTTTAGGAATATGGGCTTCTTCATTATTATTTCCTTGGATTTTAATGCCTGATTTTTTATTAATGATTCAATTTCCATGGCGCCTTGGGACAATGAGTTGCTTTGGCATCAGTATTTTAACAGCCTACGCTTTGAAAAATTTAAATCAAAATAAAAAAATAAATATTTTATGTATAATATCTTGTATAATAGTATCTCTATTTTGTATGTATAATCAAAATTATAAATACTTAACTACCGATGATTATGATTTATCACAGATTGGAATGGGGTGGCAAAGTGAATACTTACCCACAAGAGCATTAAAAAATATTGAATATTTAAATACTAGAAGTGAAGAAATAAAAATCATGGATGGAAGAGGTACCATTAAAAATATCGTTCAAAATACTCCTGATTTGACATTTAAAGCTACAAATATTTCTAATGCTACAATAGAATTACCACGTTTATATTACTTTGGCTATCAAATTATTGCAAAATATGAAAATTCAGAAGAAAAAATAAAATATCATGAAAATAAAAATGGATTTATAGAGATAAATCTAGAAAAAGATGCTATAATTGAAGTAACTTATACGGGAACAAAATTATCACGATTAGGAAATAGTATAAGTTGTTTAACTATGATAGTTTTTATATTCTTTATTTTAATAAAAGAGGTGTATTATAAATGGCTAAAGAAACAGTCAGTGTAGTAGTGTCATGTTATAATGAAGAAAAATCATTACCACTTTTTTATGACGAAATAAATAAAGTTTTTGAAAAATTACCAAAAATAAAATTAGAATTAATTTTAGTAGATGATGGTAGTAAAGATAAAACGTTAGAGGTTATAAAAAATTTACATAATGAAGATAGTCGTATTCGTTTTTTATCTTTTTCGCGTAATTTTGGTAAAGAAGCAGCAATGTATGCCGGCTTAGAATATGCAACAGGAGATTATGTTGCTGTAATGGATGCAGATTTACAAGATCCTCCTAATTTGCTACCTAAAATGTTAGAAATTTTGATGGATTCTTCAACTAATTTTGATAGTGTAGCAACAAGAAGAGTGAATAGAGTAGGAGAACCTCCAATAAGAAGTTTTTTTGCTCGAGCATTTTATAAAATTATTAATAAAATATCGGATGTAGAATTAGTAGATGGAGCTCGAGATTATCGATTAATGACTCGACAAATGGTAGATGCTTTATTACAATTAAAAGAATACAATCGTTTTTCTAAAGGATTGTTTAGCTTTGTTGGATTTAATACTAAATGGATAGAATATGAAAATGTAAAGCGAGTAGCCGGAGAAACAAAATGGTCATTTATTAGTTTATCAAAATATGCACTAGAAGGAATCGTTGCATTTACAACCGCTCCTTTAACATTTGCAGCATTATTAGGGATATTATTTTGTATTATTGCCTTTATTATGATTATTGTAATTATTGCCAAAACATTGATTTTTGGCGATCCAACCAGTGGCTGGCCATCTATGATTTGTATTTTATTTTTAGTAAGTGGAATACAACTATTTTGTTTAGGAATTATTGGAGAATACTTATCTAAAACGTATTTAGAATGTAAAAAAAGACCAATATATATTATTAAAGAAACTGAAAAAGATTCTAAAAAAAAGGAGTAAAAAATGAAAATACTAATCACTGTTTGTGGATTGGGTGGAAAAACAAAATATTGAGCAAGATCATTATGAAACAATTAATGAAATGAAAGAAAAAGGATTATACAAATAAAAAATAAACCTCACATTTGTTGAAAAATGAGAGGTTTTTTTACAGGATTTGATTTTGAATTTTATAAATTTTTGATATACTTATAAAGTAAGGATGTGATGATAATGAAAATAGTTGCCGATGCTAACAAAATATGTTCAGATATGGCTTATCTTTTTAGTGAAGTAGCAAGTATATATCCAATTACGCCTTCAAGTCCTATGGCGTCTAATATCGATTTTTTAAATCATTCTGAGAAATTAAATTTATTTAATAGTAAGGTAGAACTTATAGAAATGCAAAGTGAAGCTGGAGCTGCTGGAGCAATGCATGGAGCTTTGATTACAGGATCATTAGCTACAACTTTTACAGCCAGTCAAGGTTTATTATTAATGATTCCTAATATGTACAAAATGGCAGGAGAAATATTACCTGGTGTTATTCATGTAGCCTCAAGAAGTATAGCCACCCATGCTTTATCTATTTTTGGAGATCATAGTGATATTTATGCTACACGTTCTACGGGGTTTTGTATGCTTTCTTCAAGCAATATATTTGAAACTAGAACAAACGCTGCAGTAGCTCATTTGTCGGCTATTACAGGATCTTTACCTTTTTTACATTTTTTTGACGGCTTCAGAACAAGTCATGAGCTAAATACTATTGAAAGTATTGATGATACAGAATTTTTAAAATTAATTCCTTATGAAAAAATAAATGAATTTAAAAATCGATCTTTAAATATAAATCATCCCATCGAAAAAGGATTGGCAGAAAATGAAGATATTTATTTTCAATCAGTAGAAGCTCGAAATCAATATTATAATGAAATACCTGATATTGTAAATTCATATATGGAGAAAGTAAATAAAATTACTAAAACCGATTGCAAACCTTTTAATTACTATGGGGATGCAAATGCTGAAAACATTATTATTGCTATGGGAAGTATTGTAGATACCATTAAATTGGTTGTAGATCATGAATTAGATAACGGAAAGAAAATTGGGGTAGTTGCTGTTCATTTATATCGCCCATTTAGTAAAAAATATTTATTAAATGTGTTACCAGACTCAGTGAAAAAAATAGCAGTTTTAGATCGTACTAAAGAATCTGGCAGTATAGGGGAGCCACTTTATTTAGATGTTTTATCGGCCTTAAAAGAGAAGAAAATAGAAATTGTTGGAGGAAGATATGGTTTATCTAGTAAAAATACTACTCCAAGTGATATTTACAGTGTTTACAAAATGTTGGAAGGCAATTTACAAAATAACTTTACAATTGGCATTGAAGACGATTTAACAAATTTGAGCTTAAAATATTATGACTATCCATTAGAATTAGCAGCAAAAGAAATTTTAATTTATGGATTTGGCAGCGATGGCATGGTAAGTGCAAGTAAAGATATTTTAAAAATTACCTCTGAACAATTAAATTTAGAAGTAGATGGCTATTTTGAATATGACTCAAAAAAAAGTAATGGAGTTACCATTAGTAATCTTCGATTAAAATCAAAACATTTTTCAGCACCTTTTTATATTACAAATCCCGATATTATTGTTGTAACAAAAGATGAATATTTTAGAAAATATAATATAATAAAAAATATAAAACCAAATGGAATATTATTAATTAATACTACCAATTTATCAGAAATTGACCAAAAAATAAGTTTAGAAGATAAAAAGGTGTTACAGAAAAAAAATATTACTATTTTAGCTATTGATGCTTCTACGATTGCCGAAAAAAATCATATAAAAGGAAAAATAAATAAAATCATGGAAGTAGCCGTTTTAAAATTATTGGATATAAAAGATGCTTTATATTTAGTAGAACAATCTATAGAAAAACAATTTAAAACGAAAGGAACAGAAATTATTCAAAATAACAAGCATGCCATTCAAAATGCTTTAAATGAATTACAAACGATACAATTAACTTTAGAAGGTTATCAAAAACAAGAAAATAAAACTTTATTTGAAAAAATCAATGCCCGTGAAGGAAATACTTTAACTGTAAGTGAGGTATTACCAATTGCTTCTGGAACATTTATCGGAGGACTTGCACGTTTAGAGAAAAGAAATACATCAGATAAAGTTGTTAAATGGATTTTAGAAAATTGTATTCAATGCGGACGTTGTAGTTTTGTATGCCCTCATGCTGTAATTCGTGCTTTTAAAACAAAAGATAAATCGGTTGGAAAGCCTTTTTTAGGCAATGAAGAATATAATTATTTAATCAGTATAAGTGAATCAGATTGTACAGGATGTGGATTATGCGTTGCTACTTGTCCAGGATTTAAAGGAAAAAAAGCGTTAGAATTTGGTAAATTTGATGCAACAAAACAAGAGCAAAGTAATTATTATTTTAATCAATATGAAAATCCGGATTGTACTGAAAAAAATACTGTAAAAGATTTAAGTTTTATAAAACCCTATTTTGAATTTCCAGGAGCTTGTGCTGGTTGTGGAGAAACTGCATATATTCGTTTATTAACTCAACTTGTTGGCAAAAAATTAATGATTGCGAACGCCACTGGATGTTCAAGCATTTATGGTGGTAGTGCGCCCTCTACACCTTATACCATACCCTGGGCCAACTCTTTATTTGAAGACAATAGTGAATTTGCTATTGGAATGTATCTATCTGGGAAACAAAAAAGACAACAAATCGAAAATATTATGAAACAATCTTTAGGCTCTGTAGAAAAAAATGTCAAAGAAAATTTTGAAAAATGGTTGATGAACAAAGAAGATTTTGAAATAACGAGTAGAATCAAAAAAGAATTAGCAACTTCTGAGATTCCTAAAGACTTAAGAGATTTATTAGAATATATTCCAGCACGTAGTATATGGGCAATAGGTGGAGATGGTTGGGCCTATGATATTGGTTTTGGAGGTATTGATCATATACTTTCAGGCAACGATCCTGTAAAAATACTGGTTTTAGATACAGAAGTATATTCAAATACTGGAGGGCAAATGTCCAAATCATCTAAAATTGGTCAAGTAGCGGAATTTGCAGATTTTGGAAAGAAAAATCCCAAAAAAGATTTATTTAAAATAGCTATGTGTTATCCAAACTGTTATGTTGGAAGCATTTCTTTAGGGGCAGATTTTAATCATACCATTAAAATTTTAAAAGAAGCAGAAAATCATCAAGGCCCTGCTATTGTAATTGCTTACTGTCCTTGTGTAGAACATGGTATAAAAGGTGGCTTATCTTGTACTACTAAAGAACAAGAACTAGCTGTAAAATCTGGATATCACCTTTTAATGCATTATAATCCTCAAGAAAAGAAATTATATTTAGATTCTAAAGAACCAAATTTTGATCTTTATGAAGAATTTTTAAATTCTTTAGATTTAAAATAAAAGATGAAAAAGTAGCTTCAGTTTTATTAGAATTAAATAAAAAAGAAGCAATGCAACGATATCAATTTTATAAAGAAAAAAGTACCACAAATTAATGGTACTTTTTAAAATTCCACAATGGAAGCTGCCCCCTGAAGACAGCTTCTAAAAGAATAAAAAGGGGTTGACTAGTGTGATACTAGCACCAATTCGCATTTAAGTGAATTGGTGATATATATCCTAATGGAAAAGTAGAAATTTGTCAACATTTTTTTTCAAAAAATTGAAAGAAATTTTTAAATCCTTGATTCATTCGATTTATTAACCATTTATTAATTTTTTTTGCTATAATAGATAAAACATTTAGGAGTAGAATATGGAGTTAAAAGATTTAAAAAAAGTAGGGCCAAAAACAATTGAACTGTTGCAGAAATTAAATATATATACTATCGAAGATTTAATCAATTACTATCCTTATCGTTATAATATTTACACTCCGATAGATTTGAATACTAATGAATCAACTGACACAATTGTTGTCAATGCAACGATAGAAACACCTCCAAAAATATCTTATATACGTAAAAATTTAAATCGTATTTCTTTTAAAGCATTAGCAAGTAATTTATTAATTAATGTCTCTATATTTAATCGTGCCTTTTTAAATTCTCATTTAGATGTTGGTAAAAATATAACTTTAATTGGCAAATACGATCAAAAAAGAAATACTTTTATTGCTAGTGATATGAAATTAGATTGGATCAAAGAACCAAAAATAGAACCAGTTTATCATATTGTAAAGGGGCTTAAAAATGCTAATATGAATTCCATAATTTTAGAAGCTTTACAAAATATGAAGAAAGTAGAAGATTACATTCCAGAATCCAAAGTTAAGGAGTATCATTTTTTAAATAAATGGGAGGCATTAAAAATACTTCATAAGCCTAATCAATCTGAAAAATTAAAAATGGCAAAATTAAGATTGATCTATGAAGAATTATTTTTATTTATGTTAAAAATAAATTTTTTAAAATTAAAAAATAAAAAATTATCGGGATTATCTAGAACGTTTTCAAAAAATCAAATAATGGATTTTATTGATAAGTTACCTTTTGAATTGACAACGGATCAAAAAACAGCAGTAAAAGAGTGTTTAAAAGATTTAAAAAGCCCTAAACGTATGAATCGCTTAATTCAAGGAGATGTAGGTAGTGGAAAAACAATAGTAGCTACAATTGCTATATATGCAAATGCAATAAGTGGTTATCAGAGTGCTTTAATGGCTCCGACAGAAATTTTAGCAACTCAACATTATAATACAATAAAAAAAATTTTAGAACCTTATGATATTAACGTTGCTTTACTTCTTGGAAGTCAAAAGAAAAAAGAACATAATTTAATCATTGAGAAATTAAAAAACAATGAAATTGATGTTTTAATTGGAACACATGCTTTGATTAGTGAAGATGTTTTATTTAATAATCTAGGTTTGGTCATTACAGATGAACAACATCGTTTTGGAGTGAATCAAAGAAGCAATTTACAAAATAAAGGCCAAAGGCCAGATGTTTTATATATGAGTGCAACACCAATTCCTAGAACTTATGCTCTTACTATTTATAATGATATGGACGCTAGTATAATAAAAACAAAACCTAAAGGTAGAAAAGAAATAAAAACCTTTGTGAAAAAAGAAAGTGAATTAAAAATTGTTTTACAAAATATCCTAGAAGAAATTAAAAAAAATCATCAAATTTATGTTGTTGCTCCAGCAATACAAGAAGGAGAAGATTCTACAATACATAATGTAGAGAGTTTGAAGAAAAAATTCGAT
>CANRKD010000014.1 GCA_947631105.1 uncultured Bacilli bacterium
TAAAAGACTAATTGCAATTCTTATTTTTTTATTATTTATAAATTGCATTTATGTCTTTAATTAACATCAAAAATATAAGATATTGCTTTTTTACTATTATTTTGATAAAATATAAAACATTTATAGGGGGTTATCATGAATATATTACAAATGTTAGATTGTGAATTAAAAAATAAAAATTGGTCTTTAGAAGAAAAAGCACGATATATTTATTTGCGTTCTTGTGAATTATTTTCTTATGATCCCAGATATTGTTTTTCTCCTATTGTTAAAAATGGTTTACAACTTGAAAAAAATATTTTTAACCGTAAAATTGATTTAGAAAATGTTGAAAACTTTGATGTTGTGTGTTCTTCTCATGCTGAAGTATTAGATCAATTATTTACTCAACTTTTAAATATTAAAACAACTATTGTATTAGGTCCGCATGTTTTTAATCAGATAATTATCAATGACTTGGAATTTGAAATGGATCCAAGTATATTTTTAGATTTTACCAGGGTGAAAATGGGATTACGCCCAGAAGGTTATATTTTAAAAAATGAAGATTATACCAATTTTAAATTGATGGATAAAAAAATAGAATATATATCAGAAGAATATGAATCTTTTTATTTAAAAAATTATAAACAATATTTAAATAAAATTTATAGAAATCTAAGTACGGATGAAAAAAACAGAAAATATTTAGAAGAAATTCAAACAATTTTTCAAAGTTATAAAAAACTGAAAAACTTTTCGGATGCCGAATACTGCCTTCGAATTTTAATGAAAACTTTTTTTAATATCTATTGTGCTACCATTTTTTTATTTCAAGAAAACTATAATGCTCCATGGAATTTTGTTAATATTTATATGATTCCTTTTCAAAATGATTATTTGTATTTTATGTTAGAAGAACAAAAACAAAAATTACTCTTTCATGAAACAAATAAACAAGAGGCACTTTATTTAACTAGAACATTAAATGGCAAAAATAAAAATGCTCTTTTATTAGAAGATAAAAAGGAGTAGAATTATGAATGTTTTAAAAATGTTAGATGACGAATTAAAAAATAAAAATTGGTCCTTAGAAGAAAAGGCCCGTTATCTTTATTTACGTTCTTGTGAACTATTTTCTTATGATCCTCGATATTTTCTTTCTCCTCAAAAATCTAAATTAAGGAGAAAAATTGCAAGTAAAACGATTAATTTAGAAAATGTAGATAACTTTGACATCATTTGTTTTTCATATGCCAATTATATCTTACCGCAATTATGGGAAAATTTATTAAATCTTCCAGTTGAAATAATAAAAGATGGTAATCATGCTTTTAATCGTTGTTGCATTAATCAAGATGTTTTAGAGATAGACCCAACATTTGAAATGGATTTATTCCGCGTCAAAATGTCTTTGAATACATATGGATACAACAAAATTTCTTCTTTAGATAATGAATTTTATCATCATTTACGTGATATGGATACTAAAATTGATTATATTGAAGATAACTATGAAGATATATATTTAACCAAATATATTTATACTCTTTTTCAAGAATTTTCCAACTCTTACACCGGAAAATCATCCGATTTTAATAAAAAGTATTTCATTTATAGGTTGCAAATTTTACAAGAATTATTCCAAAAATATAAACAATTAAAAAACTTCTATGATGCTCAAAATTGCATTGAGTACCTACAAAGAAAATTGAAAGTCTCTAATGATTTTATCAAAATTCCTTTGTTTCACTGTAATCAACACAAACCTTGGGATTTTATTAACATATATTTTGGAAAATATTTAGACTATTATTATTATTTTGTTTTAGAACAACAAAAAGAAGATTTTTCTTTTCATAAAATCAATAAAAAGGAAGCCAAATGGCTAGTTCATAATTTAGAAGGCAAGTATGACAAAAAACTTATTCAACAACTAAAAATCTGATGAATATTAAAAAATAAAGATCATATTTTTATAATTAAAATTCCATTCAAAATTAGATAAAATTAATGTTTCTCCTTCTTGAGGTTGAAATGCATAAAGTTGATCATTGACTAAATAATACACTGTATCATTTTCAATTTCTACTATATCTTTAATCTCATAATTACTTACTTTAATTTTATAATCATCAATCAATAAATAGAGTTTATTATCAATTATTTTATAATTAAATAATTGATTTGAAGTAAAATGGATTTCTTCTGAACTTAACTTGTTCAAACTTATTTCTTCCCATTCATTATTTTTTAATACTTTCCCTTTATTTTTAGAAGATATCTTACGGATAGATGATTTATTTAATTGAATTTCATATTCTTTTTTATTTTTTTTATCCATAAAATATACTTTATTTTTATAACTTCCCATCATGTATGACTCAAAAGAAAATTCTTCATTTGATGTAATTTCTTTTACTTTATTATTTTGCGTATTGATTTTATAAAATTTATTAAATTTGTATTTACTCTTATAGTCTGCCAATAATAAGTTATTTTTCGTTTTCATAATTAAAGGAATGTTATAGGTATCTTCCTCCATAATTTGAATACTTTCTTTTTGATTTTTATCGATAATATCAAAACCTTTGTAATTCCATATAAAATATTTTTTATTATTTAAATTATAAATTTTTATATTGTTATATTCATCTGTTTTGTTATTATCTATATTTTTTTTATTTATAAGTTCTAAATTATCTACTTGTTGATAACTTATTAATTCATTATTTTGATTACATAGTGGATAAGTTTCTATTTTTTTAGAAGTTGGAATGATACATATCGTATCGTCCTTTTCTTTTATTTCTACTTTTGTAATTAATTTTTTCTTATGAATATATTTATGTTTTATTTGGTATACAAAATTTTTATTATTGGTTTGAAATATAAATTTATATAAATTTTGTTTTTTGTCATAGCTTTCGGTTATCTTAACGGAATCAATTGTATAATCCACTTGATAATTTTTACGATTAAAACATAAATAAATTAAGAAAAGAATACATAGAAAAAAGAAAAGAAGTAAAACTCTTTTTTTATTTTTCTTGGGCTTCATTTTGGACATATTTTCTTTTTTCCTTCATCATATATTCACTAATATTCGTTTCTATTTCTGATAAACTATTTTTATCAAGATTACTAACAATAACTACCTCTTTGGCTGTATCTATAGTTATTTTCCCCCAAAAAATTCCCGCTTCTACTTGTAAATCATTAAATAAATCTGGAGTGATAGCATTTAGAGTATAACCAAATAATATATTTTTTTGCCCGATTAAAATTCTTTTCGTTGTTAAAACTATTGCTGCAGTACAATACATATTTAAAGGATTATCATTTAATTGACCGGCAAAAGCATATAATACCTCTTCTCCAGGATTTAAATGTTTTTCTATAATTTTACTATGTTGTTTAATTCTCCACATTACAGACGAATTAAATTTCTTTTTATAGTTTTTTATTTGATCATATACAACACCCACTACAAACACCTCTTGCCCTTTATTTTATACCTTTTTTAGGTGATTATCAATTATTTTATTTCTGTAGCTTTGTTCCCTACTACAGTAGAATTTGCTTTCACATCATGTAAAACAAGAGCATTAGCACCTATACGAGCGTTTTCTCCAATAATAATATTTCCTAGAATCTGAGCGTGAGCACCAATAACTGCGCCTTTTTGTATAGTAGGATGACGTTTTTCTTTAGTATTTTTAACGCTACCTAAAGTTACTCCATGATAAATAGTTACTTCATCTTCGATAATTGCCGTTTCGCCAATCACGACACCTAAACCATGATCAATAAATAAATTTTTGCCTATTTGAGCTCCAGGATGAATTTCTATTCCGGTTTTTCTTTTTGCTCTTTCACTTAAAAATCTGGCAATAAAAAAATGATTTTTTAAATAAAAATAATGGGCAACTTTATAATAAATTAAAGCTTTAAAACTGGGATATAAAAAAATTTCTAAATTATTTTTAATCGCTGGGTCTTTCTTGCGAATTAGTTTTATTTGTTCTTTAATAAATTTCATAAAATCACTCTCTAATATATTGTATAAAAAAAGAAGAAAATGTTATGTTTAAATAACTATTTTCTTCTTTTTGTTTACTTATTAAACTAATTCAATGCGTACAGTTAACGCATCATCGCCAACTCTTTCTTTTAATTTAATAATTCTTGTATAACCACCATTACGATTTTCATAGCGTTTTGCAAGTTCATTAAATACTTTATCTACACATTCTTTATTGTTATAAACAAAAGCAAGAGCTTTTCTACGAGATACTAAAGTACCACGTTTACCATAAGTAATCATTTTATCAACAAATTTACGAACTTCTTTTGCTTTTGCTTCAGTTGTTACAATGCCTTCATTCATAATTACATCTACTGTAAGTCCTGCGAAAACACTTTTTCTTTGTCTAGTTTCTCTTCCAATTTTTCTATATGCCATAATAATCCTCCTTAATCGCGGAACTTAAGTCCCATCTCAGCTACTTTATCCAATACTTCTTTTAATGACTTCTTGCCTAAATTTCGGATTTTTGTAACTTCTACTTCTCTTTTAGAAATTAGATCTTGAACAGTATGAATACCAGCTCTTTTTAAACAGTTATATGCTCGAACAGAAAATTCAATTTCTTCAATTGGTGTTTCAAGTGTTTTTGTAATTGTATCTACTTTTTTCTCTGCCATCAATCCAGAAACATCACTTATTGCATTTAAATCAGCAATAATATTAAAATGCTCAATTAAAATTTTTGCAGATAATGCCATACATTCTTCAGGAGTAATACTTCCATTTGTATTAATATGCATAATCAGTTTATCATAATTTTCGTTATGTCCCACACGAGCGTTTTCTACTTCAAATGCCACTTTTTCAACAGGAGAATAAATAGAATCAATAGCTATAACTCCTACTTTTTTACTGTCTAAGTTAGCTTGATTTTCTTTTGAATCTACATAACCTTTTCCATTTGATACGGTCATTTCCATATTAATTTTTCCACCTTCAACAAGATTACAAATCACTAAATCTTTATTGACGATTTCTAAGTCAGCATCTACATCGATATCTCCAGCTAAAACTGGTCCGGGAGTTGATTTAGAAAGGTGTATTACTTTATTTTCCTCTGTATGATTTTTTAAAACAACACTTTTTAATGCTAAAATAATACTGGTTACATCTTCATAAACACCTTCGATTTTTTGAAATTCATGTAATACTCCATCTATTTTAACGCTTGTAATTGCACAACCTGGTAAACTTGATAACATTACTCTTCTTAAAGCATTTCCAATGGTTGTACCAAATCCTCTTTCAAGAGGCTCTAATTCAAATTTTCCATAATGTGCATCTGCTTGAGCTTCTGTTATTTTATATTCTGGTTTTTCAAATTTAATCATTATTCTATCTTCCTTTCACAACTAATTTCTAGGACGTTTTGGTGGACGACATCCATTATGAGGTACAGGAGTTTTATCGGTAATACTTCTTACTTCTAATCCAGCACCTTGTAAAGATCGAATTGCATTTTCTCTTGCAGGCCCTAACCCAACTACTTCAACATCAACTATTTTTACGCCTTGATCACATGCTGATTTTGCAGCAGCTTCTGCTGCCATTCCTCCAGCATATGGAGTTTTCTTTTTTGAACCTTTATAACCAATTGTTCCAGATGATGCCCAGCTAATAACATTTCCATCTTTATCAGAAAATGTTACAATTGTGTTATTATATGTAGATTTAATGTGAACAACTGCTTCAGGAATATTTTTCTTAACTTTTCTTTTTCTTCTGTTATATGCCATGATTTACCTCCTATTTACCTACTTTTTTCTTATTTGCTACTACTTTACCCTTACCTTTACGAGTACGAGCATTTCGACTTGTTCTTTGACCTCTAACTGGTAATCCTTTTTTATGTCTTACTCCTTGATAGCAATTAATTTCCATTTTATTTTTAATAGCCATTTGTACATCACGACGTAAATCTCCTTCTACATCGTATTTATCAATTTCTTTTCTTAATGCAGCAATTTCATTATCTGTTAAATCTTTAATTTTTTTGGTAGATTCAACATTAGCATCTTCACATATCGTTAATGCTAAACTTCTTCCAATTCCATAAATAGCTGTTAAACCAATGCACACATGTTTTTCATTGGGTAATTCAATATTTTTAATTCTTGCCATATTTCCTCCTATTTACCTTGGGTTTGTTTGTGTTTTGGATTTTCACAAATTACCATTACTTTTCCTTTTCTTTTTATTTTTTTACATTTATTACATATTGGTTTTACTGATGCTCTCTTTTTCATAATTTACCTCCATTATCTTTTGTTCCATGTAATACGCCCACGTGTTAAGTCATAAGGCGATAATTCAATCGTTACTGTATCACCTGGTAGAATACGTATCATATTAACGCGCATTTTACCAGAAACGTAGGCTTCTACAGTATGACCATTCGAAAGTTCAACAATATATTTCATACCTTTGGCAACTTCGATTACTTTTCCTTCTACTTCAATTTTATCAGACTTTGTTTGATTTACTTTTACTGAAGTATTATTTGTTTTTTTGCTTTGCATATTTTTTTTCGCCATATTTTTATTCTCCTGTTAAAATTTCATATCCATCTTTTGTTACTAAAACAGTATGTTCAAAATGAGCTGATGGGAGCCCATCTTCGGTAACTATTACCCAATCATCTTGATCAGTCATTGATATATAACGTGCCCCTAAATTAAACATTGGTTCAATAGCTATTGTCATACCTTCTTTTAAAACAAGACCTTTTCCTTCTTCTCCATAATTTGGAACATCTGGGTCTTCATGAATATCTGTTCCTACTCCATGTCCAACTAATTCTCGTGGAACACTTAAGCCATTTTTATGAGCAAAACTTTCAATTGCATGACTTACGTCCCCTATTTTAGCACCACTATGAACTTTACTCAAGCCTTCATATAAAGCTTTTTCTGTATTTTTTACTAAATCTTCTATTTCTTTTGATACCGTTCCAACAATATATGTTCTGGCAGCATCAGAATGATACCCTTTATACCCTACACAAAAATCAATAGATACAATATCATGCTCTTTTAATTTTCTTTTGCCAGGTATTCCATGAATAATTTCATCATTGATTGATACACAAATACTTTTAGGAAATCCTTCATATCCTAAACAAGAAGGAACACAATCATGTTTAATAATAAAATCATGGGCAATTTTATCTAACTGTTCTGTTGTTATGCCTGGTTTAATATATTTCGCTAATTCTTCATGCGTTAAATAATTTATATGTCCAGCATATTTCATTAGCTCTATTTCACGTTTACTTTTTATACTAATCATTTTGATTCCTCAATAACTTATCTACATCATTTTGTATTTCTAAGGGTTGCTTTGTTCCATCAATTTCTTGTAAAACCTTTTTTTCTTTATAAAAAGTAATTAATGGTTCTGTCTCTTCTAAATACGCTTGATAACGAACTTGAAAAGCTTCTAAATTATCATCTTCCCTTTGAATCAAGGAACTTCCACAATTATCACAATGCTCATTATCTTTAGGTTTTAAACCTTCAAAATAGATATTATAACTAGAGCCACAGTCTGGACAAATTCTTCGTCCTATTATACGTTCTTTTAAAATCTCTTTATCCACATTTAAAGAAAGAACAATATAATTATTTAAATCAATTTCTTGAAATAAATTATCTAAATACTTTGCTTGTTTTAAAGTTCTAGGCATACCATCTAAAATAAAAGGTTTATCTTTTAAAGTTAATAATTCATCTTTAAATAAGGGAAGTATAATTTCATCAGGGATAAATTTTCCTTCTTTCATTAAAGAACGTATCTTTTTACCATTTTCATTGTCTTGTTTTGCTACTTTTCTTAACAAATCTCCAGTAGAAAGATGTGTATAATTTAAATTTTTAATTAGATATTCACTAATCGTTCCCTTGCCTGCGGCAGGAGGAGCGATAAAGATAATATTTTTCATTATCTTGCACGTCTCCTTTTTTTATAACTTCTTGAAATCATTGCACTTTCAATTTGTTTATAAGTTTCTATCGCAACACCAACTACGATTAATATTCCTGTCCCTCCAATTGTTACAGAGCTTGGTAAACTGGAAATATTCGCCATTAAAATTGGTAATGCAGATAATATTACTAAGAATAATGATCCCACAATTGTTAATTTTCCAAGAGAATCACTAATATATTTGGTCGTATCCATTCCTGGTCTAACACCTGGAATATAACCACCTCGTTTGTTTAAATCTTTACTCATTTCTTCAGGATTCATCATCATATAAGTATACACATATCCAAAAAACATAATCAAGATTACGTATAGAATAAATCCTGTTGGAGTTGTATAAACAATATACTTATTGATAAATGTTGATACTGCATCATTTTTTATTAAACCAGCAATAGTTGATGGGATGGTTAATACAATTGAAGCAAAAATTACTGGGATAACTCCTGCACTATTAATTTTGATAGGTAAAAAAGATTGTTGGGCACCATAAGCACTTGTTGTATGATTAGCATATTGAATTGGAATTCTTCTTTCCGCAAGAGTAATCCAAATTATTCCTACTAAAACAATTAAATAAATAATTATAAATAATATGAATAAAGATATTCCTACTGCTAAGCTATATGTTCCAGCGGTAATAAATGCTTCAAAAGCACCTATAAAAATACGCGGCATACTTTGAATTATACCAGCCATAATTAATAATGAAGAGCCATTACCAATTCCTTTTTTTGTTATTTGATCTCCTAACCATAATAAGAAAGAAGTACCAGCTGTCATAACTAAAGATGTTTTTACCATTACCATGACATCATTTGTATTCAAATAAAATATTGAGATAACATATGCTTGAACAAACGCAAAAATTACAGCTAAATATCTATTTATTTTTTGTATTTTTTGTCTTCCTACATATCCTTGGTCTTTTAATTCTTTAAAATATGGAATTATATCCATTTGTAATAATTGAGTAATGATTGAAGCAGTAATATAGGGACTAACTCCTAAGGCAAAGATTGAAAAACTTCTCAATCCACCACCACTCATTAAATTAAAAATTTCTAAAAATCCTAATTCTTCATATAGTACACTAGCCCATGGAATCGTAATTCCAGTACCTAAACAAAATATTCCTAATACAAATAGAGTAAAGTATATTCTTTTTCTTAAATCTTTATTTTCACTAGCAAAAAGCTTTGTGATTTTTTTAAACATCTAAATCACCTCGGTTTTTCCGCCAGCGGCTTCAATTCCTTCTATTGCTTTATTTGAAAATCTTTGAGCTTTTACTATTAATTTTTTTTCTAAATTTCCTTGCGCTAAAACTTTGATTCCGCTTAATTGTTTTTTTATTATTCCTCTTTCTTTTAGAATTTCTGGTGTTACTTCATCACCATCATTGAAAAATTTGTTTAAATCACTTAGATTAATTGTAGCATATTTTTTTTCAAATCTTGTATTATTGAATCCTCTTTTTGGTAATCTTCTATATAAAGGAGATTGACCACCTTGGAACCAAGCAGAAACACTAACTCCGCTTCTTGATTTTTGGCCTTTTTGCCCATGAGTAGAAGTTTTACCCATTCCAGATCCTGTTCCACGTCCAACAATTTTTTTAGCTTTTGTTTCCTTAGATTTTGGTAAATTTTCTAACTTCATATTATAACTCCTCTACTTTCTTTCCACGAAGAGCAGCAATTTTGGCAGGTGTTCTTTGACTTTTTAATGCTTCTAAAGTAGCTTTAGCTACATTAATTTTTGTATTTGAACCTAGAGATTTTGAAATAACATCTTTTACTCCAGCAAGTTCAAGAATACTACGAGCTGCACCACCAGCAATGACTCCTGTACCTTTTGTAGCAGGTTTAATCAATACAGATGCTCTTCCTACCTTACCAATAGCTTCGTGAGGAATGGTTCTTCCTTCGATAATTGCAACTTTTGTAACATTTTTATTTGCCATCATACTTGCCTTTGCGATAGCTACTGGAACTTCATTTGCTTTTCCAGTTCCGATACCTACTAGACCTTTACGATTTCCTACAACTACCGTTGCTGAAAATCTGAAATGTCTACCACCTTTTGTAACTTTTGTTACGCGACTAATTGAAATAACTTGTTCTTCTAAAAGTTTTTTACGAGAATCTTTATTATTTCTATTTTCTTTATTAAAACGTTTTTCTTGCGTTTTTGTATTATTCGTATTATTATTTTCTTTTTGCATGATGACCTCCTAGAACTCTAAACCGTTTTCACGAGCAGCTTCTGCTAAAGCTTTTACTCTTCCATGATAAAGGTTTCCACCTCTATCGAAAACAACCTTTTTTATTTTTGCTTTGTTACATTTTTCGGCAATATCTTTTCCAACAGCAGAAGCAGCTTCAATGTTTCCACCATTTTTTAATTTTAAAGCAATGGATGATGATGATACTAATGTTTTTCCTTCTACATCATCAATTACTTGTGCATATATTTCACTATTTGATCTAAATACATTTAATCTTGGACATTCAGCAGTTCCGCTTAATGTTGCTCTAATGCGTGCATGTCTTCTTTTACGTCCGATATTACTTGATTCTTTTTTTATCATTTACATATCCCTCCATTAAGCCGCTTTCTTACCTTCTTTACGACGAACATATTCATCTTTATAACGAATACCTTTTCCTTTATAAGGTTCTGGTTCTCTTATTTTACGAATATTTGCCGCAAATTCAGATACTTTTTGTTTATCTATTCCTGTAATAGATATTTCGGTATTGTTTATAAGTTCTGCTTTAATACCATCTGGTACGATTACTTCTACAGGATGTGAATAACCAGCATTGACAATTATTTTATTTCCTTGAACATTAAATTTATATCCTACTCCAACAGCTTCTAAATTTTTTGTAAATCCTTTGGATACACCAATTAACATATTATTGATTAGAGAATTAGTAGTTCCTTGCATAATATTTGATTCTTTATTTTCATTTTTCATTGTCGTCTTCAAAATATTATCATCAACATTTACTTCAATTAAATTAGATACATTGATTGATAGTTCTCCTTTTGGACCTTTAACTGTTACTTGACTATTATTTGTTGTTACTGTAACACCTTGTGGTATTACTAAATTTCTATTTCCAATTCTACTCATAGGTATTTTCCTTACCAAATATAGGCAAGTACTTCGCCTCCTAATCCAGCATTTCTAGCTTCTTTATCAGTCATTAGTCCTTTACTTGTTGAGATAATTGCAATACCAAGTCCATTTAATACACGAGGAATTTCATCACATTTGGCATATACACGAAGACCAGATTTACTAATTCTTTTCAAACCTGTAATTACTCTTTCTTTTTTATCTCCATATTTTAATGTTATTGTTAATTTATCACCTTGGACATCTTTTTCATTTGAATAATCAACGATATAACCTTCTTTTTTAAGAATTTCAGCAATTCCTAAAGTCATTTTTGTTCCAATAACAGTAACTGTATCATATTTTAATTGATTTGCATTACGAATTCTTGTAAGCATATCTGCTATTTTATCTTGTACCATCTAAAATTCCTCCTTTCCTACCAACTTGACTTTTTAACACCGGGAATTTGGCCCTTGTTTGCTAATTCTCTAAAACAAATACGACATAATTTATATTTACGTAATACTCCATGAGGTCGCCCACATCTTTCGCAACGAGTATACGCACGAACTTTAAATTTTGGTGTTCTTTGTTGTTTTACTTTTAAACTTGTTTTTGCCATAGATTCACTCCTTAATTTCTAAAAGGCATACCGAAAGCTTTTAATAAACTTTCAGCTTCCTTATTTGTATTTGCTGTTGTTACGAATACAATATCCATTCCTCTAATTTTTAAAATATTATCATATTCTATTTCAGGAAATATTAATTGTTCTTTAATACCTAATGTATAATTACCATGTCCATCAAAAGAATGATTAGAAATTCCTCTGAAGTCACGCACACGTGGAAGTGCAACTTTAATTAGTTTTTCCATAAAATTATACATATTTTCGCCACGCAATGTTACTTTAGCACCAATTTTTTGACCTTCTCTTAATTTAAATCCAGCAATTGATTTACGAGCTTTTGTAACCACTGCTTTTTGTCCAGTTATTGTTTCTAAATCTTTAATTGCAGCATCGATGAATTTATCATCATGTGCTCCATCTCCTACACCCATATTAATTACTATTTTTTCTAAACGAGGAACTTGCATGATACTTTTGTAGTTGTATTCTTTCATTAATGAGTTAATGATTTCTTTTTTATATAATTCTTCAAATGTACTCATATACTTTCACCTACTCATCTTTCTTTTCTTCTTTTTTAGAAGTTTTCTTTGTAGTTTTTGCTTTTTCATCTATTTTTTTTACGTTAGATACATGAATTGGTGCTGACATTTCAATAATTCCACCATTTTGATTACCATTTGTTGGCTTTTGATGTTTCTTTACAATGTTCACTCCATCTACAACAACTTTATCTATTTTTTTCATTGTTTTTATAACATTACCAGTTTTTCCTTTATCCTTTCCAGCAATGATTTTTACATTATCTCCAACTTTTATTTTCATGTATATCCTCCTATAAAACCTCTGGAGCTAAAGAAACAATTTTATTAAATTCTTTTTCTCTTAATTCTCTAGCAACAGGTCCTAGAACTCTTGTTCCAACTGGTGTTTTATCATCTTTAATAATTACGCAAGCATTATCATCAAATTTGATATAAGATCCGTCATTTCTCTTAACACCTTTAACACTTCTAACGATTACAGCTTTAACTACTTTTCCTTTTTTTAAGTTTGAATTTGGAATTGCTTTTTTTACAGTTCCAACTACAATATCTCCAATGTTTCCAAATTTTCTTTTTGATCCACCAAGGACACGAATTACTAATAATTCTCTTGCTCCAGTGTTATCAGCAACTTTTAATCTTGTTTCTTGTTGTACCATAGTTCTACCTCCTATAGAATAACAGCTTCAATTAGGACTTTTACAAGCTCATATCTTTTCGTTTTTGATAATGGTCTTGTGCCTCTAATTTTTACTGTATCTCCAACTTTAGCAATATTATTTTCATCATGGGCTGTATATTTTTTTGACGATTTTACTCTTTTTCCATATAATGGATGTTTTTTATATGTTTCAACTAGCACAGTAATTGTTTTATTATTTTTTGCACTTACAACTTTACCAACTAATTCTTGTCTAATAGATTCCATTACTCATTACCTCCTGTGCTATTTTCTCTTTCTTTTAATATTGTTAACATTCTTGCAACATCTTTTTTTAATTCATTAATTTGTGATGGTTTATCAAGTGATCCAGTTGCATTTTTAATACGTAAATTTAACAATTCTTTTTTTGTTTCTATAACTTTTGCTTGAATTTCTTCATCTTTAAGTTTTCTTATTTCACTAGCTTTCACTTGAAACACCCTCTTTCATAACAAATTTTGTTTTCATTGGTAATTTATGAGAGGCAAGTCGTAAAGCTTCTCTAGCTACCTCTTCTGAAACTCCACTAATTTCAAACATTATTTTTCCAGATTTTACTACTGCAACATATTGATCAATGTTACCTTTACCTTTACCTTGACGAGTTTCCAAAGGTTTTTTAGTAATGGCCAAGTGAGGAAAAATATTTATAAATACTTTACCACCACGTTTCATATAACGAGTCATGGCAATACGTGCTGCTTCGATTTGACGAGCAGATACCCAATTACCTTCTTTTGCCATCAAGCCATAGTCACCAAAATGTAATTCCGTATTTCCTTTTGCATGACCATCATAAGTTAATCTATGTGGTTTTCTATATTTAGTTCTTTTTGGCATCAACATTTTGATCACTCTCCTTTACAGATTTTTTTGTAGGAAGAATTTCACCTTTGTAGATCCAAACTTTTACACCTATTTTTCCATAAGTGGTATCCGCTTCACTATGAGCATAATCAATATCAGCTCTTAATGTATGAAGTGGTACAGTACCTTCAGTATATCCTTCGGTTCTTGCCATTTCAGCACCAGCAAGACGTCCTGAAACTGCAGTTTTAATTCCTTTTGCACCGGCTTTCATTGTATTTCTAAGTGCTCTTTTTTGAGCGCTTCTAAATGGAGCACGGTTTTCAATTTGTTGAGCAATATTATCAGCAACTAATTTTGCTATTAAATCTGGATTTTTAACTTCTACAATTGAAATATATACTTCTTCACCAACATATTTTGATAAAGATTTTCTTAATTTTTCTATATCTTCTCCACCACGTCCAATAATTATACCAGGTTTCGCAGTGTTGATGGTTACTTCACATTTATCGTTCTTTCTTTCAATAATTACTGAGGCAACAGCTGCATCTTTCAAATATTTAGAAATATATTTACGAATCTTCACATCTTTATTTAATGTATCTCCAAAATCTTTTTTAGGTGCATACCATTTAGATTCCCAATCTTTATTTACTCCAAGTCTATATCCTATAGGATTAACTTTTTGTCCCATCTAATTTGCCTCCTTCCCGTCACTTACTTTCACTGTAATATGACTTGTTCTTTTATCTCTTCTATCAACATTTCCACGACTTGCAAACTTAATTCTTTTATAAACAGGCCCTGGGTTAATAAAACATTCACTTACAAATAAATCAGCTTCATTTGCTCCTTCATTATTAATAGCATTGGCAACAGCACTTTTTAATACTTTAATAATTAAACGACTAGCTTTAGTATTTGTCGTTTCAAGAATTGCTTCTGCAGTTGCAATGTCTTTTCCACGAATTAAATCAAGAGTCATTCTAGCTTTTCTCGGTGCAATAATTGCACTTTTATGTATTGCGTAACTTTCCATTTATAAACCTCCTACTTTTGACCTGCATGTCCGCCAAATTTACGAGTAGCAGCGAACTCTCCTAATTTATGTCCAACCATTTCTTCTGTTACATAAACTGGAATAAATTCTTTACCATTATGAACAGCAAATGTATGTCCTACAAAATCAGGAAATATTGTTGAACGACGAGAATATGTTTTTATTACTTCTTTTTTATTCGATTTATTTAATTCTTGTACTTTTTTTAGTAATCTATCAAAAACATAAGGACCTTTTTTTAAACTTCTTGCCATATTATCCTCCTACTTTTTCTTTCTACTAACAATAAGTTTGTTAGATGCTTTTTTATTTTTTCTTGTTTTATATCCAAGTGCTGGTTTACCCCAAGGAGTAACTGGTGTTTTTCTACCAATTGGAGCTCTACCTTCACCACCACCATGAGGGTGATCATTAGGGTTCATTACTGATCCACGGTTTGTAGGTTTAATTCCCATATGTCTTTTTCTTCCAGCTTTACCGATGTTTACTAGTTCATAATCTTCATTACCAACTACACCAATAGTAGCCATACAAGTTCCTAATATTTTTCTTGTTTCTCCAGATTGAAGTCTGACTAATACGTATTTTCCTTCACGTCCCAAAATTTGAGCAGAAGCTCCAGCACTACGACAGATTTCAGCACCTTTACCAGGTCTTAATTCGATACAATGGATTACAGTACCTACTGGAATAGCTTCAAGTGGTAATGCATTCCCCACTTTAATATCTGCATTAGAACCATTTTCGATAATCATACCAACTGTTAATTCTTTAGGAGCAATAATATATCTTTTTTCTCCATCTTTATAATTAATTAAAGCGATGTTAGCACTACGATTTGGATCATATTCTATAGTGGCAACACGTCCTGGAACACCAAATTTATTTCTTTTGAAATCGATAATACGATATCTTTGTTTTGCTCCTCCACCAATATGGCGAACAGTTAATCTTCCTTGATTATTTCTTCCACCTGTTTTTGTTTTTTTAGTAGTTAGAGCTTTAAGAGGTTTATTTTCAGTTATTTCTGTATTTGCAAGAGTAGTCATTCCCCTACGGCCATTTGTCGTAGGTTTATATTTTTTTATAGCCATCTAGTATTCCTCCTTTATTATATTTCAATCGTTTCGCCGTCTTTTAGACTTACGATTGCTTTCTTATATGTTTTGGTTTTTCCAGTATATTTTCCAACTCTTCTATCTTTTGGTTTTGTATTCAATGTATTGATTTTCACTACATGAACACCAAAATGATTTTCAATAGTTTTTTTAATTTGTGTTTTTGTTGCACTTTTTGCTACTTTAAATGTATAAATGCCATTTTGAGCATTCATTGCACTTTTTTCGGTAACAACTGGTGCAATTATAATATCGGGGTTCGTCATTATTTAAGTACCTCCTCAATGTAATTAATTGCAGCTTCATCAAAAACGACGTAGTCAGCATTTACGAGATCATAACAATTAAGTTCTTCAGCAAGTATCGCATATGTATAACCTAAGTTTCTTGTAGCCATATATAAATTCTCACAATCTTCTTTAGTTACAAATAATACTTTACCAGCTAAATTCAATGTTTCTAACATTTTTTTAACTTCTTTTGTTTTTAGAGTATCTAATTCTAAATTATCTATCACAATCAACGCTTTTTGAGCTACTTTTTCAGTTAAAGCACTTTTTAAAGCTAATACTCTTTCTTTTCGATTAATTTTAAAAGTATAATCTCTTGGCGCAACTCCTAAAGCTACACCTCCACCATGCCATAATGGTGATCGATTTGAACCAGCTCTGGCACGACCTGTTCCTTTTTGTTTCCAAGGTTTTCTTCCACCACCAGAAACTTCACTTCTATTTTTGGTTTTTGCAGTTCCTTGTCTTGTTGCTGCAAGTTGAAGTCTTATCATTTTTTTTAGAGCATCATCATTAGTTTCAATTTTCCAAATAGCATCACTTATTGTGATATCTTTAAGCTTTTCACCTTTAATATTTTTAAGTTCAATTTTAGCCATTTTAATCCCTCCAATAAGTGTCCTACTCTGTTTTTTCTTCTTCTGAAATTTCTTCAGTAGTTTCAGTTGCTTGTTCTACTTGTTCTTTAGATACTTCAGCAGATTCCGTTGTATTTTTTACTTCTTCTACAGTGTCAACAACCGTTTCTTCTACATAAGAAATTATTTCAACATTTTCTTTTTTGCTGTTATTTTTTACAGCAGATTTAATTAAAACTAATGAATTTTTAGGTCCTGGAATATTTCCACTAACCAAAATATAATTTTCTTCTGCATTTACTTCAACAATTTGTAAATTTTGAATGGTAATTGTTTCATTACCCATATGCCCAGGTAATTTCTTACCTTTTAATACTCTTTTTGGTAGCATTGTACCCATAGAACCTGGTCCTCTATGATAATGTGATCCATGTCCCATTGGTCCACGACTTTGATTGTGTCTTTTAATAACACCTTGAAATCCTTTTCCTTTTGAAGTACCAGTAACATCCACCATTTCTCCAGCTTCAAATACATCAGCTTTTAAAACTTGTCCTAATTGATACTCTCCTTCTACATTTCTTAACTCTTTTAAGAAGCGCTTAGGTGTAGTACTTGCTTTTTTTGCATGTCCTACTTCTTGCTTTGTAGCATTTTTTTCTTTTTTATCTACTACGCCAAGTTGAATAGCATTATATCCATCTGTTTCTGTAGTTTTTATTTGCATAACTACATTAGGAGTAATTTCAACTACAGTTACAGGAATTAATTTACCTTCTTTGGTAAATACTTGTGTCATTCCACTTTTGCGTCCTAAGATTCCTTTCATACTTATTTTTCCTTCCTTTTTTATAATTTTATATCAATGTCCACACCACTTGGAATATCTAAGTGAGTTAAAGCATCAACAACTTCTTTACTAGGTTCTATAATATCAATAAGTCTTTTATGTGTACGACTTTCAAATTGTTCTCTTGAATCTTTGTATTTATGAACCGCCCTTAATACTGTTATTTTTTCTATCTCAGTAGGAAGAGGAATTGGTCCACTTACTTTACCTCCTAGTCTTTTTACTGTTTCTACGATCTTTTTAGCAGCTAAATCTAATATTTTATTATCATAAGCTTTTAAATTGATACGCACTTTACTTTTTGACATTTTATAATGTCCTCCTTTCGCCTATATCTAGTATAGACTAGCTCCGTACAAATTCCCTGACCACAATATCGTTTTAACAACTCAACCTAGTGTGTCAGCAACCTCGCACATCCAAGCCGTCATACAGATTCCATTCTAACACTATATTATATGAAAAGCAAGCATAAATTAGCCTAAAATTTGTTTTTTAAAAAAGAAAAGACCAGAAACTTTTCTAGCCTTTATTTTTTAATAAACTTTTTGTATCTTTCATTTCTTTTGGAATTGCTATGTCCATATATTCTAAAATTGTCGGAGCAATATTAGTAAGATCTCCTTCACTTTCTAATTCGATATTTTTATCTGTAATAATGAAAGGAACTTTTGCTGTAGTATGAGTTGTAACAATATTATTATCATCATCCAACATTTTATCTACATTCCCATGATCTGCAGTAACAATTACTTTATAAAAATTATTCTCTGCTTCTTCTATTAATTTACCTAAACACATATCTACAGTGATAACAGCATTTACGGCAGCTTTAAAATTGCCAGTATGACCCACCATATCAGGATTAGCAAAATTTACTAAAATAAAATCTATATCTTTATTCATACAAAAGACTGCTCTTTTTGTAATATCTACTGCACTCATACGTGGATCTAAATCATATGTTTTTATTTTTAATGATGGTATTAAATATTTACTGCAATTTTCAATTGGTCCGTTATATTCTCCATCAAAAAAATAAGTTACATGAGCATATTTTTCGGTTTCAGCAATACGAGCTTGTGTTAAACCTAATTGTGATAAATAAATGCCCAAAGGATTTTTCACTATTTCCTTTGGTAAAAAATATATAGTTGGAATATGTTCATCAATTTCTACAAAAGAATAAACATGTAAATTTGTATATTTTCTAACTGGAAAACGATTATATTCCAAATTAACAAAACAATCAAGAATTTGTTTAGCTCGATCCGTTCGATAATTCATCCAAATTAAAGTATCGTTTTCTTTAATAATTCCTTCTTGATCTACTAATATAGGCGGTAAAAATTCATCCGTTATATTTTTTTCATAATATTTTTGAATCGATTGTTCAATATTATTTGTTTGATATCCTCTTGCTTTTGTTACTAAATCATAATAAATCTCTGTACGATCCGTTTTATTATCACGATCCATAGCATAATATCTTCCACATATAGTGGCAATTTTTCCAATATTATTTTTTCTACAAACATCTTCTAAACGCTTTATATATTTATAAGAAACTGTTGTACTTGTATCTCTTCCATCTGTGATTAAATGAAAATAAATTTTTGTAATTCCACTTTGAATTAAATGATCATATAATTTAAAAAAATGTTCTATATCACTATGAATTAAACCATCACTAAATAATCCCATTATATGAATTGCGGAGCCTGTTTGTTTTACATTCTGAAGCATTTCTATATATTTAGGATCTTTTTCTATTTCTTCATCTAAATAATTATGAATTCGCTCCATATTTTGTTTTAATTTCCGACCAGCTCCAATTGTTTTATGCCCTACTTCACTACCGCCAAATTGACCTGGCAAAAGTCCTACTGGTTCTTCTGATGCTGCTAATAATGCATGAGGATATTTTTTCCACAAGTTATAAATATTCTTAGGTTCTGCATCGATTATTGCATTTCCATGTTTTTCTTCACGATAACCAAATCCATCCAAAATTACCATTAATATTTTTTTCATTTTATCACCATTATGCTAATACTAACATAAATAAAAACAAAACTCAAATAACTTTATTATTTGAGTCTTTGAGAACTTATTCCAAATTTCTCTTCTAATATTCTTTGACAAGATGCTACATAATCTTGTGACATTTCTTTCTTTTCCCAATTGGTCCAGCCATTATAGGTTCCGCAAACATTTAAATAATCAATATTTTCATTTGTATATCCATACATATTCATAATATTTTGTAATAAATATGTTTGAGCCGTCATAGCTTTGTAAGGATCATTTAGCACTTCTTCTTTTGTAATTCCCAATACATTTTTAATTTCTGATAAATTACATTGATTTATTTGGGTTAATCCATAATCATGAGTTACAGATATTTTGCCATTCGTATCCCAAGTGCCACCAGACTCTTGATGAATAATTGTCATAATTAATTCACTAGGCACCCCTGTTTCATTAGATAAATTGAAAATATAATCTTGCCATTCTTTTGGACAAGGCAAATCATAATATTTATTTTCATAATTCTTTTTTAAATCTATACCTATACCACTAGTTACATTTATTGTAGCTGTTAATTGATCCTTAAAATTTTGTTTACAAATAGAAGTATCTAAATTTTTTGCAACTCCACCCTTTATATTAGAAAGATCAATTGTTGACAGGTCAAATGTAGTATTTTTATCATTATTTATATCTGTACTTTTTTCGGTAACATTATTTAATTTATCCTTATTTAAGTTTGATTTTACATGTTCTGCATTTAAAAGCATTGCTGCCATACCTATTAATAAAATTCTTTTTCGACACATCAGTGTCTTTCTGGCTATATTTATTTTATCCACAATAAAAACCCCCCTTTTTGATTGGTTATAATAGCATACACTTTTATTTATGTCAACTTTTTTTAATAAATTTGTTAATTAAAGACATAAATGCAATTTATAAATAATAAAAAAATAAGAATTGCAATTAGTCTTTTAATGATATTTAATATATTTTTATCAATTGTTTTCTTAAAGGTGATTTAGAAAGGAAGATAAACAATGAAAAAAGTAAGATTAAATATTGAAGATAGAATATTAATCGAAGAATTATTAAGACAAAATTATAAATTGAAAGATATTGCTAGAGCAATCGAAGTTCAACCATCTACTATATCAAGAGAAATCAAAAATAGAAGAATTTCTAACAATTCATTGCTAATATGTGATAAAACAAATAAATATCCTTTTGTTTGTTATAATTGCTCAAAAAAAGTATCATGTAGAATGAAAAAGTACTACTATAATTACAGAGAAGCACAAAAAAATTATGAGAACAAATTGAAATATTCTAGAATTGGAATAGATATGTCCATAGATGAAGTTGAATATTGGAACGATTATTTTAAAGATAAGATTAGGGATAAAAATCAACCAATTTTACATATTTTTAAAAATATAGAAAATGAATTTCCAAAATCTATTCAATCCTTTTATAAATATGTTCATAAAGGTTATTTTCCAAGTATAAATGATGAAATGCTTGCTAGATCCTTCAGTTACAAGCCAAGGAACAAAAAAGAAAAAATAAAAACTATATCTAAAGATAATATTGTAAAGAAAGGACGTAAAATATCTGATTTTGAAAAATATATAAATAAAAATCCCAATGCTAATATTGTTGAAATGGATACTGTTATTGGAAAATTTGAAGATAAAAAAAATATTATGACATTATATTTTAGAGAATCAAAATTAATGTTAATGTTTCTAATAAAAAAATATAAACCATCCGAAGTTACAAAAATATTTAAATCCATAAGAGAATCTCTTGGAGATGAATTATATAAAAATTTATTTGAAATTATTTTAACGGATAATGGTTGGGAATTTTCTAAACCTGAAGACATTGAATTTGATGATGTTACTGGTGAAAAATTAGTTAGTGTTTTTTACACAGATCCATATTCTTCATGGCAAAAAGGTGGTATTGAAAGAAACCATGAATTTATAAGATATATTATTCCAAAAGGAATATCTTTTGATAATTTAACTAAAAAGAACATTATTGATATGATGAATCACATCAATAATGTTCAACGTAAAAGTTTAGATTATCAAACTCCATACCAACTTTTTTCCCAAAAATATGGAGAAGATATTTTTAAAAAATTTCATCTGACACATATTTCAAAAGATGAAATAAATCTAAGTTACAAATTATTAAATAAGTAACTTTTGAAAAAGAAAACAATTGATAAATTTTAAATAATTTAATTGCATTTAATTTTTGAAAAAATATTCAAAAACCTTTTTTGCATGCAATAAATTCCTTTTTCATCATTTATTTTAACAAAAAATTATAAAAAAACAAGAGAAAAAATTGCTTTATCTCTTGTAATTTCAATAATTTTATAAAAATTGCATTTTACTATTTAACTAACTTTTTTTAATAAATTTGTTCATTCCAAAATAAATATCCACCAGCATAGCTGGTGGTTTTTCATTTTCGCCTAAAAGGCTTTATTATTGGCCTCTACTCAAGT
>CANRKD010000015.1 GCA_947631105.1 uncultured Bacilli bacterium
TCAATTTAATCAACCACCTTTTCCATATTATATCAAATTTAGTGATTGCGAAAAATTTTCACTCCTTAGAGCTGGTTATAAATATTAATAGTTGCATTTTTAAAATATCTATAATATAATTAACTATAAGTTTAATCTTGGTTGGAAAATACCTTCGATTTCCTACTCAGTTTAAACCGATTATTAAAAAAGGAGGAAAATATGACAATTACAAAAGAAGAAAAAGCAGCAATCATTAAAGAGTTTGGAAAGAACGAAAAAGATTGTGGATCTACTGAAGTTCAAATTGCTATTTTGACTAAAAGAATTAATAATTTAACAGAACATTTAAAAGAACATATCCATGATTATCATTCTAAAAGAGGACTTTTAATGATGGTTGGAAAAAGAAGAAAACTATTAGATTATTTGAAAGAAAATAATGTAGTTGCATACAGAGATTTAATTAAGAAGTTAAATATAAGAAAATAAGGCACTTGTTTTTACAGTGTCTTTTTTTTATGGAGGTGTAGAATAATGAAAAAAGTATTTGATTTTGATTTTTTAGGCAGAAAGTTAGTTGTAGAGGTAGGAGAATTAGCTAAGCAAACTAATGGATCAGTATTGATACGTTATGGAGATACAGTTGTATTATCAGTTTGTGTGATGGGTAAAAATACAATTACAGCTGATTTTTTTCCTTTAACGGTTTTGTATCAAGAACGATTATATTCAGTAGGCAAAATTCCAGGAGGTTTTATTAAACGTGAAGGAAGACCAACAGATGAAGCAACATTAGCTGCTCGTTTGATTGATCGACCAATACGTCCTATGTTTGATGAAAATCTTCGAAATGAGATTCAAATTATTAATACTGTTTTATCAGTTGATCAAGATAATTCTCCAATTATGAGTGCTTTATTTGGTTCTAGTTTATGTTTAGGAATTAGCGATATTCCATTTGATGGGCCTGTATCAGGAGTTGTTGTTGGTAAGATTGGGAAAGAGTTTATTATTAATCCTACTGCTGATGAATTAGAAAAAAGTAGTTTAAATTTGACAGTAGCTGGAACAAAAGATGCTATTTGTATGGTAGAAGCAGGGGCTCAAGAATTAAGTGAAAAAGATATGTTAGATGCTATTTTATTTGGTCATGAACATATTAAAATTTTATGTGATTTTCAACAAAAGATTATTGATGAAGTTGGTATTGTTAAAAAAGAATTGGCTATAGCAAGTATTGATGAAACTTTAGAAAATTCAGTTAGAGAGTATGCTACAAAAGATATGTTAAAAGCAATTCAAATTAAAGATAAACTTTTAAGTTATGAAAAAATTGAGGAAGTTAAAAATTCTACTTTAGAAAATTTTGCCGAGATTTATGCCAATGCTGAAAATATTGAACAAATATTAAAAGATGTTAAAAAGATTGTGGATACGATAGAAGGGGATGAGGTTCGTCGTTTAATTACAGAAGAAAAAATACGTCCTGATGGAAGAAAAATGGATGAAATTCGTCCTTTAAATGCTCAAATTGATTTATTACCTAGAACACACGGGAGTGCTTTGTTTACTCGGGGCGAAACTCAAGCTTTGGCTACAACTACTTTAGGAGCAATTGGGGAGCATCAAATATTGGATGGCTTGGGAATTGAAGAAGAAAAACGTTTTATGTTACATTATAATTTTCCTCAATTTTCAGTAGGGGAAATTGGTCGTTATGGATCACCAGGCAGACGTGAAATAGGACATGGGGCCTTGGGAGAAAGAGCACTTGCTCAAGTTATTCCTAGTGAAGAAGAATTTCCCTATACCATACGAGTGGTAAGTGAAATTTTAGAGAGTAATGGCTCTAGTAGTCAAGCTACCATTTGTGCTGGCTGTTTATCTTTAATGGCTGCTGGTGTTCCAATTAAAAAACCAGTTGCAGGTATTGCAATGGGATTAATTACAAATGGTAAAAAATATACAATATTAACTGATATTGCAGGTTTAGAAGATCATATGGGAGATATGGATTTTAAAGTTGCAGGAACAAAAGATGGAATTTGTGCTTTACAAATGGATATTAAAATTAAGGGTGTTACTAAATCTATTTTAAAAGAAGCTTTAGCTCAGGCTAAAAAAGCAAGATTGGAAATTTTAGAGGTTATGAATAGATGTATCAGTGAACCACGAACTGAATTATCTGTTTATGCTCCAAAAATAGAAACTTTTAAAATTGATCCAGAAAAAATTAAAGATGTTATAGGTCGCGGGGGAGATATGATTACAAAAATTATTTTAGAATCTTCTCATGTTAAAACTGTAAATGATAAAGATGCCGTTAAAGTTGATTTGGAAGATGATGGTCGTGTAATTATTTATCATTCTGATGCTGAAATTATCAAAAAAACAAAAGAAATGATTTTAGATGTTGTTCGAGAAGTAGAGTATGGTCAAATTTATGATGGCAAAGTCGTAAAAGTAGAGGATTTTGGATGTTTTGTAGAATTATGGCCAGGTTGTGAAGGTTTAGTTCATGTTTCACATTTGGATCATAAAAGAGTTGAAAAAGCCAGTGATTTATTTAAAGTTGGCGATTCAATTACTGTTAAATCTTTAGGTTATGATAATAGAGGGCGCTTAAATTTATCACGTAAAGAAGTATTACCAAAGCCTAAAAAAGAAAAAATAAATAATGATTAAATTTATAAGGGAGAACATATGTCAATAATAAAACAAAAAGAAAAAGGTTTGTTAGTGGTAGTTAGTGGCCCAAGTGGTGCAGGAAAAGATAGTATTATTAACGAAGTGGTAAAAAATGAAGCAATAAATGCATGGGTATCTATATCTATGACATCTCGTAATATGCGTAAAAATGAGATTGAGGGAGTTCATTACTTTTTTGTATCAAAAGAAGAATTTGAAACAAATATTCAAAAAAATAATTTTTTAGAATATGCTGAATATAATGGAAATTATTATGGTACTCCAAAACATAAAATAGATGAGTATTTAAATCAAGGTATTGATGTTATTTTGATTATAGAAATTCAAGGGGCTTTGCAAATTAAAGAACTGATACCAGAAGCATTATTTATCTTTATTATGCCTCCATCTATGCAGGAATTAAAAAATAGATTAGTAAAACGTGGTTCTGATAGTGAAGATAAAATTATGAAACGCTTTAAAAGAGCTTATCAAGAAATAAATGAAGTTACAAAATATAATTATGTGGTTGTAAATGATGTTTTAGATAAAGCTGTACAGAAAGTAACTTCTATTTTATTAGCAGAAAAATGTCGTACTGATCGAATCGAGGAAGTATTTTTAAATAATCCAGAAGAAGAAATTCATGAAAAATTATTAGATAATAAAGTTTTTAAAAATTAATTTTTTAAATATAAATCATAGTATTCGTCAAAGGTGATATTTTTGTCTACAATATCCTCAGCAATATCTTTTCCAACATATCTTAAATGCCATGGTTCTGCAATATATCCTGTTATACTTTGATTTTCTTGGGTATAACGGATAATAAAACCATATTTATAAGAATTGTTTTGTAACCAATAGGCATCATTTTCAGAAATATAATTATATCCTTCGCTCCAAACATCTACTGCTAGACCAGTTTGATGTTCAGAATGACCAGGTCTTGCTGAGTAAGTATCTGCTAACTCTTGACCATCTTTTTCAACATATTTATTATATAGAGTATTTTGATATTCGTAAGAGCGATAAGCACTATAAGGACGTATGTAGACATTTTCTAATTTGGCAAATGAGATTAGTTCTTCAAATGCATTTGCTGCTCTTTCTCTTAATTGATATTTACTGTTATAACTTAAGCTTTTTAAGTCTTGCGGTTCATAATTGCCAAGAGAATTATATTTATTTACTAAGACGGTATAATTGTTTAATTCAGTTGCTTGATGGATTTCTGAATAAAAATTATGATCTAAACCAATATTTACTTTTAATACTGCTTCTTCTAAAGAGCAGTTATTTTTTTGTTGATATTCTTCGTATCGTGGTATTTTTTCGACTTCAAAGTTTTTAATTGTATAATAGTTTTTTAAATCTAATTTAGGGGATTCTAAAATTTTAGATATATTTTTATCATTTACATTTTGAAATATGTCATTTATTTCTGTAGTGGTATATTTTAGGGCAAGTAAAGTGTTTATATTATTAATAAAATTTTCTTTATCGATATAATTAATTTCGGTATATTGATAGTAATTTTCTTCTTTAAAATTTTGACTTTCAAGGGCTTTATTTAATGTTGTGGAATTATTTTTTTCTAATTTCATTGTTTGTATCGCTTCCTTATTATTTATTATAGATATATTACTTATTAAAAACAATATTCCGACAAATAGAACAGAAGATATGATATTTTTTTTCATTTTAATCACCTTGTATTAGTATGACTTTTTTTGAATTTATTATTGATGAGTTAAAGAATAATTTTTTTTTATATTCATAAATTTTTACAGAGGTGAATTATGAGGAAGTTTTTATTTGGTTTTGTTCTTTGCTGTTTGTTTTTAATTCATGTAAATGCTGAGGAAGATTTAGCTCCTAATTCTCAAAGTGCTATTTTAATTGAAGTTTCTACAGGAGATATTTTATTTGAAAAAAATATTGATGAAAAACTAGCTCCCGCTTCTATGACAAAGGTTATGAGTATGTTATTAATAATGGAAGCAATTGATTCTGGAAAATTAAGTATGGATGATGATGTTGTTATTAGTGACAATGCTTCAAATATGGGTGGTAGTCAGATTTTTTTACAAACTGGCGAAAAATATAAAGTTCGTGAATTGTTAAAAGGGATTGCTGTTGCTTCTGGTAATGATGCAGTGGTAGCGATGGCAGAAAAAATAGGAGGAAGTGTTGAAGGATTTGTAGAAAAAATGAATAAACGTGCTAAAGAGTTAGGTTTAAAAAATACACATTTTGATAATCCTCATGGGCTAGATAGTGAAAATCATTATACCACTGCTCGTGATATGAGTGTAATGGCTCGTGAGTTATTAAAACATGAAGAAATTTTGAATTTTACTAGTATTTATGAAGATTATTTGAAAAAAAATGACGGTTCTAGTATTTGGTTGGTTAATACAAACAAGTTAGTTCGTTTTTATGAAGGGGTAGATGGCTTAAAAACTGGCTATACAAAAACAGCTGGTTATTGTATAACAACAACTGCCAAAAAAGGCGAAATGAGACTTTTATCTGTTATTATGAATGCACCAACAAGTGATTTAAGGAGTAAAGATACTACTAATATGTTAAATTATGGTTTTAACACTTATCAGTTAAATATATTATTAAACAAAGATCAAGCTTTAGGAAAAGTAAAAATTGAAAAAGGGAAAAAAGAAGAAGTTGATTTATATTTAAAAAATAATGTAACAATATTATCAAAAATATCTGAAGAAAAACCAAATTATGATTATAATATTATTGTAAATGATTTAACAGTGCCACTTACGAATAAACAAAACGTTGGACAAGTAGAAATTATTAATGATGATGGAGATGTTATTAAAAGAGAAGGGTTAATTATTAAAGAAGATGTTGATAAGGCTAGTGTACTTAATTTATTTGTACGTTTATTACAAAATTTAACAAGTGGGAATTTTCTTTAAAAAATTATAGAAATCTATAATTTTTTTTATTATTTTGGTTTACAGTCATTGACGATTTGTTGTCTAAAATAAAAAAAACAATGTAAATTGATGTTATAATAAAGGTAATATTAGAGAAGGGATTATATGGCAACAAAAAATAATACAAAAAAAAAATTTAAGAAGAAAATTTTTAGACGATTAATTTATTTTTTATTTTTGTTAAGTTTTATTACAATGGGATCTTTGTATTTTTTAAATATAATTCCTATTCTTTATTTTATCTGTATTGGTATTTTTCTTTTGTTTTTTGATCTTTTAATGGTATGGTTAATATTTGGAAAGGGAGTAAAAAAACGGGTTTTTGGGACTTTTTTAACTATTCTTATGATTATAGGAATGCTATTTTTGCTATTTTATAGTTTTTATACTTTAGATTTTTTGCATAAAATTAGTTCACAAGATTATATAACCAAAAATTATAGTGTTATTGTTTTAGAATCAAGTTCATATGGAAAAATAAAAGATTTAGAAGATAATGATATTGGTTTTGTTTCTGATGCTAGTGATCAGACAACTCAAAAAGCTAAAAATTATTTAGATAAAAAAGTTCAATTAAATTTTGAATCTTATGATGACTCAGGAGATTTATTGGATTCTTTATTAAACGAAGATGTTGAAGCTATTTTAATTGAAGATGCTGAAAAAAGTATTTTAGAAGAAGAACATGGTGAATTTTTAGAAAAAGAAAAAGTAATTTATACTTTTTCTATAGATATTAAAATTGATGATAATTTAGCAAAAGAAGTTGATATTTCTAAAGAGGCATTTAATATATATATTTCAGGAATAGATACTTATGGTAAGATTACGAGTGTTTCAAGAAGTGATGTAAATATGGTAGTTAGTATAAATCCTAAGACTCATAAAATATTATTTACGAGTATTCCAAGAGATTATTATGTAAATTTGAATGGAATAGATACAACTTATAAAGATAAATTAACTCATGCAGGTATTCACGGAATTGATGTATCCGTTAAAACAGTAGAAGATTTATTGGATACGGATATTCATTATTATGCAAAAGTTAATTTTACATCACTGGTATCGATTGTTAATGAACTTGGTGGTATAGAAGTAGATAATGATGAAGCTTTTAGAGCTTATTATGAAGAAAATGAAGTTGTAAATTATTTCTTTAAAAAGGGAGTAAATAAATTAAATGGTAAACAAGCTTTAGCTTATTGTAGAGAAAGAAAAAGTTTGCCAACTGGAGATATTGCTCGAACAAAACACCAACAACAAGTTCTAGAGGCTATTTTTAATAAATTACTTTCTAAAAATATTCTTACAAAATATACGGATTTATTAAATTCTTTAGAAGGAAAATTTGTTACAAATATTGGAACTAAAAATTTAACAAAATTAATAAAAAATCAAATTCAATCAATGCCGAGTTGGACGATAGAAAAAAATACGTTAACCGGTACAGGTGGAAATGAATATACTTATTCATATAAAAAATCAAAATCTTATGTTATGATTCCTGATGAAGATTCTTTAAATGAGGGGAAAGATTTAATTAAAACACTTTTACAAGAAGCTTAGCTTCTTTTTTTGTTGGTATAGTAGAAGTTTTGATAACCTTTGTCGAATTGATTTAAATATTTTTCTTTTTATTTTATAGTTATTCTACGCAAAGGTGATGAATATGTTTCATATGGATTTAGAATATAATAAAGGAATTTTATTTGCCAGATTACGTGGGAATGTTTCTAAACGATGTTCTTATAAGTTAAATAATTATTTAGTTCCTGTTATCTTAAAACATAAGATAAAATTTCTAGTTTATAATTTTTTTGATGTAACAGCTATAGATGAATCAGGGCTAGATGCCATATTAAATACAAAATGTGCTATTCGAGCTAATAAAGGTAAGATTTTTTTGTGTGAAGTACCGAAAGAATTTAATAAATCAATTAGAAGATTAAGAATAAAAGAAACATCTAATGAATTATCAGCTTTAGATTTAATTCATGTTTAGGAGGCTTTTTATGACGAAAGAAACGATTGTCCAATTAAACACAGGGCTTATTTATGATATTATGAATAAACATTTTTATGGTGTAGATCGTGAAGATTTATTTCAACAAGGAGCATTAGGAGTCATTAATGCTTATAATAATTACAAAAAAAATGGAACAACTAAATTTTCTACTTATGCTTTTCCTTATATTTTTGGAGAAATGTATAAATTAGCTATGCAAAAACAAATAAAAGTTAGTAAAGATATTTTAACATTTTATAATAAAATTGAAAATACTCGTTTTATGTTAGCCCAAAAAGAGAATAGAATAGTCACAAATGAAGAAATAGCTATTTACTTAAATACAAGTCTTCGAGAAGTAAATCAAGCTATTCAAGCCGGTACAATTATGATTAGTAGTTTAGATAAAGCAAATGAAGGTGAACGAAGTATTTATGAAACGATTCCTATGGAAGAAGCAGTTTCTATGGATGATAAAATTGCACTTCAAGAAGGCATAAAACAATTAGATGATGTGGAAAAAAAGATTATAATTTATCGTTATTTTCAAGAAATGACCCAAAGCGAGGTGGCTCGAAAATTAAAAAAAACTCAAGTAATGATTTCAAGATATGAAAAAAGAAGTTTGCAAAAAATAAAAGAATTTATGTAATAGATTAAAAATTTAATCTATTTTTTTGTTTTGTATAATAAAGCTGTTTTTTTCCATAATAGTAATGGAGGTTGTTATGAATACAGATGAATATAAAAAAATTGTTGATCGTTTAACACCTAAAGAAAATAAAAGTAAAAATGCTCTTCTGGCTTTTTTTATCGGAGGTCTTGTTGGAGTTTTTGCGGAAGGAATTGTATCAATATTGATTCATTGTTTTGCATTGTCTAGAACAGAAGCTTATCTGTGGACTTGTTTAATTGTAATTTTAATTTCTTGTTTTTTTACAGCGCTTGGATTTTTTGATAATTGGGTGACAAAAGCTAAGGCTGGTTTAATTCTACCTACGACGGGATTTGCACATTCTGTTACAAGTGCAGCTTTTGATTATAAAAGAGATGGTTTTATTACTGGAATAGGTGCAAATGTTTTTAAATTAGCAGGTAGTGTTATTTTATATGGTATTTTAAGTGCTTTCTTTTTTGCAATTTTAGGAGTGATTTTTTATGGCTAGTTTTAAGTATAATAATGTTTATATAAAAGATGCTTTTTCCATAGCTGGTCCGCTAGAAGCTGAAGGTCAAATTCGTAAATTTGATTTAACTTTGGAGGATTACTATTTTAAAGAAAAGTCTTTTATAGATGCAGAAATAAAAATGCAAAGAGTTGTACTTGAAAAATTACTTTATCGTAATAAAATGATGAAGAAAATTGATTTATTAATTGGGGGAGATTTATCCAATCAATTAGCTATTTCTAATTTTGGCGCCAAAGATTTTATGATTCCTTTTTTGGGATTATATAGTGCTTGTGCTACATTTGCGGAAGGCTTAATTGTTGCTAGTAATTTTATAGAAAGCAAAACTTTAAAAAATGCGATTGTGATTACGAGCAGTCATAATTTAAATGCTGAAAGACAATTTCGTTTTCCAATTGAATATGGTGCACCAAAAGCAAGTACGACTACTTTTACTGCTACAGGGGCAGTTGGAACAATTGTATCTAATGAAAAGAGTAAAATTAAAATTGAATCCGCAACTATTGGAACAATTGTAGATTTTGATCAATATGATGCAACGCATATGGGGGCTGTAATGTCTCCTGCAGCAATTAAGGTGCTAATGGATCATTTAAATGAATTAAATAGAACAAGTGATTATTATGATGTTATTTTAACAGGAGATTTGGGGAAAATTGGTATGGAAATATTTCAAGAGTGTTTAAAAGTGAATTATGGTATGAAATTAAAAAATCATTTAGATGCAGGATGTGAAATTTTCTTATCTAGTCAAGAAATTTATTCAGGGGCAAGTGGACCTGTTACTTTACCTTTAGTTTTATTTAATAAAATTTTAAAAAGTGATAAGTATAGAAAAATTTTAATTATTGCTACAGGTTCATTACATTCTAAAGATACTACGAATCAAAAAAAATCAATTCCGAGTATTGCTCATGCTCTTAGTTTGGAGGTTATATCATGAATTTTTTAAGTGCATTTTTATTTGCTGGAGGAGCCTGTTTTTTTGCACAACTTATTCTTGATAATACAAAATTGACTCCTGGACATGTAACTAGTATTTTTACTATTTTAGGAGCATTTTTAGGTTTTTTAGGGCTTTATGATAAATTTATTGCCTTTGCTGGAGGAGGAGCGACTAC
Organism: uncultured Bacilli bacterium; assembly: GCA_947631105.1. Classification (GTDB taxonomy): domain Bacteria; phylum Bacillota_I; class Bacilli_A; order RF39; family UBA660; genus MGBC108787. The sequence goes on from CANRKD010000015.1 coordinate 9,962, forward strand.
CATTATTTCAAATTTTGGCTATGTTTTATATAAAGGAGCATATTTAGGTTTTCAAGAACAAGGAATTATTGGTTTATTTGCAGGATTGTTAACAAAAGGTTCCTGTGCAATTGTTGGGGCAGTAGTTTTTTCTTTTATATTTGTTTTAATATTTAAACCAAGGGACTAAAAGTCCTTTTTCTTTTGATTTATTTTTGATATAATAACAGTATAGAATGAAGGGATTAGAAAATGGCAAGAAAGAAAAAATTTAATTATAAAAATTTAAAAATAAATGAAGAGGAATTGGCAGTTACTAAAATAGGAGAAATGCCTAATGAAAATAAGAATCCAATCTTTCTGTTACTTGTTTTTGGTATTTTTATTGTTTTTGTTTTTTTCTTACCAAGTGTAGTCACTTATTTTCAAGAAGGAAATTTTACTATTACGGGAAATTCTAAAGTAGAGGATGAACCTAAAGAAAATGAATTGGAAAGTGAAAATGAAATTGTTTATTATACAATAGATTCAAATTTGGTGGTTGATTTAGAAGAAGGAATTCAATTGAACAATTTTAAAATATCTACAGATTCTATATCTTATACAGTCCATAATTCTTTAGATAATAAATTTTATTTTGATAAAAGAAATTATTTTATGGAGTTATATACGGATAATAATACCTTGTTGGAACGAATAATTTTATCTAAAGAAAGTGTATCTAAGGATGTCAGTAAAGATTTTAATTATTCTATAAATACTCAAACAGCAAGCGAAGCGAAAAAGATTGTTTTTTTAGAAAAAAATGTAGAAGATTATCCAAATGTTGAATTGACTAAAAATGAAGCAGATGAAGGGGAATTGGTTTGTACTAAAAATTTTGAAACTATTACTTATACTTTTCATAATGATGATTTGATTCAAATTTCAGATATAGTCAATTATAACCAAATGGCTAATCAGAGCGCTTATCAAAATGATTTGGCCTTGTGGCAATCCCGTGTATCTAACTATAATAATATTGAAGGAGTTTCTTCATCATTTGTAACTAGTACAAATGGGTTTGTAGCAAATACTGTTTTGGATTTAGAAAACGTTAAATTATCTAATGTAGATAATGAAAATTATTATGAGTATAAAACTGCAGCAAAAGTAGTTAGTTTTGAAATGGAATCTAGGGGATTTAGTTGTAATTAAAGGAAGTGATAAAGTGGACTATTTAATTGATATTAACAATTTTCATGGACCACTCGATTTATTATTACACTTAGTAAAATCTAAACAGCAAGATATATATGAAATTAATACTAGTATTATCATTGAAGAATATTTAAATTATATACAGAATTTGCAAAGTTTAAATATAGATGTTGCTAGTGAGTTTTTAATTATGGCAGCGACTCTTATTCATTTAAAAAGTAAAATGCTAGTTGGAATTATTGACGAAAGTATGGAAGAAGATAATGAATTTGAGATTCAAAATGAAGAGGATTTAAAAAATAGAATTATAGAATATGAGAAATATAAAAATCTTACTCATACTTTTAAACAATTAGAAGAGAAAAGATCAGAATTTTATACTAAAAGTCCAGCGATTATAAAAGATTTTAGCGATGAAAAAATAAGTAATGATGGTAGTGTTTCTTTGGAAGATCTAATTAATGCATTTTTAGCCTATAAAGAACGTATTAGCTTACAAAAACCAATTCATACTAAAGTAACAAAAAAAGAAATTAATGTGGAAGATCGTATTTTATTTATTAAAGATAAATTAGGTAAAAAAAGGAAAATGAATTTTTTTGATTTATTTGAAGAGGGAAGTAAAAAGTATATAGTTGTGACATTTTTAGCCATTTTACAAATGAGTAAAAATGCAGAATTATTTATTTATCAAGAAAACAATTTTGATAATATTATTGTAGAGGGTAGGTAATTTTAATGAATTTAAAAGGTGTTTTAGAAGGAATTTTATTTGTTGTTGGAGATGAAGGAATTACATTAGAAAAAATATGTAAAATTCTAAATATCTCTTTAGAGGATGCAAAAAAATTATTAAAAGAATTAAAAACAACTTATGAAAGTGATGATCGAGGAATTCGTATTAGTTACCTAGGAGATGCATTTAAACTTACAACCAAAAAAGAACATAAAGAATATTATAAAAAATTAATTGAAAATACTGATAGTAATTTACTTAGTCCGGCTGCTTTGGAAGTTTTGGCCATTGTTGCTTATAATCAACCAATTACAAGAGTGGAAATAGATGAAATGAGGGGTGTTTCTTCTTCTCATATGATTCGAAGATTAGTTGCCAAAGGTTTATTAAAAGAAGCAGGAAAAAGCACTTTAGTGGGGCGTCCTAATTTGTATAAGACAACAAGTGATTTTTTAGATTATTTTGGTTTAGCTACATTAGATGATTTACCTTCAATTGATTTATCAAAGTATAATTCAGATGAAGAAAGTGATTTATTTACGTCAATATATAAAGAGAAAATGTAAACAACGTTAAGAACTTGTATAATAAAAATTATAGTTTTACAAATCTATGAATTATGCTATAATTTAGTTATGCCTCTGTGGTGAAATTGGTAGACGCGCTGGACTCAAAATCCAGTAGTAGTAATACTGTGCCGGTTCGAGTCCGGCCAGAGGCACCAGATTGATAGGAAACTCGAAATTTTCGAGTATCAATATAAAACGACTTGTCAAGAAAGTCGTTTTTTATGTTATTATGAATATGTCAAAGAAACTTGCATAAAATAAAAAAGGAATATTCAATATGCTAGTGTTGAGTGTTGCCAAAAGATTGATTTCGTCTAATTCAAAGCAATTGAGTTAGGTGATTTTCTTTTATATTAAAACTATAAATTTATTTTTTTTTATTTTGATAAATTATATTATTTATTTAAGACTTCCATAATTTCTTCAAGTGAAATAGGGCCAGGTCTTTGTATTGTTATTTTCTTAGAAGTACAATCTACTATTGTACTAGCTTTTCCAAATGATACCTCACCTTCTAATATACCATCTAAATTTGGAAATAAATTTTCAATATCAACTAAAGTATTACATACTGAACAACCACTTATATTAGCACTAGTTAAAAAAATCGGGCTTTCTATTTTTTGTAATAATTCTTTTAATATACTTAATGGAGCTATTCTTACAGCTAGTTCGTCACTAATTTTTTCACCAGCATTATTAATATATGAAAATGCTTCAGGCTTTTTATTAAGAACTAAAGTAATTGGGCCTGGCATGAAAGCATGAATTAATTTTTCAGCATTTTGATCAACAATAGCAATACTTTTAATCTGTTCTTCATCTAAACACATTACAGGAAAAGATTTATTAGCAGGACGATTTTTAATTTTTACCAATTTATCATATGCTTGCTTTGAATTAATACGCACACATAAACCATATACAGTATCTGTAGGAATACTTATTACACCATTTTTTTTTAATATATTTGCTAGTTCATCTATTTCATTTTGTTTATATACTTTCATTAGATTTACTCCTTACTACAACTCACAATAAATAACTATAATATCCATTTTAATAATTTTATTATAACAAGCTTTCTTTATTTTGAGTAGTGTTTACTATAAACTCATTCCATAATTATTTTTACCTTCATAAGATTTTTGCTAGTTTTCAAATAACTAGGTATTTCAGTATAATTAAATAACTCATTTTATTTGTGAGGTCCTTTAGAAATATTATAAATATCATTAGGATCAAAATTCCTATTGTCATAATAGTCCCTTATCTTGCTTGTAATACAACCGTTGGGGGGGTTATAAAGAAAGCGAAATGGTAAAAACAACATTAGACACAATATTATAGTACATATATCGAACCCAATTTCAAAGATAAAATGACGAAACAAAATCATGTGTAATAGAGTATTGGAATTTTTTAAGCAAGACAGTAGATGAAAATGCCGTAAATAGATATGGAAATGCAGAAGTAAAAGGAGTCAGTAGTGGGAATATGGATATTTTTATATATCCAGAATATCAATTTAAAGCTATAGATTGTTTAATTACTAATTTTCATTTATCTAAAAGTACTTTAGTTGTGTTAGTTTCTGCTTTAGCTGGTAAAGAAATATATTAAAAACTTTATAAAAAAGCTATTGATTTAAAATATTGTTTCTTTTCTTTTGGAGACGCAATGTTTATTACAAATGAGTAAGATAGTTGTAATCTAATCACTAGCATCAGATAGATATCAAACTCGGAAAAATACGAGCTGAAAGGAAGATTAACTATGAGACAAATATATAATAAATTAATAAGAGATAATGAAATATTTAGTTGGATTAGAAAAATGCAACATTAGAAGTAGTTATTGCTATCGCACAAGGATAAGAAAATCATAAATTAAAATTATTCAATTTTAAATATTATGCTATAATTGACATTAAGAAAGGTGTTATTTCATGAATTACAATGAAGAAATATTTAATGAATTAAAAAATAGAGATGATGAAATTGATAAAAAAAATAATTTAATTATGTTTCGAGAGAGTAGTAAAAATTCAAAAAATAGTTTATCATGTGAGTCTTCTTCAGTGCAATCTATCGTGGAAATGCGACAAGCATTAATTGGGAGTATTTTTGGGGTAAAAGAACTTATGAGGCTATACGAAAAAACATCAGTTTCAGATTATTTTTCACTTTCGCCTCATTCTGATTCAGATTTTGGAGTAGTTAGACACTTAAAACGTGAAAAAAAACTTAGAAAAAGCAGTTATTTTATTAAAAAAAGTTGTAGATAACCTCTATATTCGTACCAATTAGATACCAAACTCGGACTATTATTGTTCGAGTTTTAAAATTTTTAAGTTTATGATAAAATATTTATAAATTTAATTAATATTGGTTGATTTAGAGAATACCTTTACATATTGTAAGGACAAGAAAGTTAATATAGGAGATGTTATAGTGAAAATTTTATTATTTACTCATAAAAGTGACATAGATGGAATGGGAAATGCTGTTTTAGCCAAATTAGCCTTTGATAATGTTGAATATGTATTATGCGAGGCGTTTAATCTTCAAAATGAAGTAAAAAAATACTATGATGATGGAAGTATTTATAATTATGATAAGATTTTTGTAACAGATTTGTGGTTGGAAGACCCAACTTTGTCCAAAGTAGCAAATGACAATAAATTAAAAGACAAGTTTTTGATATTTGATCATCATAAATCAGCGATAGAAGGTAATTATAATAAGTATGATTTTGCTACAATAAGAATATCTGATGAAAAAGGACTTTGCAGCGGTACTAGTTTATTTTATGAATAGCTTGTAAATTATAACTTTATAGATAAAGATAATCAAAAGATTGAAGATTTTTCTGAATTAACACGGAAATATGATACTTAGGAATGGAAAACAAAATATAATGATGAAATGCCTCATAAATTAACTTTATTATTTGATTCTGTTGGATGCAATGGATATATAAAATTAATGTATGATAAGTTAAGTATTGTTGATAGCAAAAGCTTTTCATTTAATGATTTAGAGAATATGCTAATTAGTAATAAGATACAACAAGTTGAAGAAAAACTTTCTAATTATGCTAATAAAGTTTATTATAAAGAAATATTTGGATTAAAAGCTGGTATTGTTTTTATTGATTATGAATATCGAAATGATCTAGCTGAATTTTTTCGACAAAATAATTTTGATATGGACTTTGCAATGCTTATAGCATTAGATTATGGTACTATTTCTTATCGGAATATTAAAGATAATGTAAATGTTCGCTTAATTGCAGAAGCTATGGGAGGTAAAGGGCATGATAAAGCAGCGGCAAGTCCTATTTCTGAAGAAAAGAAAAGAACTTTAATAAAGGTGTTAACAGAAAATAAAAAATATTGAGTGTTATTAGTTTAATAAACTACAATCCAAAATGTAAATTATTCTTTAAGGTTACTGTTTGTCAAATAAATTCGACTTTTAAATATTCAAAATAAATTTAAATAGAAGACTTGTTTTTAAAATTTGGAATATTTGGGATTTTAGAATATTATTTTTATTTTAAGTATGATAGAATAAATATATTAAGTTAGGTGAAAGGTACATGAAAAAAATCACTTTTACAGTTCCTTGTTATAATTCAGAAGAATATATGGAACGATGTATTGATTCTTTACTAATTGGGGGTAAAGATGTAGAGATTATTATAGTTAATGATGGTTCTTTTGATAGAACAAGAGAAATAGCAAATCGTTATCAGAAAATGTATCCAAAAATTATTAAAGTAATTCATAAAGAAAATGGTGGACATGGAAGTGGTGTAAATACTGGACTTATTAATGCTACTGGTAAATATTTTAAAGTCGTAGATAGTGATGATTGGCTAGACAAAGATGCTTTATTGAAAGTGTTAGAAGAAATTAAAAATATGGAAAAAAGTAAAAAAGAAGCCGATTTAATTTTGTGCAATTATATTTATGATCATTTGTATGAAAATAAACAAAAAGTTATGCGTTATGCGAATGTTTTTCCACCTAATCGGCTTTGTACTTGGGATGATTTAGGACATTTGTATAGTAGTCAATATATGATTATGCATTCATTAATTTATAAGACTAATGTATTAAGGAAAAGTAAAATTAATTTGCCTGAACATACCTTTTATGTGGATAATATTATGGCCCATCAACCTTTACCATTTGTAAAAAATATTTTATATTTAGATTTAAATTTATATCATTATTTTATTGGTAGAGAAGACCAATCTGTAAATGAACAGGTTATGTTAAAAAGAGTTGATCAACAGATTAAGGTTACGAAAATAATTGCTTCTTGTTTAGATCTTAGTATGGTTAAAAATACTTATCCAAAATTATATACGTATTTAGTGCGTCATATTTCGATGATGGTTACAATTTCGTCTGTTTATTTAATGATGAAAGGAGATTCTGAATCTTATCGGAAAAGAAAAGAATTATGGGATTTTATTAAAGGTATAGATAATGATTTATATAAAAAATTACGTTTTACAAAATTATCGGGAATGACCTATCTTTTGCCCGGAAAAGTTGGTGGTTATATTACTTTAAGAGTTTACAATTTGGCTAAAAAAATTTATAAGTTTAATTAGGAGTTTGATTATGGAAGAAAAAGAAAATATAAAAATTGCCTTTTTTTTAAATTTAGGTTTTTCACTTTTTGAGATAATAGGGGGATTACTTACGAACAGTGTAGCGATATTCTCAGATGCTTTGCATGATTTTGCTGATTCATTTGCAATTGCTATTTCTTATTTTTTAGAAAATATTTCAACTAAAAAAAGCGATAAAAAATATACATATGGTTATAAAAGATTTTCTATTTTAGGAGCAGTTATTAATTCGTTTATTTTAATTATTGGGGCTTTAATTGTAATTTTTAATTCTTTATTACGAATATTTAATCCTGTTAAATTAAATTTAACGAGTATGTTTATTTTTTCCATCTTTGGTATTGCAATAAATGGTTATGCAACTTATAAAACTAGTAAGAATATAGATTTGAATGAGAAAACTGTAAATTTACATATGCTTGAAGATGTTTTGGGATGGATTGCTGTTTTATTTGGTACTTTTCTTATAAAGATTACAAATTGGAATCAATTGGATACTGTTTTAGCAATGGGTATTGCGTTATTTATTGGTTATAAAGCAATCAAAAATCTTTTAGATGCAATTGATGTTATGTTGGAAAAAACACCTGCTTTTATAGATATTGATTTATTAACTAGTGAGTTAAAAAATATTAAATTTGTTTTAGATGTTCATCATGTTCATACTTGGAGTATAGATGGTGAGAAAATATTAATTACAATGCATGTGTTAGTAGATAAAAATTTAACAAAGAAAAATTTTGAAAATTTAAAAAATGAGATTAAAGTTTATTTAAAAAAGAAAGGAATTGAACATTCTACTATTGAAATAGAGTATGAAAAATGTAAAGAACTTGACTGTCAATAGATGTAAGTTATATTTATTATTTAAATAATAACATAGAATAAAGGTAGAAACATTTTATTTTATATGATATAATCTTTTGAGTTGAGGTGTATAATTTTGACGAAAGAAAATAGAGAAGAATTTGATGCTATTATTAAAGATATAACAAATAATAATGATTTTAGGGAACTTGATAAAGAATTTCATCATGGTATTTCCAGATATGGTCATTCTTATCGAGTTGCAAAGGGAGTCTTTCTATTTACAAAGTTTTTGGGTTTCTCGACTTGTAGTGACGCAACGCGAGCAGCTTTTTTGCATGATTTTTATTTTAATTATCAATTAGAAGGAAAATCAAATAAGAATAAATTTATTGATCATCCTTCTTTGGCTTTATTAAATGCTAATAAATACTATCAACTGAATGATATGCAAAAAAATATGATAGAATCACATATGTTTCCTACTTGTAGGGTATTACCTAAATATAAAGAAAGTATTTGTTTAACTGTTGTAGATAAATTAGTTGCTATCTATGAAATGCAAAGGTACAAAATTGGCATGAAATTAGGCATATATTTATTATTTTTATTTAATATGGTCACTTTGCAGAAGTAGTGTATGTTAGTGAATAATTATGTTTGGAGGATGAGATAATATGGAAAAATCAAAAGTATTTTTTATTAAAGAAATTACACCAGAAAATATTATAAAGGCTTATGAGGCTTTGGGGAAAAAATTAACTGGAAACGTTGCTGTCAAAATGCATTCTGGAGAAGCAGGAAATCAAAATTATTTAAGAGCTGATTTTGTTCAAGATGTTATTCATCATGTGAATGGTACCGTAGTTGAATGTAATACAGCTTATGAAGGAGCTAGAAATTCTACGGAGAAACATCAAAAATTAATACAAGAACATGAATGGGAAAAATATTTTTCATTTGATTTATTAGACGCAGAAGGCCCTGATATGATACTTGAGATTCCAAATGGCAAAATTTTAAAGAAAAATTATGTGGGCAAAAATTTAGCTAATTATGATTCTATGTTAGTTTTATCTCATTTTAAAGGTCATGCAATGGGTGGATATGGAGGAGCTCTAAAACAATTATCTATTGGTATTGCTTCAAGTGCAGGAAAGGCTTATATACATACTGCTGGGGCAGTAACAGATCAAAAAGAATTATGGAGTCATATACCAGAACAAGATCATTTTTTAGAAGCAATGGCAGATGCAGCTGAAAGTGTTGTTGATTATTTTAAAGGAAATATTGCTTTTATCAATGTTATGAAAAATATTTCTGTGGATTGTGATTGTGATGGCAATGCTTCTGCGCCTTGTATGGCTGATATAGGAATTTTAGCTAGTTTGGATCCTATAGCAATAGATCAAGCATGTTTAGATTTAGTATATAATAGTGAAGATCCAGGAAAAGATTAATTAATTGCAAGAATTGAATCAAAACATGGGATTCACACCATTGAAGCTGCTACAGATCTTGGGTTTGGATCAAGGGATTATGAATTAATTATTTTAGATTAGATACAAAAGTATCTTTTTTTAATGCATGTAAGTTGCAATTATGATAAAATAATGTAGTGCTAATATGTCTCCGTAGCTCAGTAGGATAGAGCAATCGCCTCCTAAGCGATAGGTCGTTGGTTCGATTCCAATCGGGGACACCATTGACGTTTCTATTCGAACTTTTTCGAATATTGATATATAGAAATCAATCGTAAGATTGGTTTTTTTCGTATTTAGAAAAAAACTTTAGTCAGAAAGGTTGGTGTCTATGATTAATGTAATCAAACAAGAAATTGATATGGAAGAATCTTTAAAAAGAAGACTAGATATTATTTGCGATTTTTGTAATACTACTCCTAAAATTATTAACGGAAGTATTAGAAAAATAGATAAAACAAATTTATCTTATATTGAACCACATAGAATTATCATTAAAAACATAACATTTCTTGCATTTAATTATTCTACTGATA
>CANRKD010000016.1 GCA_947631105.1 uncultured Bacilli bacterium
TATTCTAACCTAAAATAGCTTTTTTATCAACTAAAAAAATGATTATGTTTATTGACTCCTCCAGCCACTTCATAACAATCATTAATAACAAAAAAAGCTTTGTGATCTATTTCCAACACAGTTTCTTTAAAAAGATAATAATCTTTAGTAGGGACGACGCACATCAATACATCATTTTCTTCTTTTGAATACCCGCCTTTAGCATTTAAAATAGTTACGCCTATCTTTAAATCTTCTAATATGAATTTTTTAACTTCTTCTGTTTTTTTAGTATAGATAAAAAATAATTTACTATCTGATATTCCTATTAAAATACGATCAATAAATGTTGAATTCAAATAAAGTATAATTAGACCATAAATAAATTTATTCGCTCCAAATATTAGTGCACTAAAAATCATTATAATAAGATTAATTGAAAAAAGGGATTTTCCTTCTGGGATTTTGGCATATTTATTCAAAATTTTCATTAAAATATCGCTTCCACCTGTAGTAAATCCGGTTTTATAAATAATTCCATTAGCAATGCCACATAAAATACCCGCTAATAAAACCACAATAATCATACTATCAAAATGAAGATAATTTAATAAAATTTTAGCTAAAGGAGCAGTTATAGATATAAACACTGGATATAAGATAGATCCCACAATATTCTTTTTTGTTTCTTGTTTTCCTAAAAAGAAATAAGAAAATATTATTAAAGCAAAATTAGATATGTATATAAAAATAGTTGGTGAAATATTAAATAAATATTTAAATAAAATAGCAAGACCGCTTGTCCCACCAATGACTAAATTATTTGGTAATAAAAATAAATTGTAATCTAATGTTAATAATGCTATACCAAAAATGAGAAAAAAAGAACGTATATAAAAATTTTTTTTCGTAATAATATTAGTAATTTGTTTTAAATCAAAATTAATATCCATATTTATTCTCCTTAATGTTAATATTATACAAAATAAATAAATATTTTTAAATGTTTTTCATATAATTTAAAGAGGTGAATTTATGAACGGAAGTTTTTATCAAAATCCAACTTTTCCTGGCGCTACAAACGATACCAACAATCAAAACACAATTACTTCTCCTCCTGGAAATATAAGTTTTAACCCTTTAAATGATGGAGAGCAAAGCTATATTGAAAATATTTTGCGTTTGAATAAAGGGAAAAAGGTGCGAGCATATGTCTCTTATCCAGATTCTGTTGAATGGAAAGATAAAATTTATGATGGCATTGTTGAGCAAGCTGGAAGAGATCATTTAATTATAAGTGATCCACAAACAGGAAAATGGTATTTGATTCGTATGATTTATTTAAATTATGTTGAATTTGATGAAAAAATCAATTATATTCCATTTTCTAATCAAACATTTTAGAAAGTAAAAATTTATTAATAGTTTCTATTAAAGGATTGTAACCTGTAATAAGTAGGAGACAGTCCTTTTTCATAATTATCTAATGCTAAATAATTATATTCTTGATTATAAAATACTCATATAATAAGAAAAATACTTTTTTTCTTCTCCTAAAATGCTTTTTTCGCCATGCCCAGGATAAATAATTGTATTATTAGGATATTTAGAAATTAGTTCTAAGCTTGCTTTCATTTCTATCGAATTACCTCCAGGTAAATCCATTCGACCAATGCTTCCCTCAAAAAGAAAATCTCCCGTAAACATTATTTGTTCTTCTATAAAATAAAATGTTAAAGAATCTTTTGTATGACCAGGAGTTTTTATTACTTTATATGGAAAACCTGGAATCATTTCATTATGTTTTACATGGTATTTTTCTTCAAAATAGGATAATGCCCCAGTATGATCAAAATGATTATGCGTTAGCAAAATACCAACTAAATTAAATCCTTGTATATATTTTTCAATTTTTTCAGCTTCATCCCCTGGATCAATTAAAATAACTTTTTGTTTTCTTTGTATAATGTAACAATTTTCTTCTAAAGCTCCAACTACTATTTTATATACTTTTAGTTGACTCATAAAAATCATCGCTCATTCCTGCATATTGTTTATGATTTTCTATTTCATTATATAAAGATTCAACATCAGATAAAGTTACCCCTCTTATTGCATCTTCATATTTGATATTTTTTAAATCTCCTTTATAACTTAAAGGTTTATTTGGTATGGCATAACAATTGATTATCTCATATTCTTTTTCAAAATTTTCTTTTAAGCGCATAAACACATTTATTTATTCTTCAGTTAATTGCATAGGTAACATCATTAAACAAGATTGTTTTTCGTTACTATTACCATAATTTAATATAATTGCATGACCATATCTAGCAACTATTTTTATCATTTCTAATTCATTATTAATAATTTCAGGTATTTTCAGTTTTACTGCTACTTCTTTTAATTTTTCTAAATGTGAAGATCCAATTTTGTTTTCGATACCATATATTCCATCTTTAAAATTTACAGAAGATGAATCAACCACAACCGTAATTATATTATTTTTTATATTCATTTTTATCACCTTTTGTAAATAGTATAGCATATTAAGACTATAATTTTTTAAAATACATGATATAATTTAATTAGGATTGGATGGGATGCATATGGATATATTATATATTTTTTTATTTTTAGTTATTATCATTGGTATCTTGGCCATAATATATGTGCTTTACTACAATAAAATGCAATTTTTAAGAACGAAAATTGAGCATGCTGAAGGAATTATAGATGAAACTTTAAGAGAAAGATACGATATTCTAATACGTGCAAATGATATTGTTATGAGTATTTTAAAAGATCATAAAGAATATTTTAAAGAACATATTAATATAAAAAATAAACAAGTCACTAATTTTGAAATGGATCGTAGTTTAAAAGATGCCTTTCATATCTTAACAAAATTAATAGATGATTATCCCTTATTACAAAAAAACAAAGAATTAAAAGAGATTATGAGCCAAATAAAAGCAACAAATGAAAAAATAGCTGCAACAACAAGCTATTTTAATAAAAACACCAATGAATTAAATAATTATGTTCGAAAGTTCCCGTCAAATATTATAGGAAAGTTTCATAAATTTAAAGTTAGTGCTTTTTTTGACGGTAAAGATATGACCGATAATATCTACAATGATTTTAAATTATAGTTTTTTTAGTATATTTCTTTAATCTAAATTAAAGTTCAAGATAATATTTTGAACTTTTTTATTATTTTTGATTCTGAATTATTTTAAATCCCAATTGATAGGTTCTAAATGATGATTCTTTAAAAAGGTATTTGTTTTAGAAAATGGTTTACTACCAAAAAAACCATTTGCTGCAGAAAATGGGCTTGGATGAGGAGATGTAATTACTAAGTGTTTAGGATTGGTAATAAATACTTTTTTTTCTTTAGCAAAATTTCCCCATAAAATAAATACAACTGGTTCTTCTTTTACATTTAATACTTTAATAATATAATCCGTTAAACGTTCCCAACCTAAATTTCTGTGACTAGCTGGTTTATCTTTTTCAACAGTTAAAACAGCATTTAATAAAAGAACTCCTTGTTTTGCCCATTTCGTTAAATCTCCTTCATGAGGAGGAGTAATTCCTAAATCACTTTCTAATTCTTTATAAATATTTTTAAGTGAAGGAGGTACTTTAATTCCTTTTTGAACAGAAAAAGAAAGTCCATGTGCTTCTCCTACGCCGTGATATGGATCTTGTCCGACAATTACAACTTTTACATCCTTATATGGTGTTAATTTTAAAGCATTAAAAATATAATCTTTGGGTGGAAAAATTGTTTTTGTAGCATATTCATTTTCTACAATATTATAAAATTTTTTAAATCCGGGACTTTCAAATACAATTTTTAATACCTCATCCCAATCATTATGTAACATATTTAATAACATCTCCTATTTATGATAAGTTTCATGATTATTAATTTTAAATGTTCGATAAATTTGTTCTAATAAAATTCCTCGAAATAAACCATGTGGATAAGTCATATCTGAAAAAGATAAAGCAAAATTACTTCGCTGTTTAACAGAATCAGATAAACCTAAAGAACTCCCAATTATGAAAGTAATTTGACTATTTTTTATAAAAGACTGGTCTAAAAATTTTGCAAAATCCTCGCTAGATAATTTTTTGCCAGCAATTTCTAAAGTAATTACATAATCTTTTTCTCCAATATTTTTTAAAATACTTGCTTCTTCTTTCAACAAAGAGTCTTCATCTTTTAATTCAATAATTTCTATTTTATGATATTTTTCGATACGTCTTTTATAATCATCTATAAAATCTTTTAAATAATTTTCTTTTATTTTTCCCAAACATATTATTTTTATCATTACAATACCTCTGTGATTTCAGAACGTTTAGCACATTTTATATCTTTAAAATCAATTTCATATTCTTTAAAAGTTTCATGAATCATTTCTAAAGCTTTTTCTTCTGTATTGTTAATATGACTTAAATGCATCAATACAATTTTTTTGGTATTTTCACCAATTAGTTTACTTAAATAAAAAGAAGAATCTTTATTTGATAAATGACCATAACTTCCAACCACTCTAGTTTTTAACCATTTAGGATAAGGACCATTTAAAAGCATTTCAATATCATGATTACTTTCAAATAAATATATATCTTTATTTTTTAATAAATCAAAATACTTCCGATTAATATAGCCAGTATCTGTAACATATACTACACTTTTCTCATTATTTTCTAAAATGAAATTTCTAGCGTCAGGAGCATCGTGAGAAGATTTAATTGTTTTTATTTTTAAATCTTTTAGAAAAATATCGTCTTCATAAATAATAATATTTTCATATTCCTTTATTTCTTCTAATTCATAAAACATTTTTTGACTCAATAACACAGTTGTTTTATAACGATTTACAAATGTTTTTAAAGCACTTGTGTGATCTTTATGAGTATGACTAATTAATATATATTGTATTTCTGAAGGATCTACTCCAATATTTTCTAAATTTTCTTTAATATATTTAGTATTTTTTCCTATATCAATTAATAACTTTATTTCTTTTGTTTCAATATATGTTACATTTCCTTCGGAACCACTCGCTAATACAACTACACGCATTATTTATACAATCTCCAAGGGTTCATCCAACTACTTCCAGGTTGATTTGGTTCTCCCACAGAAACTCCAAAATGCAAGTGTGATCCGGTTGATGAACCACTATTACCCATTGAGGCAATAATTTGACCTTTAGTAACTGTGTCTCCGACATTGACATTCAGATTTTTTATTAAATGTGCATACATTGTATAAATACCGTTGGCATGTTGAATTACAATATAATTACCATAAGTTCCTCCACATTGTGAAGCATAATAGCCATTGTTTGGACAATTATTATTGGTTTCTACTACTGTTCCATCTTTTGCCGCATATATCGGTGAGCCAAAACCTGTTCCAGAAATATCAATTGCATTATGAAAAGATCCCCAACGCCATTGAAATTCAGAAGTAATAATATAGGGACGATTAGTTGGCCAACCCCAGTCTTGCCCTGTATCGACATAAGAACCTGTAATATTATTTGGATTATAAGTATATGTTTTAGGTTTTACTCCACCTTTGGTGGTTATTTCATTTTGAGTCTCACGAATTGTAACTGTACTAATTGGGTCAGCACCTTGTCCTTCTTCTCCATTTACCACTTGTTTTTTTCTTGTATATCGAACGATACCAGTAATACCTTCTTGTGTAACTTCATTATAGGAAGATTCCTTTGTATTATCATAAATCGTTTCCGTTTCATATGCTTGTTCTACATCTTCCACAACATGCAAATCTTCTACTAATGTAAGAACTGGTTTTATAAGCGTTATATTTACTTTATCCCCAATAGCTAAAATACTAGATTTATCCTTAAATTTTGGATTTGCAATCAAAAATTCTTGAGGGTTCAGTTTATTCGCTTCAGAAATTGATTCAATTGTATCTCCTTCTTGCACTACATATGAATTTTCTTCCTTATCAGAACCAAATAATAAGAATTGACTCAGTTCAATAGGATCTGTATAGATTTTTTCATGTACACTAATATGCGCTAGTCTAGTAGTAATAGTTTCTTTAAAATACATTTGTTCAATTATCTGTCCAACATCTTTAATTTCCTCTTGATTATTATTTAAATAAGCTGCAAATTCATTTTTTTCAACAAAAGATGTTACTACATTTTTTAAAGCTTCTTCAAATATATCTTTATTTAATACATATAAAGTAATATCTTCTTTATCTTCAGAATCTGATTTGATTTTTACTATATACCCTTCAATGGTAAAATCATCGGCATCTTTAATTTTATCATATACATTTTTAACATTTGTAATATCTTCATCATATGTTTGATATTTTTCGGTAACAAAACCATTTGGAGGATAAACACTTGAAACATTATATGTGTTTTTAATATCTTGTTGTTCTTCATTTATTAAATTATATAATTCATTTTCATCGGCAATTAAACCAATTTTTTCGCCATTTAAATAAACTTGATAATAATTTTGAGCATAATTATAATTTCGATTAAAAAGTCCTACTATTATAAATAGTAAAATCATTATCATGGTTATTATTGATGTTTTTATAATATCCTTTGTTTTCAAAATCATTCACCTTTTTTAAAATATTTCTTCTGGTTCTGTTTTTAAATAATTTTTAAAACAGCTTTTATCCAATTCAAATAATATTTGATATAGTCCCGTTGAACCTCGACGATGTTTAGCTATAATTAAATCTACTGGTACTATTTTGGGCTTATTTTCTGCTGTTTTATTTTCAAAATAATCTTGTCGATTTAAAAACATAACTAAATCTGCATCTTGCTCAATTGAACCTGATTCACGTAAATCAGCAAGTCTTGGTTGATTTGACTCTCTTCGTTCTGCATTACGTGATAATTGTGCTAAAGCGATTACAGGAACTTGTAATTCCATTGCCATAGTTTTAAATGCACGTGAAATATCAGATACTTCAACTTGTCGTGATTCAGATCTTGCCCCTGTAGTAACAAGCTGTAGATAATCTATAACAACTAAAGCTAATCCTTTTTCGCTATTTGCCAAACGTCGACATTTAGCTTTTATTTCTGCAGCAGTAACGGAGGCATTATCTTCAATAAAAATATTTGTATCAGCAAGTTGACTCATTGCTTCATTATATTTTTTCCAATCGGTATGATTTAACATTCCGGTTTTTAGTTTATCTCCTTCAATACCACCCACAGCGCTTAGCATACGATTCACGAGTTGTTCAGCACTCATTTCTAAATTAAATATGGCAATAGATTTATCAGTTGTAAAAGCAGCATTTGTAGCTAAATTAAGTGCAAATGATGTTTTTCCCATACCTGGACGCGCTGCAATGATAATTAATTCTCCTGCATGTAGACCGCTAGTTGCTTTATCTAAATCATAAAATCCTGTTTCTAATCCCGTAATAGCACTTTTATTTTTAGCCATTATTTCTAGATTTTCTTGGGCTCTTCTTAACGCTTCACTAATCGGAATAAATTCCGAAGTTGTTCTTGCACGAGCAACTTCTAAAATATTTTTTTCAGCTTTATCTAATAATAATGATAAATTTTTATCTTCTTCATAAGTTGCTGTAATAATATTTGTTGCTGTATCGATTAAGTTCCTTCGAATTGCTTTTTCTTTTATTATATTAATATAAGAATCAATATTTGCAGTTGTAGCTACAGAGTCAATTATCTCACTAATATATTCTAAACCACCTATGTTATTTAAATTTTTTTGTTTGTCTAATTCATTTTTTACTGTTGTAATATCAATAGGTATCTTTTCTTTATATAAATTTTCTAAGGCTTCAAAAATTTTTTGATTGGCTTCATTGTAAAACATATTTGATGTAACGTTTTCACAAACTTTTTCAAGAGCAGTTTTGTTTAAAAAACAAACTCCTAAAACGCTCATTTCTGCTTCATTATTTTGAGGCATTCGTTTTACCGCCATTTTTTCACCTTCTTATTTTTTTTCTTTTATTATTATATCCATATCAAATTTAACTTTTTTATGTAATTCTATTTCTACTTTATGAGTTCCTAATGAATCTAATATATAATTTAAATGAATTGCTTTTTTATCTATCTTATAACCCAATTCTTTTAATTGTTCTTGTATTTGTTTAGATGAAACAGAACCAAAAGTTTTTCCATCATTTCCAGCTTTTAATTGAAATACTAATTTTTCTTTTTTTATTTCTTTTGCTAAAGCTTCACATTCTGCTAATTTATTTTTTTCTTTTTCTTGTCGCAGTTCTAGTTCATTATCTAACAATTCTTTGCTTTTTTTAGAATAAGGAACCGCTAATTTATTTTTAAGTAAATAATTATTCGCATAACCATCACTTACTTCTATAATATCATCACATTTTCCTTGACCTTTTACGTCTTTTAGTAAGATAACTTTCATTTAAGTCCTCCCATCTTTTTTATTATAACACGTAAAACTTTTTATTAGCAATGTTTATATCCATTACTTTTTTATTGAAGATAATAATTTTATATTTTCATTTACTTCTTGTTTTAGCTTTTTTCTTATCAAAAATGGAATTTTGACTTCTTGGATTTCATAAATAGATTTTAAAACTGTATCTAAAGATATTGCTTTTAATTTTTCTAAATATTCTTTATAAAGTTCTAGCTCCTTTTTGGAAGCAAACTGAAAAAAATCTTTAATTGTGTCTAATGGTTTTGATTGATAAGCGTCAATATCTGATTTATATGGTAATTTATAACTTCTTTTTATAAGGCCATTAATATGTATCTCTCCATAATCTCCGAAATCATAAAAAGGAGCAAAAATCGGTTTTTCTCCCGTATAAATAATTTCCATATTTGATGCATTTAAATCTCTATTCCCCAAAAGAATTTGAACAATAAATCGAGTGACCAAATCTTTTTCTAGGTTCAAATCATAACTCCAGTTTTCATTTTTACAAAACCACTGAATAGCTTTCTTTAGATTTTCTACACTATAAAAATTAGGATTTAAAAGCGTATACTTTCTTCTAATATCTCCAATGCTATAAACCAAATTATTTTGAGCATTGTAATTTGATGTGATTACTCCATAATTATCTTCATTTTTAGCTAAAAAATAATCTACACTCTTTAGTCCTAATTTTTTTAACAAATTGGAATAAAATATTTCACGATAACATTGCAATGGAAATTCTTTTTTAAAAATATATTCTGATGAACCATCTGTATACCAACCATCATTATATATGCCTGTTATTTTTTTATTTTTTAAGTATGTAAAATCTTCTATATTAATTCTCATATTTGTCATGGATATTATTTTAACATAATAGAATTTTTATTCAAGAAAAAACAACCTATTTCTAGATTGTTTATTTTACAAATGGTATCAAGGCCATAAATCTTGCATATTTAATTTGTTCGGCAATATGTCTTTGATGTTTTGCACAAGCTCCTGTCATACGTCTTGGCATAATTTTTCCTTTTTCATTTATATATTTATTAATAATCATTACATCTTTATAATCTACGCTTTTTCCAGCACACATTTGACATATTTTTTTCTTTTTTCTACGAAATTCTGCCATAATTTAATCTCCCTTCCTAAAATGGTAAATCATCATCGCTTAATGCTATTTCTTCTCCAAAATCTTTAAAAGGATCTTCTGTTATATCAGAAGTCGGGATATTTTGTTCTTCAAAATTATTATTATTATTATTTATATTCGAATCACTATTTTTTGAACCTAAGAAAGTTACATTATCACAGATGATATCAGTTGTATATCTTTTAGATCCATCTTGAGCATCATAACTACCAGTTTGAATTCTACCTTCTACAGCAACTTGTGTTCCTTTTGTACAATATTTTGCAATATTTTCAGCTTGTCTACGCCATGCTACGCAGCTAATAAAATCTGCTGATCTTTCTCCATTTTGATCTTGATAAGTTCTTGTTACTGCGATTGTAAATCGAGTTACTGCTGTTCCACTAGCAGTTGTACGCATCTCAGGATCTCTTGTAAGTCTTCCAATTAATATTACTTTATTCATATTCTACTCCTCGTCTAATCGAATGATTAGATGTCTTAAAATATTTTCATTAATTAATGCTCTACGGTTAAATTCACTTACCGTTTCTTTTTCTGCTTCAACAATCATAACATAGTAATATCCGTTAATTTCTTTTTTAATTGGATATGCTAATTTTTTCTCTCCAAGTTCATTAAATTCTACAACTTTTCCTTGATTTTCTGAAATAATTTGACGCATAGCATCTGAAGTCTTTTTTATTTCATCACTTTCATTTGCAGCTTTAACGATAAACATGATTTCATATTTTTTCATTATTCTACACCTCCTTATGGTCTATTTGGCTTTAAACTGTTTTTAAAGCAAGGAGTAAATTCATACTCGAAAACGATTATAACAAAAAAAACATATAAAGTAAATGTTTTTATTTTGTTTCGCTATTCAATATATTTTATTCTTTATATATTTTTCTTATTAATCATCTTTATAAGGAAAACGATATTTTATTACTCTCTTGGTGCTAATTGAAGAAGTGCTTGATTTTATTTGACTATTTTTAATCGCATCCATCATTTGAAATTTATTTTCATTAGCTAATAATAAACGAATAATAATGAAGATTCGATCATCTTTTTTTAATTCTGCCCAAATCAATTCAATATCTTCTATTTTTAATTTATATTCTGGAAATAAACTAGATAATTTTAACTTATTCATTATACTTTTAGGTAAATTTTTAAAAAGCGATAAATACTCATAATCAATTTGCATTTGCAAATCACTTTCATATAACTCAATTAAACTGTGGCCAAGCATTTTATTTTTTATAATATTTTCTAAAGAAATTCGATTATTTTTATAAGATATCTCTTGAAATAAAGCACGTATTTTTTTATTTTCTTTTATAAGATAAATCTTTTCTTCACACATTTCTATATCAATTGGATCTAATTCTAATTGATAATACTTTTTTTGTTCACATAATTTCCTTAAAATTTCTTTTTTATTCTTTTGAAAAAATTGTTCTTCATTTAAATACGTTAATGTTAATCGATCAATATACTCTAAACAATCTATTTTGTATACAAAATGAATAGTTGTGTTTTCAAAACCGTATAATTCTAAATTTATTACCAAATTTACTACTTCCATATTTTCACCTATTATAAAAAAGACTGCGAATCAGTCTTTTGAATTTCCAAGTACATTTAATAATTGTAAGAATATATTAATATAATCTAAATATAAATTTAATGCCCCAATAATTGCTAAATTATCTTCATCAATGTTTTCAGTTGATAAACGTTTAATCTTTTGAACATCATAAGCTGTAAAACCTAAAAATATTAAAACACAAATAATTGATAATACTAAATTAAAATTTTGATTACTTAAAAATAAGTTAATAATACAACAAATAAATACTGCTAATAAAGCCATCATTAAATAAGTCCCAAATTTTGTTAAATCTATATTTGTAAAATAACCTATACATCCAAAAATTAAAAAGATAATTGATGCAATTAAGAAAATAAATAGAATGGAAGTCATTTGATAAAATATAAATATAGATGAAAAAGTAAGTCCTGAAACAAAACTGTACAATATAAAAAATATTCTAGCGGTATTCTTGCTCATTTTTCTTACTCGTGCAGATAAAACAATTACTAATATAAGTTCGACAATCGATAAAATAATATATGTAGAATTTTGAAAAATATTCATAATCATGACTTCATTATGAGATACTCCATATCCTGTTAAAAAAGTAATAAACAATCCTAGAAACATCCAAAGGAAAGTTTTACTCATTATTTGATTTTTCATACAAACACTCCTTCTATTAATATATTTATTATATCATACAATTATTATACATTAAAACGAAAATAAACGATATCACCATCTTGCATAATATAATCTTTTCCTTCTAAATTTAGTTTACCTGCTTCTTGTACTTTCTTTTCATCTTTTAATTCTTCCAAATCATCAAACTTCATAATTTCTGCTTTTATAAATCCACGTTCTATATCGCTATGAATTAATCCAGCACATTTTTTAGCATTCATGCCTTGACGAAACGTCCATGCTTTTACTTCATCTTTTCCTACGGTGAAAAATGTTTTTAAACCTAATAAGTTATATGTTGCAAATATTAACTTATCTAATCCACTATAATTAATTCCTAGGTCATTTAAAAATTTCTTTTTATCACTCTCTTCTAATTCTGACAATTCAGACTCCATTTTAGCGCACATTATAATTACCCCTGCTTGTTCATTTCCTGCATAATCCATTACTTTTTGAGTGTAGTCATTTCCTCCTACAATTATGTCTTCTTCCATAACATTTGCTACATAAATCAAAGGTTTTAGTGTAATGAAATTAAATGGTTTTAAAATTAGCTTTTCTTCTTCATCAAACTGTATGTTACGTAAAGATTTATTGTTTAATAAAGCCTCTTGTGCTTTTTTTAATGTTTCTACTTCTTTTACTATTTCTTTATCTTTAGTAGTTTGAGCTTTTTTTTGTATTTTATCAATTCGATTTTCAATTATTTCTAAATCTGCTAAAATTAATTCTAAATTAATAATTTCAATATCTCGAATCGGATCAATTTTACCCTCTACATGTATTATATTTTCATCTTGAAAGCAACGAACTACTTCTACAATAGCATCAACTTCACGAATATGAGATAAAAATTTATTACCTAACCCTTCTCCTTTGGAAGCTCCTTTTACTAAACCAGCAATATCTGTGAATTCAAAAGTTGTTGATACTAAATTTTTCGGCATATACATATTCTCTAAAAATTCGAGTCTTTTATCTGGCACAGTAACCGTTCCAATATTTGGGTCAATTGTAGCAAAAGGATAGTTTGCTGCTAATATATTTTTTTTTGTTATTGCATTAAACAAAGTAGATTTCCCCACATTTGGTAATCCTACAATTCCGGCTTTTAATGACATTTTTTCACATCCTTATTATAAATTTGGATAAACTCCTATACCTAATGGAAGCCCTACTATATACCAGACAATTAAAATTGTCAATAAAACTAATCCTGTAACGATTGCATATGGCAATTGATATTTGATGCCTTTCAACAAACGTATTGTTCTTTTTCTTTGATTGTATTTTTCTAAAAAAGCTAAATAAACAACAAAATAAGTAAATAATGGGGTTAGACCCATAGTCACACATTCACCAAATCGAAAAATAACTTGAACAAATTCAGGAGACATTCCGGCATTCATAAATGTTGGTACAACACTTCCTGAAATAATTGACCACTTAGTTACAGATGAAGGAATAAAAATGGTAGAAATAATAGATACTACAAAAAGCAAAATGATTAATGGTACTCCGGTAAAAGATACATGATTAATTAAATCTGCTAAACTTCCAACAATTATTGTTCCAATTTCTGTATATTTGAATATATTAATTAAAATTGAAGCAAAAAAGATTAATACCAAAATTTTGCCAATTCCATCCAATGAATGCCCTAAATTTTCACATAAATCACGATTATTTTTGATTGTTTTTGCTCCAATTCCATAAAATAATCCTAAAATGACAAATAACATGGTTACTATAAATACAAAACCAGTACTAAAAAATGAATTATAACTAAATAATTTATCTATGTAAAATACTTGACTATCATCTAATAATTTTCCCGAAAATGGTAGACCAGGAATAATATTATATAAAAATATTAAAAAATAAATTGTTCCAGCAATAATTGCTAAAGCTAATCCTTTTTTCTCTTTTTTGCCTATTGAAAATTCTTCTTCTACTTCTGTTTTTGGAAATTCATATTTATCTAATCTATAAACTAAATATTTTTCCGTGATTTGTGTTAATAAAAAAGCAATTAATATAAAAGCAAAAGCCATAATTATAACAAAACTACTTGTTTTTATTATATAATTTTTATCCATCATATTCGCAGCTAATTGTGTAAGTGATAATAGAGAAGAATCTATACTAGTTAAAATAATATTTATTCCTGTACCACAACATAAACCCGCAAAAGAAGCAATTATTCCTATGGAAGGGTTTCTTTTTCCATATTGAAATAATATTGCGCTTAGTGGAATAAGAATTATATAAGATAAATCACCAATAATACCTAATAAAATACTGATTGAAATCAAAACAAAAGTTACCGTATTTTTCTTTGCATTTTTTGTAAGTAATGTAAACGCAGTTTTTAAAAAGCCACTTTTCTCCATTACACCTATTCCAATCAAAATAATAATTAAACTACTTAAAGGAGCAAAAGCCACAAAATTTGACACTGTACTGGTAAAAATATATTTTATTCCTTGAATATTAAATAAAGAAACTACTTCAGTAACAGAAGAATTATATTCTAAAGAAGTTGGGCTTATTTTCCTTATTGTTCCTTGAATATTAAAAAAGGCTAAAATTCCGCTTATTAATATAGTCATCCCAACTAATATTAAAATTGCCATTATAGGATGTAGAGTTATTTTCTCTTTTAATTTATTTACATTCATTTTTTTCACCTACAACTTTTTTTAATTTATGCTCAAATTCTAAACGATCCATCATGACTTCACGTCCACAATGCATACATTTAATTTTAATATCTACCCCAACTCTTATAATTTTCCATTCATTTGTGCCACATGCATGAGCTTTTTTCATTATTACTAAATCATTTAGATTATACTCTTTCTTCATTATGCACCTCTACTTGTTGATAAGGGATTTTTATTTTATCTTTTTCATACATTTCTTTAATAATTTTTAATATATCCCTTTTTATCTGCCATTGATTATCTTGAGAACAAATAATGCTTATTGTATAATTAACTGAACTATCTCCTAAATTGGAAATACCCAAGTATTTTGATTGATCTGATACTCCTTTTATTTTTTTTGTCTCTGTTAAAATTTTATTAATGGTTTTCTCTACTTTTTCTGTTTTTTCTTCGTAGGCAGTAGGAATATCTATAATTAAACTAGCTTTTTTTTGACTAATATTAATAATTTGATTAATATTTCTATTGGCAATTACTAAAACTTCTCCTGTTACTTTTTTGATTTTTGTAGCTTTTAAACTCATTTCAATAACTTCTCCCATAAAATCATTGTAAATGACATAATCTCCTACTACGAAATAATTACTTAAAATAATATCAATACCACTTATAATATCTTTTAAAGTATCTTGTAATGCTAATCCGATTAAAGCACTTGCTACACCTAAACTGGTTAAAAGGCCTTTAGTATTTACCCCATATAAATCTAAAATAAAAAAGATAACAAAGACATAAATTAAAGTTTTAGCAACATTGGATAATAACTTAACAATTGTTTTCCTTTTTTTCTTTTCATAATTACTTTTACCATAATTAATAATTTGGTCGATTAGTTTATTGCCTAAATTATATGCAACGATTCCTATTAAAACTATAATAGCTAAACCATAAACTTCTTTTTGTCCTATAAAGTTTAAAATATTTAAAGCTATTTTCATTTAATCACCCGTAATTTCTATTCCTAAAATTTCTAATATTCTTTCTAAATCTTTTTCTCGTTCAAAAGGAATTTCTATTTTATTTTCTTTAATTTTTACTTTGCAACCTATTTTCTCACGCATTATACGTTCATAAATAGTATAATGAATATTTTTCTCTTCTACTTTATAATTTAATTTGTTTTTCTTAGGAAGTTTTTCTTCTGATATAATATGCTCTAGATCACGAACACTTAATGATTCTGTTAATATTCTATTTGATAAAGAATCAATGTACATTTCATCACTTAATTTACTTAATGCTCTAGCATGACCCATTGTAATCTTATTTTCTTCTACTAATTTTTTTGTAGCATTAGGAAGTTTTAATAAACCGAGCATATTGGTAACATGACTTCTACTTTTACCAAATTTTTTAGCAAATTCTTCTTGAGTCATATTGCTTAATTTAATTATATTTTCATAGGCTAAAGCTTCATCTATAGGATTTAAATCTTCTCTTTGAATATTTTCTATCAAAGCTACTTCCATCATTGCTTGATCATCAAAATCCTTGATAATTGCTGGAATTGTTTCTAATCCTGCTAATTTTGATGCTTTGGTACGTCTTTCACCAGCTATTAATTCATATCCTTTTATACTTTTTTTAACTATAATCGGTTGAACAACACCATATTCCTTTATACTTTCTGCTAATTCTTTTAAAGACTCTTCGTTAAATGTTTTTCGTGGTTGATAAGGATTACTTCTAATTTCATTAAGAGGTATTTCTACAATATCACTTGATTTTGCCGATTTTACAATTTCGCTTTCAAAATTTTCAAAGTTAATAATTTCATTAGAAAATAATTGTTCCAATCCTTTCCCTAAAGCTTTTCTTTTAGTTTCCATTTCTACTAATCACTTCCTTTGCTAAATTTGCATATGCAAGTGTGGCACGGCTTGTTGGATCATAAGCATTGATAGGTTTACCATGACTAGGTGCTTCTACTAACCTTACTAATCTAGGAATAATTGTATTAAAAACTTTATTTTTAAAACATTTTCTTACTTCTTCAATGACCTCTAATCCTATATTTGTCCTTCCATCTAACATGGTTAGTAATACTCCCTCAATTCTTAGATTTGCATTCATGTTATTTTGAACTAAAATAATTGAATTTAATAATTGAGCAATACCTTCTAAAGCAAAATATTCACATTGCACAGGAATAATTACAGAATCACTTGCAACTAAGGCATTCATAGTAGATATCCCTAAAGAAGGTTGACAATCAATAATAATATATTCATAATTATCTCTTATTTCTTCTAATTTCATACGAAGTTGTTCATTTTGTTTAAAATTAATATCTTCAAGCATCTTTTTAACAAATTCAACATCTACTCCGGCTAAATTGATTGTAGAAGGGATTATGGATAAATTTTTAAATTTGGTCTTTATAATTGCTTTTTTCACTTTACAAGCTCCAGTTATTACATCATATATATCATTATCAAAATCTGTAGTATTTAAACCTAATCCATTAGATGCATTCCCTTGTGGATCTAAATCTATTAGCAATGTTTTTTTTCCTTCATTTCCTAAAGCAGCGGCTAAATTAATACTTGTAGTTGTTTTCCCAACTCCTCCTTTTTGATTTACTAAAGAAATAATTTTTGCCATAATACCACCTTTTTTCAAATTTTAGTCATTAAAATTATTTTATCACAATAATAAATTTTTGTCTTTATAAAGAATAGTTATTTATTTAATTTTTGATTGCTTCTATTATATTAGCTATTTCTACTTTACTGAAAATATGTAATTTAAATAAAATATATTCTATTTCTTTCATATTGTTCGCAGATAATAATGCCGCGATTAAATATAACTTATTATTATTTAAATTTTTTAAAGAATATGGAGAATAAATTTCCCAAAAGCAAGGCATTAATAATTGATGATATCGTTCCACTTCTCTAAAACTAATATTTATATAAAATTGTTTAGAATGATTAAACAATTTTTGGGTATCTTTTACACTTATTTTTAGTATGTATTCTGTATTTATAAATAGAATAAATTCTAAAAAAATGCTATTGGTAAAATTTTCTTCTTCATTTAAAGGCTTTGTAGTATCTAATCCAAAAAAATTTAATATAACTTGATCTAATTTACGTCGATATTCTATATTTGAAAATAGTTCTTTAAATTTTTCATTTGAAATTATTCGTTTCATATTTACCATTCCTTTTTTATGAGAATAGCAAATTAAATTTTTAGAAGCAACTTACAGATTTTATTAAATTTTATAAACAAAAAATAAAGAATTAAACAAAATTATTAATTCTTTATTCTAAATTTTAATATAAAATATACAAATTCATTTTTTTAGTTAACTGATTAGTTTAATTTCCACGGATTATCGCTCGTACCACTACCACTACTTGTCGTTATACCAGATTTTAATATTACAATTGGTCTTATGTGTGCTTGTTGTTCTTTTACCACATTATCAGCTTGTATACCAATTAATTGAGAAGTATAATCATCCTTATAAGAACGTACTAGCCGAACACCATAGTTAGTTTGATTATTAAATTGAAATGTTCCTCTTCCAGCTATCCAATATTCACCATTTGTTTCAGTTTTATTTATCTTTCCGCCATATGTATTATACATCAAATGAATTATATAAAAATCTGAATCATGTAAAGAAATTTCTGTATCTATATTTTCATTTTCATTTTTTAAAAAAGAAGTTTGTCCATTATAACCTAGTGCTCGAGAACCTATTGTATAATTACTATTTGTATATGAATTTGCAATTAAATTTAATATTCCTACATAATTTTTATATCCTGTTAAACCTTTAAAATAAATTACTCCCGTAGATATATAATCAGATATTAATTCTATCGTTCCATCTTTTTTTATGTTTATTATTCTCCATTTGGTTAACTCACTTGGATTGATTGTTTGATCACTATTATATCCTGTCAACGATGAAGGAACAGTAAAATTATCTAATGTTGGAGTCATTTCTATATAGTCCCCTCGTTTTGCTTTTTCTGCTAATGTTGCTTCACTTGTATCTTCACTAAAATTTACTGTACATATTATTCTTTTTTTATCTTTAACTTTTATATCACTTAATGTCCACGTGATATTATTCCAGCTTGCTGTTACTCCATCATTGCATTTTACTTCTTTTCCTATATATCCTGATTCTTTTGTTGGAAATGCATCTGGCAAATTTTCTCCATCTACTGTATAGGCTAGTTCTATATCTCCAAATTCAGGGATTATTCCTTGTAATACATCATAGCTTTTGCTCTCCTGGTATAGGGCATAACTCCTATAGATTAATATACCCCCCCCCCAGGATGACGCTCGCTATTCCTAGAGTTAGGAGGGTATTTCTTATTTTTTTATTTTTCTTAAATTTTTCTAATTTCATTTTCTTTTCCTCTCCTATTTTATATTTATTATTTTAAACTATTTTCTTGTTCCTGACAACTAAAAAAA
>CANRKD010000017.1 GCA_947631105.1 uncultured Bacilli bacterium
AAAGAAAAAATTAGTATCATTAATAATTTCTATTTTATAGAATTACAAATTAAAAAACACACTTTTTAAAGTGTGCTTTTATATATTATAATAATTCTTCTGGACATTTTGTTTCATCCCAAAGACCTACTAAAGTAAATGTAGATACTCCATTATTAGCAATTTTAGCTAATGCACTAAGAGCGTTTGCAATTAACATAGCCATAAATTATTCCTCCTATCTAGTTTAAACATCTATATAAAAAAATTTAAACCTTAATTATTTTTTATTATAAAAACGATAATTTTTATAAGGTAATCTAAAAATATAATAAGTTAACGGACATATACAAACCGTATTTAATAAAAATAAAATAGAGACAATTTCTTTAAAATTATAATTATTTAATTCAAATGCTCCGATAATATATATAAGGGAAATACATAAAGATATAAGTTTATTAACAATTCTTTTTTTTCTATTTAATAAAGGTCTAGCTTTGGTATCTGCGGGAGCCCAAAGTAAAATTGCTATAATACCAATAAAAAACATGAAATATATAAATTGTATTGGCAAATAAAAATGTTTAATAAGAAAAGGAAATAAAACATACACTGAAAGTGAAATAATCCAACAATAAATATTTTTAGTAGCATGAATTCCAAAAGTAAAACCACGTAATATAGAGTAACAAACCAGTAATATTGCAGTTATTTCAAAAGAATTAAGTAATATAGAAAATATCAAAATTACCAAAGTTTTAGTAACAAAAGAATATAGTGATTCTAATGTATATTTAAAAATATTTTCCTGTTTTTTATTACAAGCATTATGTTTTTTCAAATAATTTAGAGAATTGTTAACAAATATTTCTTTCAAATTTACCACCTATACTAGACAACAATAACATAAAAAATATCGAAAAATGTTAAAATGATTAATTATATTTAAAAAAATAGCTTAAAAAATAAAAAATTAAGTTAAAGATGAGTAAAATTTAAATTTTAAACAAAAAATCACTATTTTTAGACAAAATCTATTTTTTCATAAGCAATAATAAATTATTCTTAGTACTGGCAAAGAAATAAATAATACTGAGTGCGAACTTTGTCGATAGTATTTTGTTGTATCAGTATTAAAAGTAGTGATATATTTTTTGTAAAAGAAGGAGAGGTGTTAACATGTGCGGTAAAGTCAAATGGTTTAATAATGACAAAGGTTATGGATTTATTGAATGTGATAATTTAGAAGATATTTTTGTTCATTATTCGGCAATTGATAAAGAAGGTTATAAAACTTTAAAAGAAGGGGATATTGTTAATTTTAAATTAATTGAAACTTCTAAAGGCTTACAAGCTATTGATGTAAGTTGCACTGAATTAACTACTGTTTAGTAGTTTTTTTTATTTTATAGGTGATAATATATGTTATAATTAACATAAGGAAGGTGAAAGTATGAAAATTCATATTAGAGGAGAAAAAATAACTGTAACAGATTCTATTAAAAATTATATAGAAAATAAATTAAATCGATTAGAAAAATATTTTGAAAAACCAGATGAAATTATTATCCATGTTAATGTAAAAGTGAATAATTTAAATCAAACAATCGAAGTAACAATTCCTTTGAAAAAAATTACGATTAGAGCAGAAGAGAGTAATAAAGATTTATATGCAGCCGTTGATTTAGTTATTGATAAAATTGAAGGACAAATTCGTAAAAATAAAACCAGATTAAAAAATAAATTACAAGAACATTTATTAGATTTAAATTTAAATTTTGAAATAGAACATAACGAAGAAAATGAAAATAAAATTGTTAAAAGAAAAAGCATTGAAATGAAACCAATGGACGAAGAAGAAGCAATTTTACAAACCGAACTATTAGATCATGATTTTTTTATATTTAAAAACATAGACGAAGATTGTATATCTGTATTATATAGAAGAAAAGATGGAAAATATGGAATTATAAATGTAGAATAAGAGAGAAATCTCTTTTTTTCTATGTTGCATAATTTATAAAATCAATATATAATAATGCGCATACTAAAATCTATTATTATAATTAAGAAAAATTCAAACAAATGAATAGGTTTATGTTATAATAAAATATAAAGGAGAGATACAAGATGGGATTTTTTAGAAAATTAATCGATTCAGAATATAAAGAATTAAAAAGATTTGAAAATATAGCAAATAAAATTGTTGATTTAGATGAAGAAATGCAACAATTATCTGATGAAGACTTGAAAAAGAAAACAGAAGAGTTTAAAAAAGAATTAGAAAATGGAGCCACTTTAGAAGACATAATAGTTCCTGCTTTTGCAGCAGTCAGAGAAGCAGCTTATCGTGTGATTGGTGAAAAACCATACTACGTCCAAATTTTAGGAGGACTAGCAATTCATTATGGTAATATTGCAGAAATGAAAACTGGTGAAGGTAAAACATTAACTGAAACAATGCCCACTTATTTAAATGCTTTAACTGGCAAAGGAGTACATATTGTAACCGTTAACGAATTTTTAGCAAAACGTGATTCTGAATGGATGGGTAATATTTTTAGATTTTTAGGTTTAACAGTAGGTTTAAATTTAAGAGAATTATCCCCAAAAGAAAAACAAGAAGCTTATAACTGTGATGTATTGTATTCTACAAATAATGAAATTGGATTTGACTATTTAAGAGATAATATGGTTGTCAGAGCAGAAGATAGGGTACAAAGACCATTATATTTTTGTATTGTGGATGAAGTAGATTCAATTTTAATAGATGAAGCAAGAACCCCACTAATTATTTCTGGAGGTCAAGCAAATTCTAATAATTTATATATTGAAGCAGATAAAGCTGTAAAAAAATTGAAAGAAGAAATTGATTACACAGTAGATGAAAAAACTAAATCTGTATCATTAACAGAAGAAGGTAGCAAAAAAGTAGAAAAAAGTTTTAGAATTGCTAATTTATATGATCTAAAGAATACAAATTTAGTTCATCATGTTAATCAAGCTTTAAAGGCTAACTATGGTTTTAAAAAGAATGTGGATTATGTAGTTAATAATGGGCAAGTAATCATAGTTGATCAATTTACAGGTCGTTTGATGCAAGGACGCCAATATAGTGATGGACTTCATCAAGCTATTGAAGCAAAAGAAAATGTAACAATTAATGTTGAAACAAAAACAATGGCCACTATTACATTTCAAAATTTGTTTAGAATGTATGAAAAATTATCTGGTATGACTGGAACTGCTAAAACTGAAGAAGAAGAATTTAGAAACATTTATAATATGTATGTTATTCAAATTCCAACAAATAAACCAATTGCGAGAATTGATTTGCCTGACCTTGTATATGCGAATATGGCTGGAAAATATAAGGCAATTGTAAATACAATTAAAGAAATTCATTCAACAGGTCAACCTATTTTAGTTGGTACTATTTCAGTAGAAGCAAATGAACATTTAAGTAGATTGTTAACCAAAGCTGGATTAAAACATGAAGTTTTAAATGCAAAAAATCATGAACGTGAAGCGGAGATTATTGCTAAAGCTGGTACAAAAAATGCAATTACAATTGCTACAAATATGGCTGGACGTGGAACAGATATTAAACTTACGCCTGAAACAGTCAAATTAGGTGGATTATTTGTCATTGGAACAGAACGTCATGAATCTCGTCGTATCGACAATCAATTACGTGGTCGTAGTGGACGTCAAGGCGATATTGGTACAAGTCAATTCTTTGTATCGTTTGATGATGATTTAATGCGTATGTTTGGAACGGATCGTATAAAAAAAGTTGTTCAAAGCCTTGGTATGACTGATGCTCAATCTATACGTTCTAAAGCCATTACAAAAAGTATAGAAACCGCTCAAAAGAAAGTCGAAGGAAACAACTTTGATATGCGTAAAAGCTTACTTGATTATGATAATGTAGTAAATGAGCAAAGAACAATTATTTATGAAAAAAGAAACGAGATATTGGATAATGAAAATATTCATGATTCAATTATTGAACTATTTAAAAATACAATTAAAACATTAGTAGAAAATCATATTGAACCTGAAGGGTATTTAACAGAAAACGATAAAAGTGAAATTATAGAATTTATTAATACAAATTATTTAAAAAATAGAAAAATGAATGTTGAAGACATATTAGATAAAAAAGATGATGAAATTATTGAAATATTATCAGATAGAATTTTAGATGATTATGAAAAGAAAATTAGTATTGCTCCTAACTTCCATGAATTTGAACGTGCTATTTCTTTAAAAATTATTGATTCTTTATGGGTAGAGCATATTAGTGCAATGGAACATTTAAAAGAAGGAGTTATGTTACGTGGTTATGGGCAAGTCAATCCATTACAAGCTTATACAATGGAAGGCTTTGATTTATTTCAAAATCTTTTGGATAAAATTGAAGAACAAACAGCTGAATTTTTATTAAAAGCCAATATAGAACAAAATACTCAAATGAAACAAACAATTAAAGGTATAGCAAATGATGGAAAAGGAAAGGTTAAAGGAACTCCTAAAAAAACAGAAAAAAAAGTTGGCAGGAATGAGCCTTGTCCATGTGGCAGTGGTAAGAAATACAAAAACTGCTGTGGTAAGTAGTAGGTTTTATAAGGGTTTGCGAGGCATAGGGTTTTGAAAAAATCATAAAAAAAATCTTAAAACTCTAAAAATGTGCTCAAAATGTGCACAAAAAATCCAATTTGTTCCCAAAAATACCAAAAACCTCGTAAAATCAAAGCTTTTCCAATGAGAACATTTTTAATAAAAGATTATAGGAGTGTCTATAAATGTTAAGTAGTCAATATGATGCAATTATTACTAATATAGCTGGAAGTGGATTTAATGGTTATTACAAAAAAGGTATCACTATAAAATTATCTGATAATACCACTGTTATAAATATATGGAAACCAGAAAGATGTCCTTATTACAATTGAGAAGTTTATAATGATGCTATTATCGAATTTAGTGGTAATGCTACAAACAGGTTTACCTATTTAGATATAAAAAAAATTGGCCAAGCTATTGAGACAGCCATTGATTTTCTTAATAAAGAAAATGAGAATTTGATTGATCGAGATAAAGAAAGTACATATGAGCATGTTAATGCAAAACAACCATGAACTAAAAAAAACATCTGCAATTAAATATTCCGATTTAGAAGTTGGTGGTGTTTATCTTGATGATAAACAAAAGAAATGGCTTTTTTTAGGAGAAGGAACATTATTAGAAAACGGAGAACAAAATAATAGATCCAATGACGGTCTCCATTTTTCGAAGTATAATAGAGTATCAAGAGGGAGAAATAGAACAAATTGGAGTGAATCAATTTAAAATATCTACTTTTTCACATCCAGATACATACGCAAGCAAAAAAAGATTTTTTGAAAAGTATTGCAGTCACCCATAGATTCTAAAATACCCATTTCTTTTGCTAGTGATTCATGGATATTCCAGTCTTGTCACGGTATAAAACCTCTATCTTATCGTGAACAAATTATGGATTCTGAAAGGAAAATATAAAATGGAAGCAAAAGATGTAAGAGTATATTATCAGTTTAAAAAGAATCAAGAACTTACTCATAAAAGATTTTATAATTTTTATAATGATCCTTGTGAAAAATTATAATGTGAAAGTAAATAAATCAAAAAAATAATTATGAAATATAATATAAAATTTTTAGTAGTTTAATTGGAGATTTGAGTAATGGGAAATAAAACAAAATGGCTAATATCAAGAAAAGATTTGGAATTTAATTTAAAATCTTTTACACATGAAAATAATATTTTATTTATTACTGGACTAGTTGGATCAGGGAAATCAACTTTAGCTCGAGATTTAGGAAATAAATATAACGCTGTTGTCATTATTCAGGATTTTTTAGCTTGGAGTGATTGCTATAACAGTGATGAATGTTTATTTTTTGTGGATTTATTTCAAAGAAAGTATCCTGAGACTAAGGAATATTTTAGAAATATTGCATGGAGAAAAGATATTTTAACCAAAAATTTAAAAGATGAATATAGAAGAAAATTCGATAAAATGGTGGTTGATTACGCTTTAGAAAATAAAAATAAAAATTTTATTTATGAAGGTAGTGATTTATTTTGTAAATCTGATATTCATTTATTTATGAATAAACCATTAATTATAAAGCGTACTTCAGCAATTAAATCATTTATTAGGAATTTTAAAAGAGGTAATAAAGATAATAAAACATTTAAAAAGAAAATAGATTATTTAAAACGTATGAAATGGGAATTTAAAAGATTTTATGTGGAAGATTTACCAAAATTAAATCATTTTATTATAAATATAATTAAGAAAGATAATTAAATTCATTTTTTTAATTGTTTTAATTCCATAAAAATATAAAAAGCAAAATAAATTACTCACTATAAAAATGTAAAATTTATATTTAATATAAGTAAATTTAAAATAAACCTACGATATAGATTATCCATTATTATATGTGATATAATAAATTTGTAAGCGAATGATAACAATGTTCCCAATTTGTTCCTATTTTATGAAATATTTATAGTAACAATAATATGATAAATACCCTAAATACTATAAATACTGGTGTATGCTTAACATGTGGCTCAGGCAAGAAGTATAAGAATTGCTGTGGTAAATAGTAGGTTTTATAAGGGTTTGCGAGTGATTGAAAATACAAAAAAGCTAAAAAACATTATAAAAATTGAAAAATTATTTTTAAAATTGAGAGGTGCAAATGAGAATAAATTATTCAGATGAAGATGTTGTAAAAGGAGAAAAATCTATATTCTTGGCTGGGCCAACACCAAGAAATAAAGATGCAAGTTCATGGAGAATAGAGGCATGCAATATTTTAGAAAATATAGGTTTTGATGGCATAGTATATGTTCCTGAATACTCTAGTTGGAAACCAAAAGAAAGTTATGTTGATCAAGCAATGTGGGAAAGAATAGCTTTAAGTGAAGCTACTACTATAGTATTTTGGATTCCAAGACATTTACCAGATATGCCAGCATTTACTACTAATGTAGAATTTGGATATTGGTTACATACTGGAAAAGTAGTATATGGAAGACCTGATCATGCTGAAAAAATTAAATATTTAGATTGGGTTTATGAATTAGATTATGATAATAAACCAATAAATAATCTTCAAGAATTATTAAAGTTAGCAGTCATAAAAACTAATGAAACAAAATTAAATAAATTATTAATAAAGTAGACTTTTATCAAAAGTAAATTATATGGTTCATACAGATGCCATTAAGAATTGCATAGTTTCAACTTTAACCGAAAACCAAAAATAATTTGTATAAGCTAAAGAATGGAAAGATATTAATCTAAGATTAACCTTAAAAGGTAATATATGTGACTATACTGATTTATTACACTTAGTAATATTAAAAATTTACAAAATACGAATTGCTTTTTGATAGAAGAAAAAGTTTCTCAAAAAGAAAGAATGATTAAATTAAACTATTTAGCAAGAAGACAAATGAGGCATTAACAAAATAATAAAGTATTAAAGATTTAGATTTATGACAAAAACACGTAAATGAAGAAAATAATTTAATATTAAACGAGTAAAGTATTAGCATTTATTGTTAATACTTTTTTTGTATAAGAAAACCCACAGATAGTCTGGGGTTCAGTAAAGCTTAAGCGGTAAGTTGATAATAAAAAATCCTTCTAATATATTAGAAGGAGGACATTTAATGAAAAATATTCAAACAAATAACATTTGAAGATTTAGACCCTTTTAAAGGGCAGCAAGTAAAGAGTGCGACTGGCGGTCAAAAAAGTCACTTATGCGAAGACCAGTAATAAAGCTTTTTATTTCACTTACTAAGTTAGTAGGAAGTAAAAAATGGTAAGAGTAAACGTTAGGTTATTTCTTTTTAGGTAATAATGCTAAAACTAGTTCTATATTATTATCATTTTTTCGATTTTGATAAAATAATTTATTTTTTTCTATTTCTTTAAAAATTCTTTTTGTTTCTGTTGTTTTATGTTTGCTTCTTTCAACTGATTTAAGAAATAAATCCCCTTTATTATAATATCCTTGCATATAAAATTCTCGAGCATAAATAAGTTTAATGATATCAATTTTTTCTGAAGATAATCCTAATTGTTCACATGCACTTTCTACGTCTAATCCAGATTCAATAATAAAGTTATTTATTTCTACAAAGTTATCAATTCCATAATAGTCACTTACATCACTATAATCAAAATCTTTTTGAGTCATTTGGAAATGAGGCTTTACATCTTCTTCTTTTATGTCACCTTTTAGTCTAGCTATTAAATCACTAAAATCAAAATTTATATTTTCTTTTTTTGCCAAATCTGTTGCTATTGTTAAATAATCTATTGCTAATGGAATTTGCATTTTTTTCATATATGCAAATCCTAATTTTGAATAAATTATTGATCTAGGGTTATCAAATAATTGAAGTAATTGTAAATAGTTTTTTATACACTCATCATAATTTCCTTCTTTATATGCTTGATTCCCTAAATTTATAAGATTTTTACCATCCATATATTCATCAATTGTCGGTTTATATCTTAGTACTACTTGTTGTTTATCGCCTTCACCAATTACGAATGCTACCATATCTGGATAATTTTTGGTCAATTCAAAAATTCTGTCTATTCTGTTATTATTCATAGTTTTTAATAAAATAATACCTTTTTTATCTAATAATTCTTCATATTTTTTATCCATAAATTCTTTTTCAGAATCTCTTTTTTTCTGTATTATTTCTTCTGGAATTGATTTAGATTGAGCTTGTACTTGGGTTTTTAGTGGATTTAGTACAGGTGTCTCTATTGATTGTTCTTGTGTTTTAGTATAACTTATTTTTTGTTTGTTTGATGTCTTAATGCTTTTACTCTTTTCTAAAACTTCATCTACTGTTTTTGTTGTTGTATTGTTTCGTTTATAACCTAACATTATTTCTGAATCTTCTAAAACTTGATATAAACCATCAGTAATAACACAATCTTGTCCAATCGTATTACCTTTTGAAATGATATCTAAATATATTCTTGCTTCTTCAAATTTATTTTGAGATAGGTTAATATAGAATTCTTGAATATAAGTAGAAATATCGAAGGAATAATTCTCCTTACTAATTAAAGTTAATGCTATCATTGGTTTTGTAAAAGCAATATCTTTCTCTAATAAACTTATTTTGATCAGATCAACAATTAAAAATTCATAATCACTTTTCTCTAAATTTGCTAAATAAATTCCTAATGTTCTCAAGGAATTATCTAAATCCCCATTCATTAAAAATTTAATAATATCTGCAAATGTTGATGTAGATGATTTATGTTCAATAATATGAGATTTTTTACATGATTGATTTATTTTTGTTGAAGTGATAGAAGATGTTATATTTTGCTCTTTTTTAGCGTTGATAGTTAATTCTTTGCATTTACTAACGATTTCATCAAGCAAAAGGAAAATAGTATTATCATCTTTATTGACATTATATTTTTGATTTCTTGCAGTAGCCAAACTCAAAGCAAGTTCAAAGTTTTTGCCATCTATTGCTTCAAAAATATTTTCTGTACTAAATACTTGTTTTTCTGGAATACTTTTAGTATGAATGATATTTACTAATTCATTTGTAAGAATAAGTGTATAATTATCGGATGTACTTAAATTGTGATAAGATTCCATTTTTTTATAAAATTCTATTATATTTTCATATTTCTTTTGGTTAATTAAATCTATTATCTTATTCCTATTTTGTATTTGAACTTCAATGGCTTGTGCAAGCAATGTTTTAATTATTATATCTTGAGCACTTAACATTCCTTTTTCCTGTATAGTTTCATTTAATTGTTTTGCTGCTAAAGTAAATCTATGATTTAAAGCAGATAATCGTATTTTATTTTGCTTAGAAACATCACTATACCTTTTATCTTTGAAATCAACTCTAAAATCTTCTAATTTCAAAAATTTAGCATATTTTCTATGATTTTCTGGAAGTGGTGTAATCATACTTAGCATATATAAATAAAAATTACTATCCGCATTATAAAATTCATTTTCACTGTCATAAAAAATATCAAAATATTCAAAGGCTTTTTTATAATTCTTATCCTGAATACTTCTTAAAAATAATTGAAAACTAACTCCCTTATGAGTTGGATCGATTTCAAAACATTTTAAAAAACATTGAGTAGCTTTATCATATTCCTTTTGAGCAATTAATTGCTTACCATAATAAAATAATTCATCAACTGATTTTAAAGCATATAATCCTCTTTTAACTCTAATAATACTCCCTTGTTCAATTAAATCATTTAAATCTTTAGGATTAAAACCACAACTATTTAATTCTTTAGTTGTTAATTCAACACCTTCTAAAACATTTTTGTATAATTTATTTAAATTTTCTTCATTAATCATCTTTTTATACCTCCTTGTAATCTTTTGAGTTTTAACTGTTCACTATTAGACATTCTTTCCTTATCGAATTCATTTGATAAAGCTACTGGATACATAGTAATTATATCTTTTGTCCCAATCATTGTCACAACACATAAATCACTAGTAATGAAGTCGCCTTTGTATCCAATTGGTGTATCTAATTTAAATCTATACATATCTGAAAGTTCAAAGTGATTTCCATTCATATCATCAATTATTTTTCTTGCATCTAGCAATAGTTTCTTTATATCAGTATATTTAAAAAAACATCCATTTGTTGCTTTTTCTGATTGATTTTTATGCTTTTCTATATGAGATAGTAATGTTTCTTCGCTATGATCAAATAATCTATAAATCATATAATCTTGTATTGGATCATACTTATTATCAGATATTTTTAATTGACCTAAAAAATAT
Organism: uncultured Bacilli bacterium; assembly: GCA_947631105.1. Lineage (GTDB taxonomy): Bacteria > Bacillota_I > Bacilli_A > RF39 > UBA660 > MGBC108787. Next base: position 10,869 of record CANRKD010000017.1, read on the forward strand.
TGTATATAAGTATTTAGAATTCTATAATGATGTGTAAGTTTTGGAGTTAGTTTGGATTCATCAACTTGAATAATATACTGTTGTGCTTCATAAAATCTTTTTTCGATAATACTTAAACAAGTTAATCCTATTGTAGCTTGGATATAAAATCTAGGATTTAATTGAAGAGTTTGATACATTTTAGATGCAATATCATAATCGCCAGTTTGAACATAAAGTTTTGCTAAAGCTAGAAGTGACATATATTGCATATTTGGCGTCAGCATACATTCACTATAATATTTTTTACTTTGCTCAAAATTATTTTCAATATTTTCTAACAGTCCATATACTTGTTTTAAAATAGGACTATTTATATCTTGATGATTATTTAAAATTTCCCTTGCTTTAGCATATTTTCCTTCTCTAATTTCAATTTGAATGAGTTTAGATAAAGATTCAACTTTAAAATAATCATTATGATAAGAAATTTCAAACCAAAATCTTGCATGTATATAATCTTTATGTTTCCAACATTTTTGACCATTAAAAAACGCCTGTTTTGAATCTATATTTGAAGTCACTTTATGCCTCCCTTCAAATTAATTCTTAAAAGTAATCCACTTTGTGATGAATATCGTATTAAATTGCCTTATATAATACAATAATTTTAAATAAAAAGCAATTAAAATGAAAAATAATTTTTTATAAATATATAAAAAGTAAAAGATAAAAAAATTTTTTAGCAATAATAATAAGAATAAAAAAGATAATGAACTTGAATATTTATATTCAATATTATACATGATATAATAATTTATAGGATGTGAATCATATGGACGATAAAAAAATAATCGAATTAATAAACAAAGCAAAAGATATAGCCACTAAAAATTGTTGCTGCAAATATTCTAATTTTACTGTTGGAGCATCTCTTTTAACTAGTGATGGTATAATTTATACAGGTTTCAATGTAGAAAATGATGGAATAGAGTCTATTTGTGCAGAACGAACAGCCATGTGCAAAGCTTTAACAGAAGGAGAAAAAGATTTTGTAGCTATAGCAATTGTTGCCAAAAAATTAAATGATACGCATTTTACTAAGGTGTTACCTTGTGGATATTGTCGTCAATTTTTATCTGAATATACAAATTCTAATTTTCTAATTTATACATATGATGAAAAAACAAAAAAGGTATATTCGTATAAATTAAAAGATTTACTACCAGAAACCTTTAGATTTGAGGAGAGTTGATTTTATGGAAAAAATGGAAACAATGTATCACATTGGTTTAAAAAAAGAAGACATAAAAGGGGCAAAGTATGCTATTTTGCCCGGTGATCCAGGAAGAGTTGAAAAAATAGCTGAAAAATTGGAGAATGCTTATCCGTTAGGAACTCATAGAGAATATACGAGTTTCCTTGGAAAAATAGAAGAGGAAAATATACTTATCATTTCAACAGGAATGGGAGGACCATCCACAGCAATATGTGTAGAAGAATTAGCGCAAATTGGAATAAAATATTTAATACGTGTTGGAACAAGTGGTGGTATGCAACCTGATGTAAATGCAGGTGATATTGTAATTGCTCAAGCAGCAATAAGACAAGAAGGAACAAGTAAAGAGTACGTACCTATAGAATTTCCTGCAGTAGCAGACATTGATTTAATAAACGCACTAAGAAAGTCAGCATCAGAATTAGGCTATACAAGTCACACGGGAATTATCCAATGCAAGGATTCATTTTATGGGCAACATAATCCACAAAGAATGCCCATTGGTTATGAATTAGAAAACAAATGGAATGCATGGATTAAAGCAGGAGCTTTGTGTAGTGAAATGGAAACTGCATCACTATATACAGTTGCAAGCATTTTAAAATTAAAAGCTGCTGCAGTTTTGTTAGTAGTATGGAATCAAGAACAAGAAAAAAGCGGAATATCTAATAATACAGACTTTGATGTTGATAAAGAAATAAATGTAGCAATTCGTGCAATTTATCATTTGATAAAAAAAAGTTAAAAGATTCATAAAATTCTTTCTTATTTGAAAAAAAACGTTATAATAGAATTAGTAGTAAGAAAGGATTTTTTATGAATAAAAATGAATTACAAAATAATCTCGAAAAGATATTAAGTAAGTTAAAAGATTTAAGGAGGTCTCTTTGACTTAGAAAAAAAAGAGAATCGTTTGCAAGAATTAGAAAAAACAGTAAATCAAGAAGGCTTTTGGCAAAATATTGAAAAAGCAAATCTGATAAATCAAGAATTATCCAGTTTAAAAAAAGAAATAGATGATTATAAGTCTATTGAGGAAAATGTTGTGGATAACTTAGAACTTATAAACATTGTAGAAGATAATGATTTAAAAATAATCGAAAATGAAGCAATGGCTTTAGAAGAAAAGGTTAAAAATTTAGAATTTGCTTGTCTTTTAAATGAAGAATACGATAAATTAAATTGTTATGTGGAAATTCATCCAGGTGCAGGAGGTACAGAATCTTGTGACTGGGCGAGCATGTTATCTAGAATGTATCAAAAATTTTTTGAGCGCATGAACTATAAATATGAAATTATAGATAGTCAAGACGGTGATGAAGCAGGTTTAAAAAGTATAACATTTTATGTCAAAGGGAATTATGCTTATGGTTATTTAAAATGTGAAAAGGGAGTTCATCGTTTAGTACGTATATCACCATTTGACTCAAATAAAAGACGTCATACCTCTTTTGCTTCCGTTTTAGTAACACCTGAATATAATTTAGATATTAATATTGAAATAAAAGAAAGTGATTTAAAAATAGATGTGTATCATTCTAGTGGAGCAGGAGGGCAATCAGTGAATACGTCCAATTCTGCTGTGCGTATTACACATTTGCCTACTAAAATCGTGGTAACTTGTCAAAATGAAAGAAGTCAAATGCAAAATAAAGAACAAGCTATGAAAATATTAAAAAATAAATTATATGAATTAGAACGACAAAATAAAGAAAAAGAAATAAACAATTTAAAAGGGGAAATGGATAATATTAATTTTGGTAGTCAAATAAGAAGTTATATATTAGAACCTTATAAATTAATTAAAGATAATCGTTCTGGATTTGAAACGAGTAATGTTGGAAAAGTTTTAGACGGAGATATTTTTCCTTTAATTGAATCTGTTTTAAAAGTAGGAAGTCAAAATGAATAAAGTGTTAAATTATTTATATTTAATAATAGGAATTCTTTTAGTAGCTATGTCATTTAATTTGTTTTTATCTCCATATCATTTGGCTGCAGGAGGCATAAGTGGGCTTTCATTAATAATCAATAAATTATTTCATGTCAATGAAAGTATATTTATTTTTTTAGCAAATTTTTTTCTTTTAGTAATCAGTTATATATATTTGGGAAAGGAAAAAACTAGAAAAACTATTTTAGGATCCCTTTTATTTCCTATTTTTGTTTCTATAACTAGCTCAATTACAAATTATATAAAAATAGATGATTTAGAATTAATTGTTATTGCTGTATTGGGAGGAATAACAAGTGGAGTAGGATATGGGATCATATTTAAAAGTGGTCATACTTCGGGAGGTACAGATATAATTAATCAGATTATGGAAAAATATTTATATATGCCTATTTCTAAATCCATTATTATAGTAGATGGAATAATAACACTTTTTGGTATTTTAGCTTTTAATTTTACAACAATGATTTATGCATTTATTTCCTTAATATTTATTAGTATTTTTACTAATAAAACAATTATAGGTAATGGAAATGCTAAAATAATTTATATTTATTCAAAAAAATATAAAGAAATTAAGGATTATTTACATCAAGAATTAATGATAGATAGTACAGATTTTGACTGTTATGGGGGATTTAAAAATAAAAAAGGAAAATTAATTTTAACTGTTGTAGATAGTAGAAAATATTATCAAATAAAACAAAGTGTAAAATTAATTGATAATGAGGCATTTATTGTTGTAACAAATTCATATCATTTAGTAAATGCAAATATATCTATAAGAACATAAATTTGCAATTAAATAAAGAATGTCATAAAATATGAAACAATTAGGTGATAATTTTGAATGAAGTAATAAGTTATTTAAATCAAAAATTAAAAAAAGGAGATACTATTATTTTAGGGTTATCTGGTGGACCGGATTCTATGTGTCTTTTTTCATTATTATTACAAATAAAAGAAAAATTAAATTTAAATATAATTTGTGCACATGTAAATCATAATCTTCGTAAAGAAAGCGAAGAAGAACAAACTTTTGTTGAAAAAATAGTAAAAGAAAATAAAAGTATATTTGAATATTTGAGAATTAAAGAGTATAAAAAAGAAAATATAGAACAATTTGCCAGAAAAAAAAGATACTTATTTTTTGAAGAATTAAGAAATAAATATAAAGCAAATTATATAATGACAGCACATCATGGGGATGATTTAATAGAAACTATTTTAATGCGCTTGGTCAGAGGTAGTTCTTTTAAAGGATATGCTGGATTTAATAAAGAAACGGATTTTAACAGTTATCAACTTTTAAGGCCACTTATTTACACTACAAAAGATGAAATAGAAAAATATAATAAAATAAATCATATAAATTATTGTATTGATCAATCTAATTTTGATACAAATTATACAAGAAACCGTTATCGTCATAAAATTTTGCCAATATTAAAAGAAGAAAATAAAACAGTCAATAAAAAATTTTTAAAATTTAATGAAATGATTTTTGAAATAGAAGAATTTTTAAAAAAAGAAACTGAAAATGCCTTGACGAAAGTACTTGAGTTTGATAAGGTGAATTTGCACGAATTTAATAATTTAGATTTGGTGCTACAAAAAAGAGTTTTAAAATACATAATAAAAAACGAATATCAAGAAAATATTCCAAGTATTAATGAAAAACATTTACAACAAATTATGAATATTTGTAAAAGTAACAAAGCAAATTTAACTCTTAATCTACCTATGAAAAAAACTATAATTAAAAGTTACAATCAACTCTATTTTAAAAAAAGCATGGATCATGAAAAGAATAGAATATTATTAAATGATTATTGTAAAATAAATAGTTTTTCTATCATTAAAAAAGTTGAATCTTGTGAAACTATAAAAAGTAATTATGTATTGCGCTTAAATAGCAAAGATGTAAAATTGCCTTTATATGTTCGTTATCGAAATCCAGGTGATTTCATAGAAATAAAAAATTTAAAAGGTAGAAAAAAAGTTAAAAATATATTTATTGATGAAAAAATACCTATAGACAAAAGAGATCATTGGCCAATAATTGTTGATAGTAATGATATAATACTTTGGATACCTGGAATAAAAAAATCAAAATTCGACAGAAATATTGATGAATTTTATGATATAATATATAAATATGTGATGAGTGAGGAGTGTTAAAATTGATAATTAATAAAAATAATAATACATTTAAGAATTTTTTTCCTTATATTATTTTAGTTGCTGTTATATTTTTTGTTTTAACAGTGCTAAATTTTGGTGGAGCTGCGAATCATGAGTTAACTACAGGAGAGTTATTAAAGGAGCTAGAAAATAGTAATGTTACAGAAATAACCATTACCCCAAGTAGTTCAGATTCAGTTTATTACATTGAAGGAAAATTAAATAATTACAAAGAAAAGGAAACTTTTACATCAAAAGTAGTAGAAAAAGATTTAACTGAAATAACTAATTATGCGAAAGAGAACGATTTAGAAGTATATAATACAAATAAAGACCCAGGAACAGTTTCAATTTTATATATTATTATAAACATCTTACCATTAGTTATAATTGTAGTAGCTTCTTATTTCTTATTTACAAAAATGGCTAGTGGAAATAAAAATTCTATGGATTTTGGAAGGAGTCGTGCAAAATTATCTGAAGATGGAGGAAATATTAAATTTAGTGATGTTGCTGGATTAAAAGAAGAAAAAGAAGAAGTTTCTGAGTTAATTGATTTCTTAAAAAATCCGAAAAAATTTCAAAAGCTTGGAGCACGTATACCTAAAGGTGTATTATTAGTAGGGCCTCCAGGAACAGGAAAAACTTTACTTGCTAAAGCAGTCGCAGGAGAAGCAAACGTACCTTTCTATTATATAAGTGGTTCTGATTTTGTTGAATTATTTGTAGGAGTAGGAGCAAGTCGTGTTCGTGATATGTTTAAAGAAGCTAAAAAAAATGCACCATGTTTAATCTTTATTGATGAAATTGATGCAGTAGGACGTCAACGTGGTGCAGGTCTTGGTGGAGGACATGACGAAAGAGAACAAACTTTGAATCAATTGTTGACAGAAATGGATGGATTTGGAGCAAATGAAGGAATTATAATTATCGCTGCCACAAATCGACCTGACGTATTAGATCCAGCACTTTTAAGACCAGGACGTTTTGATAGACAAGTAACAGTTAATTTACCTGATACACGAGAAAGAGAAGAAATTTTAAAAGTTCATGCTCGTAATAAAATATTAGCTGAAGGTGTAAAATTAGAAAATATCAGTGCACGTACTCCAGGATTTAGTGGAGCAGATTTGGAAAATTTGCTTAATGAAGCAGCTTTGCTTGCAGTTCGTAAAGATGAAAATGCAATTACATTAGAGGACATTGATGAAGCAACTGACCGTGTATTAATGGGTCCGGCAAAAACAAGTCGTAAAATAACAGAAAAAGAAAAGAAATTAGTTAGTATCCACGAGTCTGGACATGCTGTTATTGGTATTAAATTAGAAGATGCTAATGAAGTTCATAAAATTACAATTATTCCTCGCGGTATGGCTGGTGGATATACAATGATGTTGCCAAAAGAAGAAAAAATTGCGGTAATGACGGAAAAAGAATTGCTTGCCACGATTACAGGATTGCTAGGTGGACGTGCTGCAGAAGAATTATTCTTAGGGGAAATTACAACCGGAGCCAGTGATGACTTTAAAAAAGCAACCAATATTGCTCGTAGTATGGTTTCTGAATATGGTATGAGTGAACTTGGGCCAATGCAGTATGAACAAAAGAGCGAAGGTGTTTTCTTAGGAAGAGACTATAATAAAACCAAAAACTACTCAGATCAAGTTGCTCTAGAAATAGATAGAGAAGTTCGTAAAATTATTGAAAGTTGTTATAAAGATGCTAAAAAAATCTTAAATGAAAATAAAGATTTAGTGATGTTATTAAGTAGAACATTAATGGAAAGAGAAACTATTACAAAAGAAGAAATTGAATCTTTAGTAACAACAGGAGAAATAAAAGAAAATTTAGAACCATTAAAAGAAGGAGAACAATCTTTATTAAAATTAAGAGAGATAGCTAAATCAAATAAAATAAAAGGCTATACAAAAATGAGTAGGGAAGAACTTGAAAAAGCAATTGAAGAATTAGATGAATAATCTAATTTTTTTAGTTGTCAGGAACAAGAAAATAGTTTAAAATAATAAATATAAAATAGGAGAGGAAAAGAAAATGAAATTA
>CANRKD010000018.1 GCA_947631105.1 uncultured Bacilli bacterium
GATTTATTGGTTGACTTTGCACTGAATTCTCTGCTCCAAAAGCATTTGGTTGTTGCATATTCATATTATTCATTCCGGGATTCATGGCATCCATCGAATTAATCGGTTGACTTTGCACTGAATTCTCTGTTCCAAAAGTATTGGGTTGTTGTACATTCATATTATTCATTCCTGGATTCATAGCATCCATTGGATTTATTGGTTGATTTGGTGCTGCACTAACTGGCTCAAAAACATTTGGTGATTGAAATTGAGTATTTGTACTTCCAAAGTTTTGATTGGTTGGGTCAATCGGATTCAAATTTGGAGTTCCATTCTGTATATTTTGATTTGCTAATGTATCATTACTATTAGTTTCGTTATTCATGACTCATTCCCCTTTATTATATATATTATAACTTTTCATGATAAAAAAGGCAAGAAAAAAGATAGAATCTAAGATTCTAACTTTCTCTAATTATATTGATATAGTAATGAATTCTATTTGACCAAGTAGTACTTTCCGCATATTTTTTTCCAATTGTTTCTGGAGTTGTTAATCCTTTTTTATAATAATTTTTAGATAAATTTTTATAAAACGCTTTAATTCCTTTATCTAAAGAACTAAACTTTTTATAAGGGCCATTTCCACATCCGGGAGCACCTTTCATTCCTCCAATATTATTACACTTACTTGTTAATGAACTACAAGTTCCTGAATAACATCCAGTCTCATGTAGAACAATAGCAAGTGAAAGATAAGGATCCACTTCATATTTTATCGCATACTCAGCAAATATTTTACCATATCCCTTTAATGTTGATTTTAGATTTTTATCTAATTTTGAAGCTAATTCATCCATTGTCATTCCTTCATACACAATAACAGGTTCTTCAGGAATTTCAATAGGAGCTTTCACTTCTTTTTTATTTTCATTGATTGCTAATAATTCATTATTCACAATACTTTTTTGTAATAGTCTTTGACTACCTAATTTACTTACTAGTGTAGAACTTTCAATAAAATAGGTATTACTATTCATTTTATTACCATCTATTTCTTTAATAGAAAAAATAGTAATAATTATAATCGCGATTATGGCCATAAAGGCCTTAACCGACGGTAAATTTTTCATTTAACTCTACCTCTTTTTTTTTGCGGAACATTTTCTATGCTATCATAATTTATATACAAAGTCAAATTGAGCATAAAATTTTGTTAAGCAAAAAAGAAATTCACAATTAAAAAACTGGCAATTATTCCAATAAAATCAGCAAATAATCCTGTTGACAAGGCATAGCGTGTTTTGGTAATTTTAACACTACCAAAATATAGGGTTAAAACATATATAGTGGTATCTGTACAGCCTTGTAAAACAGATGCCATTCTTCCCGCCATCGAATCTGGTCCTAATTTTAAAAAAATATCATTTAATATAGCTAAAGATGCTGTCCCTGAAATGGGCCTAATTAAAGCCATTGGTAAAATATTTAAGGGAATGTTCATTATATTTAAAATAGGTTTTAAAAACTGAAACCCTATTTCTATTATATGGCTATTGAGTAAAATATTCACGGCAAAGACCATTGCTACAATAGAAGGAAAGATATGAAAAACCGTTATTAATCCTTCTTTTGCCCCTTCTAAAAAGGTATCGTAAATTAAAACTTTCTTTTTTAATCCATAACCAATTACAAATACTACAAATAAAGGAATGATAAATTTAGAAAATGTACTCATTTTTTCTTACTCCTTCTGATATAATCTAAAAATAAACCTGCAATACTTGAACAAATGGTGGCTAAAATGGCTGGCAAAATAATTTCTTCTGGATTCATACTATGGTGCATTAATCTTAAAGCAATTACTGTAGTTGGGATAATTGTTACCCCGCTTGTATTTAATACTAAAAAGGTAATCATCGCATCACTAGCGGTATCTTTACAATCATTTTCTTTTTGCATTTCTTCCATCGCTTTTAAGCCAAAAGGAGTTGCAGCACTGCCCAATCCTAAAGCATTCGCCGCAATATTTGAGGTAATATAACCAAGTGCTTTGCTGTCTTTTTTTAATGAAGGAAACAATTTTGAAAGAACGGGCTGAAAAATACGGGCAATTTTTTCTAGTAAATTGCTTTTTTCCGCTATTTTCATAATTCCTGACCATAAAACAAGTATCGGAATTAATTCAACAGCTATATTTACTCCATTTTTTGCTCCAGTTAAAATGGTATCATTTAAAGTATCTATATTACCCGTTATTAATGTAAATACAATTCCGATAATAATAAATAAACCCCATAATTTATTAATCATTTTTTAAACCATCCAATTAATTTTTGCCACAAACTTTTTTGGCTTTGTGTTAAATGTTTTTCTTTATTAACATATATATTTACTTCTTTTATCGTTTTATTTTTTAATTTAATATTTATCGTTCCTACTAAATCATCTGTTTTATAATTTTTTAATTTCATCAGTTCAATATCTAAAGAAATATCTTTTTTCTCATTTTCTTTTAAAAGAATGTAGACATCCTCTTTAATGTATAATTTATCCTTTTTATAATAAGTATCTTCTTTTACTTCAAAATTTTTAGCATCTATAATTTTTTCATTACGATATTCTTTAAAAATAGATTCATATAAATCCATGTGATCTTTCCAATCATTTGGATCGTTTAAAGAAACAACAACAATATTTCTATTATCTTTGGAAGCAGTAGAAACAAGTGTTCTTCTAGCGTTATCAGTATATCCAGTTTTTCCTCCAGTGGTATATTCATAAGTTGTTAATAACTTATTTTTATTTGTCCAACTATAAGTTTTTTTATCTGTTTTGGCTACGTATTGTTTTGTCCCCACAATTTTTTTATACTCTTCATTTTGCATTGCATAACTTGTTAAAAGAGCCATATCATAAGCTGTAGACATATTTCCATCTGTTTTACTATTATCAAGTCCATGAGGATTTATAAATGTCGTATTCTTCATACCAATTTCTTTAGCTTTCTCATTCATTAATTTGACAAAATTATCTACTGATCCACCAATATACTCAGCAATTAATAAAGCTGCATCATTGCCACTACGAAGCATTAAACCATATAATAAATCTCTTAAAGTTATTTTTTCCCCTACTTCAATATAAATAGCACTACCATATGCCTTTAAAATCGTATCACTTACGGTTATTTGGGCATCCAAATCTCCTAATTCTAAGGCAATTGTGGTGGTCATTATTTTTGTAATACTTGCAATCAAATGAGGATCATGAATGGCTTTTTGATATAACACTCGGTGAGTATCCATATCCATAGCTACTATATTACGAGCACTAATTGCTTGAACATTTAAAGGAGCTAAACAAAATAAAAATAAAAGTAGTTTTTTCATGACATTCACCTAAGAAATTGTATGAAAAAATCTACTTTTTTAGTCCTGAACTCTATCTCATTGTTTTTTGATAATTTTATATTTGGATTTAAACCACTTACATAAGCTAAATCTCTATATAAAATCCACCTCGGAAAAATAGATATATGAAGGAAAATAATAATAGCAAAAAGAATCTTTAATAAAAAATTTATATTATTCTTAGAAATATATTTAACAAATACATTGGAACAACATATTTTATTATTTGTTCTTTTAGTGATTCTTTTTTAGTCATATAGTACCTCTCTCTTTTAAAAAGAATAACATATAATCCAAAATAAAAAAAGAACTTTTATTTTGTTAAAAGCTCTTAATCATTTTCATAATTATAAATTCCATGAATTTTTTCTAAATCTTCTGTTGGAACGTTTTCTATCTTCCATTTTCCATCTTTTTTGGTTACTTGAAAATCAATCGTATATTCCACTACTTCATCATTTTTTTTCATTTGTTCTAATTTATAATCTAAAAATTTATTGACATCATATTTCTTATTTGAATCTTGAAATTCTTCTTCATGTTCTTCTTTGTAATTTTCTGCTTCTTTTTGAACTTTATACAAATTATATACGCTAATTTTTGTCGTGACTACTGCTTCATCCCCATTGTATTTTTCATCTACAATTTCATATTTTAAATCGGTGTATTGTTTTTTCATTATTTCCTTATAAATTTCACTTTGCTCATCAGTAAAATTTTCTTCTTCTGCGACAGTATCCAATTGAGCAATTATTTCTGGGTCTTGATTATTATATTTTCCTAAGTAATCTTTTACAGCATCACTTGCTTTAGTCATAGTACAAGCACATCCTACTGCAACCACTAGTGTTAATAAAACTAATCCTAATTTTTTCATTTTTATTTCTCCTTTATTTTTTATTTTTCTCTAATGTTCGAAAATTATTCATACTAAGTTAAAATAAAAATATGAAAAATGTTTTAAATTACTTTATTATATGATTTTTTGATCAAATGATAAATATGTTCTTGTTGCTTATTAAAATTATTTTTTAATTCTTTTTTCATTTGTTTATATATTTCTTCTAAATCATCACTCAGAGAATTAAACCATTCATAATATAGATATTTTAATTTACTTTTATTTTTAGACTTATAAAGAGTATTGATTTCACAATTTATGATTTTTTTTATTTCATCTATTTGACGAAGATTTTTAGATATAGAGTATTTTTCTACTTTTTCATACTTTAGTTCTGTTTCTTTCATCGTAAACATTACATCATTTAAATTAATTTCATCTGACAATAGAAGTTTACTTCTACTAACTACTAAACCTTCTTCATTTAATTCTAAAGCAATAGCATCTTTAGAATCACATGCTAAAAAAGTATTTTCTAAAATTTTGGAATAATTTTTTAAAACGGTTTTATTTTTTATTTTTTCAATAAATTCAAGTGGAAATTTGACTTGATATTGATAAAAATCTTTTAAAACATTTGTGTCTACACGAAACAAAGGAATTTTTTTTACAAACTCGACATCATCTGTTTCTTCCCATTCATAAAAACTATATAAGTTTTCTTTTTCTTGAAAATTTAGTAGACAATCGTAATAATAATACATTTTTAATCCATCCTTTCATAGAAAATATAATTAAAATCAAACCTATAAAAAATAGTAAACATTCAAACCTTTTACTAATAAAATGAACATATTCTATCAAACTATACCCTAAGGTCAATAAATTTGTATATAAAAATAAAAACATTAATCCTAGGCTAGTTAATAAAATTCCTATTAATATACCGATTATATTCATTTTTTTACTCCTTTGTATATTTTATTTCTTAATTCTGAAATTTATTATATAATTATATAGGTGATGCTATGAAATATATAATTTATATTATTTTAGGAATTTTACAGGGTTTTACAGAACCTTTACCTATTTCCTCCAGTGGACATTTAATTCTTTTTAAAAACTTATTTAATACAAATATGTTAAATGATTTAAACTTTGAAATTTTTGTTAATTTTGGATCTTTTATTGCCATTTTTATTATCTTTTTTAAAGAGATTAAAAAATTAATTTATGCTTTTTTTACTTATATTTTTAATAAGAAAAAAAGAAGTAATGTGCAAAATGATTTTAAATATTGTTTACTCATTATTATCGGAAGTATTCCTGTTGGAATCATTGGAGCATTGTTTAAAGATAAAATTGAGCAAGTTGTCAACATTAAATTATTAGCTATTGCCTTTTTAATTACAGCCATTAGTTTATTTTTAGTAAAAAATATAAACGGTTCTAAAGAAGATAAGGATATTACTATCAAAGATGCTATTTTTATTGGAATGATTCAAATGGTGGCATTAATTCCTGGAATTAGTCGTAGTGGAGCTGTGTTAGTCGGCTGTTTACTTTGTAAGTTAAAAAAAGAAGCTGCTCTTAAATATACTTTTATGTTATACTTTCCAGTTAGTATTGCCTCTATGGGATTAGGAGTATTCGATTTTATAGATAATCCTAGTAATAGCAGTTTAATGATTCCTTATGTTATAGGTATGTTCTGTGCCGGAATTGTTACTTATTTTTCTTATAAATGGTTAAGTGAATTAGTAAAAAAAGGTAAATTATGGAAATTTTCTATCTATTGTCTGTGTTTATCAATCTTTATTTTTATTTATTTTAGATAAACATAAAAAAATCGTTTAGTTGAAATTAAACGATTTTTTATTTTTGTTTATAACCATCTTTGCATATAAAACGATCAAATACCGCTAATACACCAGGCAATACAAATAATATTAAGATTACGGAACAAAATGTTCCAGCAGAGATTGTTTCACATATTTTAGCTGCTATAGCTGATGCTAAACTAGCTACTATTAACGTTACAATAATCAATATGGAAGAAGAAGATAAAATGGTATGAATGGACTTATTATAAGCATTGATAATTGAATCTTGAACGTTCATGGTTAATCGCGATTCTTTATAATATGAAGTGTATATAATGGCATAATCAATTGTTGCACCCATTAATATTGCTTGAACTATAAGAAGTGATATAAAATATACACCGGTATTTGTCAAAGTTAATGTCGCCATAGTTACATATACAGCACATTGAATTATTAAAACTAATATTAATGGTATTAAAACAGATTTAAATGTAACACATACCACTACAAAGATAAATATCATAGTCAGTATGGTTATATAATTCATTTCCGAATTAAAAGTTTTACTGATTTCTAATGCCATAGGAGAATCTCCTATTACATAAATTCCCTCTTTATCACCTAATTGTTCTAATGTTTGATTAATAAAATCAAATGTTTCAGAATCTTCAAAAGCAAATTTAGTATTTAAAATGGCACGAGAATAATTATCTGAGACTAATTGTTCTTTTGCTGCTCCCACCATTTCTTTGGCATCTGTTATTTTATTTTTAATATCATTATCCAAAAAATTTTCAAACCTTTTATCTATTAAAATATCATCATTAACATAATTAATTAGTTGTTCTACTGTTAATGTCCATGAATCATCATATAGTTTTTCACTTCCATAATAAATATAAATAAGATCAACTAAATTATTATCTAATTTATCTGATAATGGTTTTAATAAATTATAAAGATCTTGAGAATTATATTGAGTATTATTTAAAGAATTAGTCATTATAGTATTAATCGTTTTAATCTTATGAATTGCTGATTCATCAAAATTAGAATTATATTTTGGATCTGGAATCACATCATTTATTAAGAAATCTGTAAATTTTTTTAAAGAAATGGTTTGATTAAAACTTTGATATAAACCAAATAATAAATTTAAAACTTCTTGATCTATTCCTAAAAAGCTAGCCATAGAATTTGCATTGTATAAGGTATTATTTAATGTAGATGCCATAATACTATTTACTAAGTTTAATTTGGTAACCATTTCTTGATTTAACTTTTCATTAAGTAAAGCATTCTCTTTATTCATTAAAATGAAATTAACAAAATCATAAGGCGTCATTAAAGTTTTATTATGGACTGATTCATATAGAATATAAATATTTTTCATATTATTAGCATCAATACCAACGATATTACTTAATTCATTATAAGTATACTGATTACTTGCCATATTCATGATATTTAAAGCTTTATTTAATAAATCTAAATGGGTTGAAATTTGTGCTTTAATCAATGCATTATCTTTATTTAAGTTGATAAAATTAATCATTTCTTTTAAACTTAATTTAATTTCATTCTTATTATAAGCATTTAATCCATATACTTGTTTAGCCATTTCTTCGTTTATGTTTAACATTGTGCTTATCGTCTTATAATCAAAACTATTATTAGCATTGCTCATTATTTTTTCGGATGCATTTAATTGCGTAAGAACATTTGGATCATCAATTGTATTACTGTTTAATAAGTAATTTACTAATGCTTGAGGAGTTATTTTTCCCTCTGTACCATTATTTCCTATAATCAATGAAATCTTCTCTTTAGTTAATATAGAATTACCAAATATGTTATATAAATTATTTGCATCAAGGGGTGTATTATAATTTTTTGTTAAAACAGTTATTTGGTTTAAACTCTTAATTAAATTTTCATCTTTTGTATTCTCTAAAGCAATTGTAGCAAATTCATTTAAGGACATTTTGCCATCATAGCCATTATTCACAGCATAGAATTTATATAATGAATCTACCATATCGGCTGGCATGTCTAAACGAATAAATAAATTTTGCATTTCTTCTTTATTTAATTTATTATTGATTAATTGTTCATCACTTAAAGTTTGCAATAATTTTAATTGAGCAATTTGATCCAAACTAAACATATTTTTGTAAGCATCGTTTGTTACTACATTATTTAAAGTAAAATTAGCAAACTCATTTAAGGTTAATTTATTAGTAGTATCTTGCAAAGAGTTATAAAATAAGAATAATTGACTGACTAAAGATTCATCAATTCCAAATAAATTAGCCATTTCAACTGCATTCATTTTTTTATTAATAATATTTTTATTATTAAATGTTTTTAATTGATCTAAAGATTTTTTCGTTTCGCTATCAATACTACTAGAATATTGAGCATTCGGTAAAACTTCTTTATACATAAAATCAATAAATTGACTTAAAGTCATTTCTACATTATTATTCTTACTACTGTATAATACAAATAAATTAGATACATCGCTTTCTTTAATATTTAAAATACTAGCAATCTCTGAAGCAGATCTTTTTTTATTCATATTATTTTTATTCACAAAATTTTCTAATAAATTAATATTATTTTTCGTAGCTTCATCAATATTTTTAGCCATCGTGTCATTTGTATAAATATCTGATTTTATAAATGATATAAAGTCAGAAAAAGTCATTTTATTATTTGCATCTTTTTTATAATAATTATAATATATTATTTTTAATAAATAATCATCAATTTTAGTATCTTGACCTAAATCCTCTAATTTAGCATTTAATTCATTATAAGCTAATTTTTCATTTATTGTATTTCCATAACATAATACTTGATTCGTCTTATCCACATTTTCTATAGAATGACAATATTTACTAATTAAATCTTCATATTGATTTTCATATACGATTGCAATTTGATTGGTGGCTGGAAAAATTTTGCCCACTTCATCTTGTTGAGAATCTGTATATAAAATATTTAAATTTCCTTTTAAAAAATAACTTCCTATAAATGCACAGATAATAAAAATAAGTTGAATCCATCTTGTTTTATAACTATATTTTCCTAATTTTACTAAATTAAAATTAGGAGATTTCTTGGCAGTTTTTTGAATTAAATTATCACATAATAAGAGCAAAGCTGGTAAACAGAAAAAGATACTTACTAGACTAAAAAATACTCCTTTAGCTAAGACAAAACCTAAATCTTTTCCAATAGTAAAGCTCATAAATACTAAGGCTAATAAACCAACTACCGTAGTTATTGAACTACTTGATATCGCTTTAAATGAATCATATAAAGCTTTTTTCATTGCCACAATTTTATTTTTTTCATGTTCTTTTTCTTGACGATAACGATTAGATAACATAATCGAATAATCCATTGATAAAGCAAGTTGTAAAATAGCTGTTATCGAATTAGTTATATTGGATACACTCGGAAAAATAATATTTGTTCCTTTATTGATAAAGACAGCTATACCTATAGAAATCAGATATAAAAATGGTTCAATATATGATTCACTCAAAATCACTAATATAACCATTGCCATACCAATTGCTAAACCAACAATCCATAATTGCAAAACTGGTTTATTTTCTTCATTTATGGAGCCACTCAACGCCTCATATTTAAAATCTTTTTTTACTGTTTCATAAATATTTTTAGCGGTCGTTGAATGATCATAATCATCCACATTTAATACATATAATGTATATCCATCTTGATTATATTCTTCATTATTTTCATACTCTACGCTAGCAACACCATCGATATTTTCTAATTCTTTTAATGTACTATTTTTTTCATCTTCGCTTAGATTTTTAAACATTACATTTAAAGTACTAGATTTTTGCTCATCAAATTCTTGATCCATTATTTCTTTACCAAGTTTTGTTTCACTTGTACTGGGTAAATATTTAGTAATATCAGAATTGATATGCACACTATTTGAAGTATATAAACAAATCCCCGTTAAAATTATAAATAAAATTAAAATAATATTTCTTTTATCAACAATAAAATCTGTAAATTTTTTCATAAACCCTCTCCCCTTCGAAATAAACTTATATCATAAAAAAATAAACTGAATATTAACTTTTCATATTTTTTATATAAACTTTAAATTCAGTCCCTTGATTCAATTTACTTTTAACTTCTATTTTAGCATCATGTAAATCTAATATTTTTTTAGCTAAAGCCAGACCTAAACCATTACCACTCAAAGTAGTGTTATTATTTACTCTATAAAATTTATTAAATATATGCCCTAAGTTCTCTTTAGAAATACCAATTCCATTATCTTTAATTTGCACAATTATATTCTTTTTATCTTGATTAACCGAAATAAAAATTTCTCCTTTTTCCTTGTTATATTTAATAGCATTCTCTACTAAATTAATCCATACTTGCTCTAATAAATCTTCATTCACAATGGCAAAACAATCATTAATATCTAAATTTAAATTTAATTGTTTAGATTCTATTTTTTTCATTTCCATTAAAATTACTTTGCGAATTTGTTCTCCAATATTTACTTTCTTTTTATCTGTTATAATTTCTTGTTTTTCTATTTTAGATAAATTTAAAATATTGGTTGACAATTCTGTTAATCGATTTGCTTCATTAATAATAATATCTAAATATTTTTGTTTTTCTTCTTCTGTTAAATCATTTCTTTTTAATTCTTCAGCAAATCCTTTAATAGAAACAATCGGAGTTTTAAATTCATGAGAAAAATTATTAACAAAATCACTTCGCAATATTTCAACGCTATCCAATTCTGCTATCATTTTATTAAAATTATTATTTAATTCTTTTAAAGCTTTGGTAGGTTTTAATCTAGCCTTATAATTTCCATTACTCACTTCATTTAAAACTGAAGATAATTCTTCAATTATTTTTAAAACGGGGTTCCCAATAATTATAGTCATAATACTACCAATGATGAATAACATAATTAATAAGGCAATCATAAATACTATAGGATGATTATAAATTATATCTAAAAAATTAAAATTTAAATTCAAAAGTAATAATATTAAGAAAACTACTCCAATTGATGATATGAATGTAATAAATGTCCATATAATAAAATAGGTATGTATTTTATTTTTTTTAGTTAATTGTTTATTATTCATTTACTTTTTTTACCGCTTTATATCCTAAACCTCTTATCGTCTTAATTTCAAATTCAGGATATTTTTCAAATTTATTTCTTAATCTATTTATATGAACATTTATTGTTGTATCATCACTATCTGATTCATAGCCCCATATTTCATCCATCAGCTCAATTCTTGTAAATATTCTGTCAGGATAGGATAATAATTTATATAATAAATAAAATTCTTTTTGAGGAAGGGTTATTTTTTCATTATCACGAGTTACCGTTAAAGAATCATAATCTAACACAACTTTGCCAATTGTTATTTTTCGTTCATTCACAATCTTACTTCTTCTTAATAAAGCCTTTATTCTTAAGATAAATTCATCCATATCTAAAGGCTTAGTCATATAATCATCTGTTCCAACGATAAACCCTTTATGCTTATCATTAGGTAATTGTTTAGCAGTAGCCATTAAAATTGGTATTTCAATATCCATATCACGTAAAATTTTAGTAAACTCATAACCATCCATTTTAGGTAACATTAAATCTAAAACAATTAAATCAATATGATTTTTATCTATTATATCTAATCCTTCTTCAGCACTTTTTGCTTCAATTACATGATATCCTTCTCTAGTTAATACTTTATTCATTATAGCTCTGATATTTTCTTCGTTTTCTACAATTAAAACATTAATCATTTTTTCTCCTCTTTTATATAAATATGTAATTTGTTTAAATTAATTCTTATCTTTATTTTCTATTTGCTTCACATCCACGCTATTAATAGAATTAAATCTTTTTGTAATTTTTTCAGTGGTAATATTTATATCTTTTACATCTTTAGTTACTGTATCAATACTTCGAGAAAGTTTATCCCAACGTTCACGATATCGATCAAAATCAAGCGATAATTTATTTAACTCTTCATGAATCACTTTAGCATATTTGTCTCTTTCCATATTTTTTAAAATCATACTAATTGTTGTTAAAGTACTCATTAAAGTGGTCGGACTGGTAATCCATACTTTTTTATTATACGCTTCTTGCAGTAAATCTGGATGATATGCATTTATTTCAGCAAATATTGCTTCTGCTGGTAAAAACATAATGGCTTCCTTTGCCGTTTGCCCTGGTACAATATATTTACTACTAATAGCTTCTATATGTTTTTTAACATCTAATTTAAACTGTTTTGTTGCCATTTCTCTTTCTTCTTTGGAAATGGTCTTATCCGTCATTTTTTGATAATTTTCTAAAGGAAATTTGGAATCAATACAAATTGTTCCTAAAGGAGCTGGTGCATAAAGTATAGCATCTGCTATAAAACCATTAGACAACTTATGTTGAAGATCATAAATTCCCGTTTTTTCTCCAAAAATATTTGTCAAAATATAATTTAAATTAACTTCTCCAAAAATCCCTCTAGTTTTTTTATCTGTTAAAACACTTTGTAAAGAAACAATTTCTGTAGATAAACCATCAATTTTCTTTTGGGCTTCATCTATTTTAGATAGACGCTCTAAAATATTATTAAAAGTTTTATTCGATTTTTGAAAATTATCCTCCAAGCGTTCATTGACTTTATCGTTTATGTAATTTAATTTATTGACAATTAACTCATTTAAATTTTCAAAATCTTTCCGCAAATTCGAGGAAAATTCATATTTAAATTCTCCAATTTCTTTTGTGATATTTGTTTCAAAATGTCCTAAGCGTTCCGTCATGTCGTTATTGTCTTTCTTTTGAATTAAATTTATAATTTCTAAAATAATACTACAAATTAATAACCCAATAATTATATACTCCATTTTCTACTCTCTTTCTAAATTTTATTATAGCACTTATAATACCAATTAGTAAATTGATGAAGTTACAAATATGAGTAGATTATTATTAATTTAAATGAAATTTTTTACTTATTATTTTACTAATTACATAAGCAATAGAAACTAGAATAATAATTTTAATTAAAGCTGTGGGATGAGTCAAACTTTGTAATAAACTTGTGCCAATAAATCCCCAGAAAATTACTAAAAATATTTTTCCAATGATTAAAGATATCATATATTTCTTAATTGGCATATTGGAAAGCCCTGCTGCTATATTAACCATAAATGCTGGTGTAAATGGAATGGCTATTAATAGTGTTAATTGTTCTACTTTCATAGTATTTACTATTTTCATTATCTTTTTGATTTTCTTTTTATTTTCCATTTTTTTATTAAACCAAATCTTTATTTTATTACGACATAATAAAAAAGATATTAAACAGCCTAATACAGTAAATATCCAAGAAATAAAAAAGCCAATAATATTTCCAAAAACTAAAAAATTAATAGTGATAAAAACAAATAGTGGCAAAAAAGGAAATATGGACTCCACTAGAATTAAAAAACATCCTAAGATTGGGCCATAAATCCCCATACCTAATAATAAATTATTTATAAGTTGATCAATATTTTTTAAATATCCTAACATAATCATCACGATATTAGTATATCATAAATTCACATTTTTATTGGATTTACTTATTTATTTTTACTTTTTACATGTATAGATTAATTATTTCTTATTACTTGTGTTACATCATAACCATAAAACTCTAAAATACTTACTGCTTTACGACTATGAATTCCTTTGGTACATATTATATAATATTTTTTATTTTTATCTAATAATTCTTTATAATGTAATAAAAGTTGTTGATATGGAATATTAATACTACCAGGAATCATTTTTTTTTGATAAGTTAAGGGATCAGATACATCAATTAATGTACCCATACTTTCGTTATATATATTTAAATCTATTCTTTTCATCTTACTCACCAATTTATTATATGAATACTCAATAAAAAAACAGATGATTATCAACTATTCATCTGTAAAAAAGTCATCAAAAAATTCATCATCTGTAATAATATTATTTTTTACAATTACACTATCTACATCTACATTTATTTTTGGTTTATCAGAAATTTTCTTTTCAGAAAGTTCCTTCTTTTCTTTTTTTGTTTCATTTGTTTTGGCACTTTTCTTTTCTTTTGAATGCACTTCTTCTTTTTGTTCTACTGGTTCTTTTTTAGTTGTTTGTTTTTCTAACTCTTTTTGTTTTGCTTCTTCTTCATCTAATTCTTTTAATTTTTTATCAATGTCAGCAATCATACGATCGATTTCTTCATTGCTCATTGGGGCATTTTTCATAAAAGGGTTTGGACTTACGGGTTGATTCATTAAAGGAGTATTTCCCCCAAATAATGGATTAGGATTAAATCCTCCCATAAATGGATTTGAATTTCCCATAGGATTACCAAAATTTGGCATATCCAATGATGAAGTATTATTATTCTCTGATTTTTCTAAATCTTGCATCATTTTTTTACGTTTTTCTTCCGATACAAATTTTTTAATATCAAATAATTGAATTTCTTCCTTTTCCCGTTTTGGCAATTCCGCCATTTTTCTTTCAATTCCCCAATCCATTTTAAAATCGGGCTCTAATTTGGTTTTAAAAGGATCTTTTCTTAAACGTTTAATAATGACTTCAAATAATTTCATTCTTTGTAAATCAGTAACTGTTACAAGAGGTGTAGAGGCCGTTTTATCTTTTTCTTTTGATTTTACCTCTCCACACATTTTACTAATTTCTTCTAATGCTGCCATCTCAGTACTAATTAAATACACTAAATTACCACAGTTTCCTTTAATTACCTCTGCTACTTCTTTTCCATATACATCATTTAATTGAGCAAAGTTTTGAATAATAAAGGTAAATCGAATATCACGGCTTCTAGCGGCTGAAACCATAGAATCTACATCTTTTAATGGAGGCATGTTAGCAAATTCATCTAATATAAAATTAGTACGGTATGGTAATTTTCCTCCCATTTCTTTTGCTACATCAATTAAAGTTTCATAGCATTGTTTAATAAAAATAGTCAGTAAGCTATGATACGTTGTTTTTTCATCATGAATAATCATAAATACTGCTGTTTTTTCTTTACCAATTTCTCTCATGTCAAAGTCACTATGAGATAACATTTCGCTTAATAATTCACGTGAAGCAAAGGTACGAACCTTTTGGCGAAATGTAGAGGTAATACCTCCTTGGGTATCTTTAGGAGCATTAATTGTTCCGGATGCAAAAATATAAGCACTGGAATCTTCTCCTTTTAACAAAAAATATTCCTTTAAATAATTACTTGTTGCAAATCTCTCTTCTCCGACAGAACTCATATAATTTATAGAGTTCATATTCACTTCTGATTCTTTAGCATCCATAAATAAACCTAAAGCAAGACCAGAAAAATAATCCGCTGCACTATTCTCCCAAAATGGCTCTCCTTTATTATTTGGATCTCTGATAATATTTAAAGCGACGTCATCTAATAATTCAGTAGATTTATCCACATTACCTTCTTTATAATATTGATAAGGTAAAGTTAAAGGATTCCAGGCATTTCCGTTTTGAGGATCACGAAAGTTTAAAACTATAATTTTATACCCTTGTTCTTTTAAATATTCGGCACTGTATTTATAAATTTCTCCTTTAGGATCGGTAATAATCATACTTTCGCCCTTTTTAGCAAGTAAATTTACCATTGGCTTAACAATTGTTTCTGTTTTACCAGATCCAGTAGAACCGATAATTAAATTATGATATTCTCCATTATCAACCCATATATCTTTTCCATTATTAATCAAAGGAATTCCGGCAGCATCCACCTTGCTACTTATAGCAGATACGTGTTCAACATTTTTATCTTCTTTTATTTCCTTATCTTTTGCCCATCTTGAATACCCTTTTTCCTCTTTTTCTTTGACCTTTAAACCAATACCATGTCCTTTTTCTTTATCAAAAATATAAGAAGAAACAGAAGAAAAAATAATAATCATAGCCGTAAAAAACATCGCTAATGTCAAAGTTAAATTACTACCAATAAATGCTGGAAAAGGATTTAATCCAAAAAATGATCCTTCATTAAAAAAAGAAGTGAAATTTAAAACAGCTATTGCACAAAGATAAAGCAAAAATATACAAAAAATTACAAAAATCACAAAATCTTTTGGTGATACTCTAAATTTCATCTTCTATTCCTCCATTTAAAACTATGTTTATTATACTATAAAATCAATGGAATTTAAAGATATTTCCAAGCGTTCTACAAAAAATAAAAAACAACCTATTGAAATCATAACAAAACCTAATTTTTTCATATAAAAACCCGCTTCTTCTTTAAGAAGCGGGGCATATATCATTTATTTTAATTACTACTAAAAGTAACTTCTTCTGTTATATTTTGTGGTTCTTCACTAATTATCATAGTATCTTTATCCATATGAAAAATATTTCTTACAGCATTCGATTCTTTATCATGAACCGTAATTCGATAATAATCCTCTTCTTCACTAAATTCTACTGTACTCTCATCAGAAGAATATAATGAATTTGCTATCTCATATGCCTCATCATATTTAGACTCTGTATTTTCACTTTCTTCTGTATTGGGTATTTCCTCTACAGGAGAATTCTTTTTTTCTTTTATAATGATATACGTTATTATTCCCATAACACATAATACTAATATTATAACAATTATTAATCCTTTTTTATTTTTCATTTTAACCATCCTTAATTTAAAATGTTTATCATTTAAAATATTATTTTTTTATAACCTTACTTATACATAAATAAACGTAATGTTAAGATTTGCTGATCGATTTCCAGCATAATCTACTGTATAAATTTGAGAATACTTATATTTCAAATCACATTTTGCAGTAACTAAATCCCAAGAACAATTTCCACCAGTACATTTATACTCCTGTTGTTCTTCACATTGACTATTATTTTCATATGTATGAGTATAATGTATATACTTAACTCCAGAAGTTCCTGATTCATTATTGGAATCTGCATCTTGAACTGAATACCCCGTGTATATATATGTTTCACCACTTGGATTATTTCTAATTGTAGTAATCTCACAAGAATAATCAGTAGTCCTTTTGTCTGAAGAACAATTATGGCTAACACTTTGTACATTTGTGTTGCCTGGATGGTCCGAAGTATTAGGACCAGCACCACTCAATACAGGAGTATATGGTTTTAAAGTGTCAAAATTCGTATAACATTTAGCTTCAAAACCATTACCAACTCCATCATATCCTTTTGCAGCTAATTGATAATAGTT
>CANRKD010000019.1 GCA_947631105.1 uncultured Bacilli bacterium
TAATAAAAAAATATAAATAGAAAGGGATCAATCAATAAGAAATTAATTAATATTTCTATAAGATTGATTATACGTGAGTTTCATGAATTTTATTAAAGGAAAAATACGAACGACAATTTATGAAAATGAAAGTGGTTTTTTTGTAGGGACTTTTAGAGTAAAAGAAACGAACGATGAATTCATGAACGAATATATAAATAAGACCATAACGATTGCTGGTACTATTTTAGATCCTAATGTTGAAGAAAGTTATATTTTATATGGGGAATATATAAAACATGAACGTTTTGGTTATCAATACAAAATACAGAGTTATGAGAAAGTTAAGCCAACTAGTAAAGATGCTGTAGTTGAATTTTTATCTAGTTCTTTGATTAAAGGTTGTGGAGAAAAAACGGCTTATAAAATTGTCGATACATTAGGAGAAAATGCCATTGATATGATTAAGGAAAATATTAATAATTTGTTATTAGTTCCTGATATGACTGAAAAAAAAGCAAATTCCATATATACTTCTATTTTGAATCATTCTAATAATGATGATTTAATTATTGAATTAAAATCATTTGGATTTACTATTGCAGAGGCTACAAAATTAATTAATAAGTTTAAAGAAAAAACAAAATTTTATTTACATGAAAATTTATATTATTTTAAAAAATATATTGATTTTAATAAATTGGATCATATTTATATAGCACATTTTGATCCAGAAAGTTCGGTTCGTAAAAAAGAATGTATTTTAGAAACTATGAAACGGATGAGTGATTCTAATGGTGATATTTATTATTTTAAAGAAGAAATTTTTTCTAATTTAAAAAATTTTTTTAAATTTATTTTAGAGGAAGAGGAATTTCAGCAAATTTTGAATGATTTATTTTTAAATGATATGATTTTTATAGAAGAGGATAAATATTATTTAAAAGAAAATTATTTAATGGAACATGAAATTTCGCAATGTTTAAAAAAAATTTATATCTTGCCTAAAAAAGAGATTAAAAATTTTGAAGATAGAATTAAAGCATTAGAAAATACTTTAAATGTAACTTATAATTTGGAACAAAAAAAAGCAATTTTGAATGCTTTAGAACATCGTATTTCGATTATTTCAGGAGGACCAGGAACTGGAAAAACGACAATTATAAATGCGATTACCAAATTATATATAGACTATTATAAACTATCACCAATTGATGTATTAACAAATATTGCTCTTTTGGCTCCTACAGGCAGAGCTAGTAAAAAGTTGGCTGAATCAACGCATTTACCAGCTATGACAATTCATCGTTATTTAAAATGGAATAAAGATACAAATGATTTTGGCATAAATGAATACAATAAAAATACGCATACTTTAATTATAGTAGATGAAATGAGTATGATTGATACTTATTTGTTTTCTTCTTTATTAAAAGGTATACAATCCAATATCCAACTTATATTGGTGGGGGATACTTTTCAACTTCCTAGTGTTGGGGCAGGACTTATTTTAAATGATTTAGTAGATTGTCATATTTTTTCATATACTCCTTTAGAACAAATTTATCGTCAAAGTGATAATTCTTATATTGCTTATTTAGCAAAAGAAATAAAAGATCATAATTTAAGTGAAAATTTTACTGAAAAAAAGGATGATTATAATTTTTTTATGTGTGAAAGTAAAGAAATTTCTAAAATTATTCAAAAAATTTGTCTAATGAGTTTAAGTAAAGGATTAAAAGTAGAAGATTTACAAGTTTTAGCACCGATGTATAAAGGTGAAAGTGGCATTGATCATTTAAATTTGATTTTACAAGATTTATTTAATCCGCCTTCAGAACATTTGAAAGAAATTAAGTTGGGAGACGTTATTTTTCGAGAAAAAGATAAAGTTTTACAATTAGTAAATAATCCTGATTGTAATGTTTATAATGGTGATATTGGCTATATACAAAAAATTGATGTTAAATATCTGCCACGAAAAAAAGAAGTGATTACCATAGATTTTGATGGTAATTATGTCGAATACAATAGAGAGGATTTATTTATGATTAAGCATGCTTATGCCATTACGATTCATAAAAGTCAAGGAAGTGAATTTCCTCATGTGATTATGCCAATTAGTAAAAATTATTATAAAATGTTATATAATAAATTAATTTATACAGGGGTTTCTCGAGCAAAAAAAAGTTTAGTCCTTGTAGGAGAGAAACAATCTTTTTTAATGGCGATGAATAATGATTACAGTAGTAATCGAAAAACTTCTTTAAAAAATGTTTTATTGAATAATTTTTAAAGAAGTACCTATACTAAAGGTAAGGATGTGATAAAAAAATGAAAAAAATGCTTCTTGGTTTAGGTATGGGAATGGCAGGTGGTGCTGGTTTAACTGCATATATGATGATGAATAAAAAAACTAAAAAAAATGCAGATAAACTTTTAAATAACATGATGGATGAAGCCAACCAAATGATCAATAAAATGAAATAGGAGAAAAAATCTTCTATTTTTATTTTATAAATGCTATACTAACTCTAAGATAGAGTGGTATAAATGAAATGTAAGTGGAAAATTTTGCTATGTATTTTTATTGTTTTAATTCTTATAATTGTTTTTAATTTTTATTATCAGAAATCTTTAAATATTCCTTTAATCGTTGACAATAGAAATTTTCAAATGAATAGTGATTTATATTTAAATTCATTAATTAGTAATAAAAATAAAGCAAAAATTTTAAGCCACAATTCAAAAATTGATACTTCTAATTTAGGGGAACAAGAAGTTTATGTAACTTATAAGAAAAATTTTAAAGAAGCAGTGTATAAATTTAAAATTAATATTATTGATACTCTAGCACCAAAAATTGAGTGTCAAAAAGAATTGGTAACTTCTATTGGAAAAGAAATAGATTTATTACAAAATGTTAAGGTTTATGATAATTCCAAGGAATTGATTCAGCCAGTAGTTAAAGGAGATTATAATTTTGATCAGGAAGGAAATTACTCTTTGAAATATGAAGCAATAGATGCCAGTGGCAATAAAACAGAAGAAGATTTTCTTTTAAAAGTAATATCTTTGGAAAATAGTTATCCGAAAATTGCACTTCCTTCTGGAGCAAAAATTTTCGTGGAAAAATCAAATAATGGTTGGGATATTTATAAAATTAATGGTTCTTTTTATATTGATGATTATCTAATTGTTAATAAAACTTATCCATTGGCAGAGGGTTTTATTCCTAAAAATACCTATAAGTCTGCCGTCGGAGTTACTAAACAATGCCAAGATTGTATTGATAAAACGGTTTATAATGCTTGGTTGGACATGAAACATGCTGCAGAGGCTTTGGGTTTAAATATATGGATTCAAAGTGGCTATCGTCCATTTCAAGAACAAAATATACTTTTTGAAAGATATATACAAAGAGATGGTATAGAGCAAGCTGAAAAATATTCTTCACGACCAGGATATTCTGAACATCAAACGGGATTAAGTTTTGATTTAAATTCAATAGCAGATGTTTTTGCTTCCACTAAAGAAGGAAAATGGGTAAGTGATAATGCTTATAAATATGGTTTTATTATTCGATTTCCAAAAGGCAAGGAAGATAAAACTGGTTATAAATATGAATCCTGGCATTTGAGATATGTCGGTTCTCAATTAGCAACAAAGTTGTATAACAATGGAAATTGGATTTCTTTGGAAGAGTATTTTGGAATTAATAGTAAGTATCCTCTATAATTTTATAATACTTCTTTTTATTGTTGTTTGATGATATAATATTTTTAGGTGGTAGTATGAAACTTTGTGAAGTAGACAAAGAAAAATTAAGCCCTGGAATGCGTCAATATTATGATATAAAAGAAGAATATAAAGATGAATTATTATTTTTTCGTTTAGGGGATTTTTATGAATTATTTTTTGAAGATGGCGAAATTGCTTCTCGTGAACTGGAGTTAACTTTAACTGGGAAAAATGCTGGTTTAGAAGAAAGAGTTCCAATGTGTGGAGTTCCTTTTCATTCAGTGAATCCTTATATTGAGAAATTAGTCAACAAAGGATATAAAGTGGCTATTTGTGAACAATTAGAAGATCCAAAAAATTCTAAAGGAACTGTTAAAAGAGGCGTTACACAAGTTATAAGTAAAGGAACAATTATTGATACAGATTTACTTTCAGAACATGATAATAATTATATTGGCAGTATTCTTGATTTTTCTTTTGTATATGTTTTATGTTACGCGGATATTTCAACCGGTAGTTTAAATGTTATGTATATTGATCATAAACAAGAAAAATTATTAAACGAAATACTCAATTTAAAAATAAGAGAAATTGTGTTAAAAGAAAATTCAAATACTGAACTTATTGGTCTTTTAAAAGGAACCTATGGAATTGAAGTTTCTATCTGTGATCAATTTCTAAAAGATGAATGTGAACAATTATTAGAAACGGTAGAGGATATTCGATTTAAGGAAAGTATTAAACATTTGCTTTATTATTTAATTGTCAAGGAATTAAAAGATGTTTCACATATAAAAAATGTTCATATAATTAATAAAGATGATTATTTAGATATGGATGTTCATACAATACGTAATTTAGAATTGGTAGAAACTTTACGTTTAAAGGAAAGAACCTATTCTTTAATTTGGTTATTAGATAAAACCAAAACAAGTATGGGGAGTCGTAAGTTAAAAGATTATTTGCTTCATCCGTTAAAAGATATTACTAAAATTAATGAGCGTTTTGATAAAATTGAAAAATTAATTACAGAATTTATTTTAAAAGATGAACTAAGAGAGAATTTTTATGAAATTTATGATATAGAGCGATTATGTGGAAAAATTGCTTGCGGTTCAGTAAATGCAAGAGATTTTTTACAATTAAAAGCCAGTTTGAAAGTATTGCCAAAAATTAAAACAATTATTCAATCTTTAGGATTTGATTATGAAATCTCTTTGCATACTGATATTTATAATTTATTAGAAGAAGCGATTTATGAAAATCCTCCGGTGACTTTAAAAGAAGGTTATTTAATTAAAGAAGGATATAATACGGAATTGGATGAATTAAAAAGTATTCGTAGTGGAGGTAAAAATTTCATTGCTGAGTTTGAAGCTAAATTAAAAGAGAGTACAGGAATTAAAACTTTAAAAGTTGGTTATAATAAAGTATTTGGTTATTTTATAGAAGTTTCTAAAGGTCAGGTAAAAGAAATACCAAGTTCACTAAATTGGGAAAGGAGACAAACTCTTACAAATTGTGAACGTTTTATTTCACCTGAGTTAAAAGAAAAAGAGGCACTTATTTTAAATGCTGAAGAAAGAATTATTGACTTAGAATATAATTTGTTTTTAGAAATTAAAGAGAAAATAAAAAATCAATTAATTGCTTTGAAAGATACTGCTGAAATTATAAGTGAATTAGATGCTTTGACAAGTTTGGCGGTTTGTGCAGAAGAGTATCAATTTGTACGACCTACTATGAACAAAAATCATATCATTGATATTAAAAGTGGCTTTCATCCAGTCATTGAAAAAGTTAGTAATAATGCATATGTTGCAAATGATTGTGTGATGTCTAAAGATATTTCGACACTTTTAATTACTGGTCCAAATATGAGCGGAAAATCTACTTATATGCGTCAATTAGCTCTTATTATTATAATGGCTCAGATGGGGTCGTTTGTACCAGCCAAAAGTGCTAATTTACCAATTATTGATAAAATCTTTACACGTATAGGAGCTAGTGATGATTTAGTAAGTGGTGAATCTACTTTTATGGTGGAAATGAATGAGGCAAGAAATGCCATTTTAAATGCAACGAAAGATAGTTTGATTTTATTTGATGAATTGGGGCGAGGAACAGCTACTTATGATGGAATGAGTTTAGCCCAAGCAATATTGGAATATGTTAATAAACATATACAATGTAAAACGCTATTTTCTACGCATTACCATGAATTGACATCTTTAGCAAGTGAAATTAAAAGTATTAAAAATATTCATGTTTCTGCTCATGAAGAAAATGGCATGATTACATTTTTACATAAAATAAAAGATGGAGCTGTGGATAAATCTTATGGAATACATGTGGCAAAACTTGCTGGTATGCCTGATGAATTAACGAATCGAGCAAATGAAA
Organism: uncultured Bacilli bacterium; assembly: GCA_947631105.1. Taxonomy (GTDB): domain Bacteria; phylum Bacillota_I; class Bacilli_A; order RF39; family UBA660; genus MGBC108787. The sequence goes on from CANRKD010000019.1 coordinate 6,124, forward strand.
TTTTATCATTTTATGAGAAAAATCCAGAAAAATTAAATAAACAGGAAAATATTCAACTAGAAATGTTTAGGGAAGAAGACGAAAAAGATGATCCAATAAAAGATTATTTAGAAAATATTGATCCGATGTATATTACACCAATAGAGGCAATAAATAAACTCTATGAACTTAAGGAAATATTGAAAAAAAATGGATAAAATGCTAATATTAGGATAATTAAAATATAATTTTAAAATATTTACATAAATATTATTAAGAAAGGTAGAGAGATTTATGAGTAAATATGCTGTAATTTCTGATATTCATGCAAATATTGATGCTTTAAATTTAGTTTTAAAAGATGCTGAAAAACGAAATGTCGATAAAATAATTTGCCTTGGAGATTTAGTAGTCAAATATTTTCATCCTGCTGAGGTTGTAGATGCGGTTAAAAGTAATGCAGATATAGTTGTAAAAGGAAATTGTGACAATTTAGTAGCCACAGATGAAAGATATAAATTTGCTAGAAGTAAACTTGGCTTGAGTCGAATTGAATATTTGGATAATTTACCTACAAGTGAGCAATTAATCATCAAAAAAACAATTTTAAATTTTTATCATTCTTCTCCTAATAGTTTAGATGCTATGTTTAATCCATTATTTGATAATTCTCACACAAGATATAAAGACTTTGAAATCAAAGATTATAATAAGATGTTTACATCTAACACTCCTCAAATTTCTATAGTTGGACATACACATGTTCCTTTTATAGCAGAAAATAAAGGAAAAGAATTAAATGTTTTAAATACCAATGAAACTATAATTCATCCTCAAGATCGAAAAATTATTAATGTAGGAAGTGTTGGAGAACCTGCCCATTTAGAACAAGTAAATAAAAGTTTTAATACTGTAATTGAGCCTTATCTTACTTATTTAATTATCGATACAAATCAAAAAGATGATACATTATCTGCAGAGATTATCAAAATTCCATATAAAGATACTTTAAAAAATGTTTATTTTAATATGTTAGATATGCAAAAAAATCATTTAGTTCCTCCTCAACCAAATGATACTGCTAAAGTTTATAATTCATTGATTAATATGGGATATACAGATGATGATTTAAAAAAAGGTAGATGACAATGAAAGGGATTAGAAAAAATTTATTGGAATTAGGTCAAGATCATTTATTGCAATTTTATAATGATTTGTCTAATGAAGAAAAAATGAACCTGGAGAAACAAATAGAAACTATTGATTTTGATTTAATAAATAATTTATATAAAAATTCATATATCGATGAGAAAATTGATATGACTAAGATTAGTCCATTGTTTTTGATTGATCAAGTGAATTTGAAAGAACAAGAAAATTATCAAAATCTTGGTGAAAATTTAGTTAAAAATGGTCATTATGCAATTGTATTACTTGCAGGAGGAAATAGTTCAAGACTCGGGTATAATCAACCAAAAGGGTGTTTAAAAATTCTTTATGATCATCGTAAAATATCGTTATATGAAATTTATTTTCAACAATTTTATAAGATTTATGAAAGATATGGACAATGGCTACACATATATATTATGACTAGTGTGGATAATAATATTGCTACACAAAATTTTTTTGAGCAAAATAATTTTTTTGGCTATCCTAAAAATCATGTTCATTTTTTTGTTCAAGGATTTTTACCAATTATCAATATTGAAGGTAAAATTCAAATGCAAAGTAAGTCTTCTGTTTTATTTGGCCCAAATGGAAATGGAAATGTATTTCAAGCTTTAAAAAATAGTGATTTGATAACACATATGCAAAAAAATAATATTGAATATATTTTATTTTCTACTATTGATAATGTTGTAGCAAATTTGGTAGATTTTGTTTTTTTAGGAGCTACTATTTCTAAGGGGTACGAATTGGCCTCTAAAACATTATTTAAAGAAAATCCTGAATCTAAAAGTTGGATATTTTGTAAATATAATAATCGTCCTTTTATGTTACCATCAGAATATATAGATAGAAATCTTTCAGAGCAAAAAAATGAACATGGGCAATATCTGTATCGAGAAACAAATATTACTTATCATCTTGTTTCTTTATCTTTAGTAAAAAAATTTTCTAATCATAATTTAAAATATCATCGTGCTTTTAAAAAATATGATTATTTAGATGTTTCTGGAAATATGATAAGACCAGAAAAATGCAATTCTTTTAAATTTGAACAATTTATATTTGATGCTTTTTATTATGGTAAAGATATGCTTTTATATCGTTGTAAGCCAGAGGAGTTTTGTCCAATAAAAGTTGTTGAAGATATAAAAAAAGCTGAAAAACAGTTAGAAGATAATAATAGATTAAAATCTAGTTTCAACTAGGTTTTTTAAATTTGTTATGGTATAATATTTTTGGTGATTTTTGTGGCATTAAAAAGAAGTGAGTTAAGAGAAAAATGTATGATTATTTTATATCAATATCATCTGATGAAGGGTAGTCATTTAGATTTAAATATTGATGATATCATTAAAGAAGTTGTGCCCATTGATAATGAATTTGTAAAAGATATTGTTTATGGGGTATTAACTCATGAAGAAGAATTAGATCAGCTGGCTAATCAATATATTAAAGATTGGACTATTGATCGATTGGATAAGACAGGAGCAGCTATTTTACGTATAGCTTTATTTGAATTAAAGTATACTGATACTCCAGAAATTGTTGTCATTAATGAAGCCGTAGAATTATCAAAAAAATATAGTGATGATTCTGTTCGTAAAATTATTAATGCAGTGCTAGATAAAATGATTCGTGAATAAAATTAATAGAATAAGGTGTTTTATGATAAATCAAATTGATAATAAATACATGCAGATTAGTGATTTAAATAACTATATAAAAATGATGTTTGATGAAAATCAATTTTTAAGAAAAATTTATTTAAAAGGAGAAATTTCAAATTTCAAAAATCATACACGTGGACATCTTTATTTTACGTTAAAAGATGATCAAGCAAGAATTAGTGCTGTAATGTTTTATAATAATGCTTTGTCTTTACAATTTAAACCCGAAGATGGTATGAATGTTTTAGTAGAGGGACGTATTTCATGTTATCCAGCGCAAGGAACTTATCAAATTTATGTAGAAAAAATGGAAATGGATGGTTTGGGGCAGCTATATATTGAATATGAAAAATTAAAGAAAAAGTTAAGTCAAGAAGGATTATTTGATGAGAAGTATAAAAAAGCTATTCCTAAATATCCTCAAAAGATTGGTATTATTACAGCGAGTACAGGAGCAGCTATTCGAGATATTTTAAGTACCATTAAAAGAAGATTTCCAATTTGTGAAACTATTTTATTTCCTTCTTTGGTTCAAGGGGCTTCTGCTGCTAATGATATTGTTAGACAAATTAAAAAAGCCAATGAATATGATTTAGATGTGATTATATGTGGACGTGGTGGTGGATCAATTGAAGATTTATGGGCCTTTAATGAAGAAATTGTGGCTAGGGCTATATTTGAGTCAAAAATTCCTATCATCAGTGCAGTAGGGCATGAGGTGGATTTTACCATCGCTGATTTTGTAGCAGATCTACGAGCACCTACTCCGACAGGAGCAGCAGAAATGGCTGTACCAACCATTCAAGATACACTAAAATATCTTTATGAGAAAAAGATTTTATTAAATACAACTATTAAAAATAAATTAAAATCTAATTATGATCAGTTAAATCATTTAAAAAATAGTTTTATTTTGAAAAATCCAATAGCTATGTATGAACTAAAAGAACAAAAATTAGATAATTTATTAGAACAAGTTACAAAAGAAATTCAAGCTAAAATTTTAGAAAGTAAGAATAAATTTCTATTGATTCAAAATAATTATGTTTTAAAAAATCCTTTAAATATTTTTGATAAAACGAAAAATGATTTAAAAAATTATCAAATTAGTTTAAAAAATTCTATTTATCATTTATTAGAAAAAAAAGGTCATCAACAAGAGTTAATTTGTAATACATTAAAATTAGTCAATCCTTTAAATATTTTAGATAAAGGTTATAGTTTAGTTAAAAAAAATAATAAAGTAGTAAAAAGACAGCAAGATGTAAATGTTACGGATGAATTAAATATCAGATTTAGTAATGGTGAGATTATTGCTGTTGTAAAGGAGAAAATTTAAATGGAAAAAATGAGTTTTGAAGAAGCTTTAGTAAAATTAGAAGAGATTGTGCATGAATTAGAAGATGGTACAACTGAATTAGATAAAGCAATAGATAAATATACAGAAGCTATGAAATTGGTAAAATTTTGTAGCGATAAATTAAATACTGCAACGGAGAAAGTAAATAAAATATTAACAGAAAATGGTGAATTAATAGATTTTTCAACAGAAAATGAATAGGTGGGATGATAAATGGCAGAATTAGTAAAAGAAATAACGAGTCGTGATGTTGATTTTGCTACTTGGTATACAGATATTTGTCGCAAGGCAGATTTAGTCGATTACTCTAGTATTAAGGGTAGTATGATTATTCGTCCTTATGGTTATGCAATTTGGGAAAATATGGTAAAAGTTTTAGATAATGAATTTAAAAAAACTGGTCATATGAATTTACAAATGCCAATGTTTATTCCTGAAAGTCTACTAAATATAGAAAAGGAACATGTAAAAGGATTTGCTCCGGAAGCTGCTTGGGTCACTATAGGAGGAAATGAACCATTAGAAGAACGTATGTGTGTAAGGCCAACCAGTGAAGTATTATTTTGTGATCATTTTAAAAAAATAATAAAATCTTATCGTGATTTGCCTATTTTGTATAATCAATGGTGTACTATTGTACGTTGGGAAAAAACAACACGTCCATTTTTAAGAACTCGTGAAATTTTATGGCAAGAGGGTCATACAATGCATGCAACAGAGCAAGAAGCACGAGAAGAAACAAAACGAATGTTGAAAATTTATGAAGAATTTCAAAGAAATTATTTAGCACTTCCCGTTATCGTTGGTAAAAAAACGGAGAAAGAAAAATTTGCTGGTGCTATTGAGACTTATACTATAGAAGCAATGATGTACGATGGCGTAGCTTTACAAAATGGTACCAGTCATTATTTTGGGAATAATTTTTCCAAAGTATTTGGGATTGAATTTTTAAATAAAGAACAAAAGTTGGAGCATCCTTATCAAACTAGTTGGGGAGTAACTACTCGTATGATAGGTGCTTTAATCATGACTCATAGTGATGATAACGGTCTTGTTTTACCACCTAAAATTGCTCCTATTCAAGTTAATTTAATTCCTATTGGTAAAGATGAGAAAATTTTAAAAGAAATGGAAAAAATTTCTTTATTATTACAAGAAAATGACATCACAAATTCTATTGATTTATCGGATAAATCACCAGGTTTTAAATTTGCGGAATCAGAGGTAAAGGGTTATCCTATACGTTTAGAATTAGGAAAAAGAGATTGGGAAGCTCATCAAGTTACATTAGTTCGTCGAGATACTTTAGAAAAAGTGGTTGTAGCTAATGATAAAATTATTTATACAATCCAAACTTTGTTAGAAGATATTCAACAAAATTTGTATAATCGAGCTTTAAAAAGACGTAATTCTATGCTGTATAAATCTTCTAATTATGAAGAGTTTAAAAATTTAGCAGAAACGAAACCAGGTTTTATCGAAGTTAATTTTTGTGGAGAGATTGATTGTGAAGATCAAATCAAAAAAGAAACTGGTTTAAAATCTAGATGTATAATTCAACCGGTTAAAAATGAAAAATGTATTCGCTGTGGAAAGCAAGCAAAATATAAAATTTATTTTGGCAAACAATACTAACAATATTTGGGAATAACCAATTATTGTTTTTATTTTTATTTTCTTTTAGAAGATAATAGTATTATAGGTGATGAGTATGAAGAAAAAAGTTTTATGGATCTTTTTATTATTAATATTTCCTATTTTTGTATATGCTTATTCTGATAAAATTATTGTTGGAGGAGAAAATATTGGTATTAATATAAAAAGTGAAGGAATTCTAGTTGTTGGTTTTTACAAAGTGAATGGTCAAAATGTAGTATCTGATCCTAAAATTAAAGCAGGAGATTTTATTTTGAAAGTTAATGGAAAAACTGTGGCAGATATCAATGAATTGACTTCTACTATTGAGCAAGAAATACAAGATAATCAAGTAGAATTATTAATAAAAAGAGAAGATAAAGAATTTTCTACTAAATTATCTTTGATAGAACAAGATGGAATTTTTAAAACTGGTCTTTATGTAAAAGATAATATTTCTGGAATAGGGACTTTAACATATATTGATCCTGAAACAAAAATATTTGGATCTTTAGGACATGAAATTATAGATAATCATACAAGTAAAAAAATAGAAGTAAAAACAGGAACTATATTTGATAGTATTGTTACGGGAATTACGAAAAGTATAGATGGTACTCCTGGAGAAAAACATGCTAAATTAGATAATACCAATATTTTTGGTAACATAACTAAAAATACTCAATATGGTTTGTTTGGAAATTATTCTTCTAATTTGCCTGGTAAAAAATTGGTGGAAGTTGCAAATAAAGACGAAGTAAAAGTTGGGGAAGCAAAAATATTAACGGTATTAGATAATGATGATATAAAAGAATATACTATAAATATTAGTAAAATTAATGAATATAACAAAGTTAAAAATATTTATTTTGAAATAACTGATACAGAGTTGTTAGAAAAATCAGGAGGGATTGTTCAAGGGATGAGTGGAAGTCCTATTATACAAAATGAAAAAATTATAGGAGCTGTTACTCATGTGATTGTAGATAATGTTCGAACAGGGTATGGAATTTTTATTACTACTATGTTAGAAGAGGGCGAAAGTTAGCCTTTTTTTTATGTCAAAAATTCTTTTTTAGACAATTTTTTTATTTTTTATTTCTTATAATTTGTTTGGTGATTTAATGAAACAGAATATTAAAATAATTTTATTTTCTTGTTTAGTTGGCTCTATTTTTGCAGGAGTTTTTTTCTTAAATATAAAAAATAAGGCAGAAGCAAAAAGTTTACCAATATTATATGCTTTTCAAGTTGGAGTATTTAAAAACGAAACAAATGCTTTGAATACTAAAAAGAGTTATTCTTTTGCTAAAGTTATAAAAGATAATGAATATTATAGAGTGTTTATAGGGGTTACGGTTCAAAATAAAGAAATGTTGCAAGAAATTTTTAGTCAACAACAAGGTTATTATTATATTAAAGAAATACAAGTTACAGAAGAATTATATAATAATATATCCAAATATGATACTTTACTTACTAAAGCGAGTGTAGAAAATCGTTTGGCTATCATAAACAATATGTTAGAGAGTATGCCTGATGAATTATAGAATCAAAGATTTACCTATTGATGAACGCCCTCGAGAAAAATTAAAATATAAAGGAAAAGAATCTCTATCCAATGAAGAGTTGATTGCGATTATTTTAAAAACTGGAAGTAAAGAAAAATCAGTTAAGGATATTGCTATTGAGTTAGTAAATAGTCTAAATCATTTAAAAGATTTAAATACGATATCTCTCCAAGATTTGATGAAAATTAAAGGAATTAAGGAAGCAAAAGCAATAACTTTAATTGCCGCTATTGAATTAGGAAAACGTGTAACTCATTATTTAGATGAAAATAAGTTTAAAATTAGAAGTGCCGAAGATGTATTTCTTTTATTCAAACCACATATTATAGGTTTAAAACAAGAAAAATTATTTACAATTTTTTTAAATACTAAAAATGAGATTATTTCTTATAAAACTATTTTTATTGGAACACAAAATAAAAGCATTACTCACCCTCGCGAAATATTTCATTATGCGATTAAAAATACTGCTGTTAAAATTATATTGGCTCATAATCATCCTACCAATGATACAACTCCTAGTTCGGAAGATATTTCTTTTACTCAAAATGTAAAAGAAGCTGGAGAATTACTACAAATTCCTGTTATAGATCATATTATTCTTGGTGAAAATAATTTTTTTAGTTTTTTTGATCATCATTTGCTTTAATTTCTAAAAAAAGAAACATACTATAATTAGGTGGTTCTTATGCCAAAGAAAAAATTTTTTTATCTTTTCTTCTTATTTTTTCTTTTTTATATCGGTTCGGTTTATTTATTGCCTCAAAAAGAAAAAGAATTTGCAGCTATTTTCAATAGGATATACGATAATCGAGAAAAAAGTTTAGCAGAAAAAGAGCAAAAATTAAAAGAAGCTTATCAATTTGATGATTATTTAAATTATTCTATTGAATATTCTAAAGTTTTATTTCGAGATATTTATAATTTTACCAATGAGATTACAATATATAAAGGAAAAGATTACCATTTACAAAAAAATAATTTAGTTGTGAATAAAGATGGTTTGGTTGGGGTAATTCATGAGGTAAATGATAAGAGTAGTCAAGTGTATCTTTTAAATAATGAAAATAGTTGTTTATCTGTAAAAATTAACTCTTATTATGGAATTTTAAAAAATCTAAATAATGAACTTATTGTAGAAGGTTTAAATAATCAAGCAGAAATTGAAATAGGGGATCTTGTCACTACCAGTGATTTGTCTATTTATCCAGAAAATATTTTAATTGGAAAAGTAAAAAATATTCAATATGATACATATGAAATAGAAAAAATATTAACCATAGAACCTGCTGTAGATTTTAATACTGTTTCTTATGTAGGTGTTATCACTGATTTGCGAGGTGCACAATGATTGTTTTTTTGTTATTAGATCTTTTTTTCTATAATTATACAGCTTATAACACATGTTTTTTTCTGCTTCCTTTTTTTAGACATCAACTTTCATTTTGGAATTTATTTTTTATAGGATGTATATGGGATTTTTTTGTTATTCATTCTCATGGTTTTTTTCTATGTTTATTGCTTTTTTTATTTTTAATTCATAAAACCATAAAAGGTTCTCAAGTATCTGTATTTAATTTTTTAGTAAAAAGTTTTCTTTTGTTTTTTAGTTATTTTATTTTTGGATTACTCAGTGTTAAATTTGCAAATTTAATCATATATTTTTATAGGTGATGCAAATGAATCCAGCAGTTTTAGAAATTCAACAAAGAATTCGTAATAAAAGAAATGATACTTTGCAAAATAAAAAAATGAATAAAAAGGAACGAAATTATGTTTCTAATCTTTTTACTCGAATTTTAATTAGTATTATATTGATACTTGGTTGTGCTATTTTTGTAAATATGAAAGATGAAAATTTACTTTATTTTAAAAATAAATTATTTAATGAAACAATTCCGTTTGCTAAAATTAATGATTTGTATACACAATATTTTGGAAAAATTGATCCCGAAATGACGCAAGAGACAACTTCTGTATTTCAGGATATGTCTAAATTTGTTTCGATAGATGCAATGGATAATTCTTATAAAGCTAAAATGAATGATAATCAGATCTCTTTTTTAGAAAGTGGTATTGTAGTATTTGTAGGAGAAAAAGATGGGTTGGGGCAAACAGTTATTGTTCAAGGGATAGATGGAGTAGATATTTGGTATTCCAATCTAATTTCAAACAACATTACATTATATGATTATGTTGAAAAAGATTCTATTCTTGGAGAAGTAAATAATAATGAAATTTATTTAACTTTTATGAGTGATGGTAAATACATTGGGTATGAAAACTATATTTCTTAAAATTCAAATTCATCCTTTAACTTATTTTTTATTTTTAACTTTTTTAATAACAGGACATTTTAAAAATATATTGCTTATTTTTTTAATTGTATTTGTGCATGAAATGGGACATGTTTTTTTTCTAAAAATGTTTCATTATCCTATCGAAAGTATTGAATTTTTACCATTTGGGGGAATAACGAAGACAACTAAATTTATTAATACGCCCATTAAACATGATTTTATTATTTATCTTGGGGGTGTCTTTTTCCAACTTCTGTTATTTTTTATATTCTTTTTTTTGTTTCATAATTTTTATATTAAAGAAATGACTTATACTTTGTTTTTGAAATATAATTTCTCTATATTAATTTTTAATATTTTACCAATTCGCCCTTTAGATGGTGGGGAAGTTCTTCATTTATGTTTTGAAAATTATTTTCCTTATATAACAGCTATGAAAATATCTAATTTATTGTCTCTTGTTTTTTTAATTCTTTTTTTTATTATTAATATTCAATTTAACTTAAATAATTATTGTATTATTAGTTTTCTTTTTGTGAAAATTTATACTTTAATTAAAAATGAAAAATTTTATAAAAATAAGTTTTTATTAGAACGTCTTATGTATCAATTTCCTTATTTTAAAATTCATAATGAAACTCAAAAAAATATTTTTTTATTAAAAAAAGAAACTTATCATTTTTTTAGAGAAGGAAACCATTATATTTCGGAAAAAGAATTATTAAGAAGAAAGTTTGACAATCCTATGTATTTTTGATAAAATTTATAACGTTTGAAAGGGCTTTCCTTTCTAAACCGCATGGAAAAGGTTAAAAAACAGTTTGATGTACCTTAACAGCGTGTCTTAAATATAATGAAGGAGGTATGAAATGAAAGCTATATTCGTTACAGGTGGGAAACAATATTACGTTAATGAAGGAGATATTATTTATGTTGAAAAATTAAATGCAGAAGCTGGAAG
>CANRKD010000020.1 GCA_947631105.1 uncultured Bacilli bacterium
ATAGTAATTGCAGCAGTAGTATTAGCTTTTTGTTTATACATTATTATTTCAGCTCCAGATTTTAATACAACAAAACTTTATAATAAAGAAGCAACAGTTTTATATGATAAAGATGGGAGTGAAATAGCTCGTGTAGGCTCTGAAAATCGTGTACTAGTCACTTACGATGATTTACCCCAAGTATTCATAGATGCATTAATAGCTACAGAAGATTCTCGTTTCTTTCAACATAATGGATTTGATGCTGCAAGATTTCTAAAAGCTAGTATCAATCAACTTTTAGGAAAAAATGCAGGTGGTGCTTCAACCTTAACTATGCAAGTAGTAAAAAATACCTATACAGATAGTACAATTAGTATCACAAGAAAATTCACTGATATTTATATGGCAGTCTTTAAAATTGAACGTGTATATACTAAAGAAGAAATTATTGAATTTTATGTAAATTCTTTATGGTTAGGTTATGGTGGTGCAAACTACGATAGTATAAACGGCGTAGAACAAGCTAGTCAAACCTATTTTGGAAAATCTGTAAGCGATTTATCATTACCAGAAGCTTCATTATTAGTAGGAATGTTTAATAATCCAGCTTATTACAATCCTATAAAAAATCCTGAAAATGCTAAAGACAGACAAAAAACTGTATTATCATTAATGGTAAAACATGGTTATATAACAGAAGAGGAAGCAAAAGATGCTGAGAAAATTCCTATCGAATCCCTAATTAAAACAACATCAAATAACGAAACAACAACTGATAATGGAACTCAAGCTTTTATAGAATATGTTTTAAAAGATGTAGAAGAAAAAACCGGTGTGGATCCGAGCAAAACACCAATGGCTATTTATACAACTCTAGATAAAAAAATTCAAGATGTTGTAACCTCTTTAGAAAAAGGAGAAATTTATACTTTTGTAGATGATTTAGTTCAAAATGGAATTGCAATTACTTCAACAATTGATGGTTCTATAGTTGCACTAGGCGGAGGAAGGAATTTTATAAAAACTGGTTTAAATAGAGCTACTGATATAGTCCGTCAGCCAGGATCAACAGCAAAACCAATATTTGATTATGGTCCTTATATTGAATATAATAACGGATCAACAGGAACAACTTTTCATGATGAACCTTATACATATTCAAATGGAACTCCAATTACTAATTATGATAACGCCTACAAAGGAACTATTACAATGCGTGACGCTTTAATCGATAGTAGAAATATACCTGCCTTACAAGCTTTCCAAGCTGTTGATAAAGACAAAATCGCTGAATTTGCCCACAATTTAGGAATTGATTATGGAGATAATCTATATGAATCTGCAGCAATTGGTGGATTTGATGGAGTTAACCCATTACAAATGAGTGCTGCTTATGCTGCATTTGGTCGTGGTGGATACTATATTGAACCCTACTCCTTTACAAAAATAGTTTATTTAGAAAATGATGAAGAATTTAATTATAAATATACTAAAGTCCGTGTGATGAGCGAAGAAACTGCATATATGATTACCGATATGCTTGTCGACGGTGGTGCTTCAGGTGTTGGTGGATCAATTAGAGTAAATGGAACAGATGTTGCAGCAAAAGGTGGAACAACTACTATTGATAGCGCAGAAGCTAAAAAATTAAAAATTTCTTCATCTGCTACTCCAGATCACTGGAACAATGTTTATACTCCAGATTATTCAATTTCTTTATGGTATGGATATGACGACTATTATAAATCTGGTGGAAAATACATAACATCATCAACGGGTGGTACAGCAAGACGTAAAATAATGGCTGCAGTTGCAAATAAAATATTAAAAACAAATTCTAAATTCACAAGACCTAGCAGTGTCGTAGAAGCAACTATTGAATTTGGATCTTCTCCACTAAAATTGGCCAGCGCTTATACTCCAGCTAATTTAAAAAGAAATGAATTGTTTAAGAAAGGTACAGAACCAACAGAAACTTTATCAAAATACACAACTTTAGATAATCCATCAAATGGAAATGCTACAATAAATGGATCATCAATTACATTAACATGGAATGCTGCTAGTATTCCAGAAGGCGCAGATGAAAGTATGGGTGAATTTGGATATCAAATTTATTTAGAAAATAGTGATGGATCATTACTTAATTTAGGTTTTACATCACAAACTAGCTTTAATTATACAACCACTGCATCAGCAACAAGTTACAAATTTATTATTAAATCAACTTATAGTATATTTAAAGATACAATGAGTAGTGGCCTTTCTATAACTATTGAATTCCCTAATAAAAATACAACAGATACACAATCAAATAATGGCTTCTTTAATAATAATTCAACAACCGAATCTGATGAGAAAAAGAATTCCTCAACTACTTCTACTGGAACTACAAACTTCCATTAAAAAAGCTCATGAACTTTCATGAACTTTTTTTATATAATTACAATATTTTTTAAAATAACAATTAAAACAATCTGGAGAGATGCTTTTACATTTATATCGTCCAAACAATACAAGTTGATGATGCAATTTACTCCACTCTTTTTTAGGAAAAAAAGCCATTAACTTTTTTTCAACAATTAATACACTATCATTTTTATCAGCTAAATTTAATCTTTTAGCTACCCGCTCAACATGAGTATCAACAGCAATTGTTGGAACATTAAACAGATTGGACAAAACAACATTACAAGTTTTTCTCCCTACTCCTGGTAAACTTTCTAAATATTCTCGGTTATTAGGTACATGACCATTATAATTATCCATCAAACTTTGTGCTATCGCTTTTATATAACTAGCTTTTTTAGTAAATGAACCAACAGAATAAATGATTTGTTCAATTTCATTTAAAGATGCCTTAGCTAATTTTTCAATATCATATTTAGAAAACAATTTTGCAGTAACCAAATTCACTCTCTTATCCGTACATTGGGCACTTAATACGGTAGCAATTAATAATTCATAATCTTTTTCATAATGAAGTTCACAAACAGCCTCTGGAAATAATTCATTTAAATATTCCCTTACTTTTCTATTCGTTATCATCTAACCAATTGTAATCAAACAATTCTTTTGTTTCTCTAAAAGAGGACTCTGAATCTCGATTACTTACTTCTTTCATAGTTTTATATCCTTTCCTTTGCCATTCGTATAATATTTTATCAATATAACGTAAATTATTAACTCCATTGTATACTGCTTCCTTAAGAGCACCTATAATTAATTCTTCACTAAATCCCTTTTCATGCCATGCTCGAATAATTTCATACTCCATAGAAGAAAGTGGACGTCCAAATTCTTTTTCAAAAATTGTATAAATATCAACTTCTTCTTTTTTATTTTCTATAATATTTAAATTTTCATTAACCATCATATAAAAAGGTTCTAAACGAACTATTTCCATTCTTTTTCCTTGAATGTCTTTATTAGATTCTAAAGTAATTATTTTCTTACCTAACAAACCATTAAACGCTGTTAAAATAATTCCTTCATCCATTTTAATAACTTTTGAAATTTCAGCCACATCAAAAGAAGAATTTGGATGATTCCAAAAATAAAGCAACAATAAAAATTCATTCACTTCTAAATTTAATTTTTTTATAGTTTCTAAAATATAACAAGGTAAAATTAAATTACTTTCTTTCATTATCATATCATTCATCCTGCATCAGCCTTTCCTTATTATAAATCAAATAATTCTCCAAACTTTGTAAAGAATTTTCTACATTTCCATTTAAAACCTCTTCAATTAATTTACTCTCTAGGTTCTTTACTTTTTGTGAAGATTTTAATTGAAAAATATCAGCAATTTTACTGTAACTAATTTGTAAATCTTTTCTTAAATGTATTGGCATTGTTTGATAAAGTTCATAAATTTTTTTATTGGAAATACCTAAAATTTCCCCTGCAATTAACGACAAATACATTCCATATTTATAAATAGTAAATTTATTTATACTGCCAATATTTAAAATTTCCTTTAGCTTTACTATATTATTTTTTTCCTTTTTTGTAAATGGTAAATCTCTCATTATTTTTATTTGTGCCCACATCCCACATAATTCAGAAGTATATATTAAAGAAGACAAATTTAATTTCAAATACTTTTCTAACTTATAATATTTTATTAAAGATACACCTCTTAAAAAATTTTTAGAAGTTAAAATTTTAGACATTTCTTCTTTAATACGATAAGAACTTAAATATTTTACTAAATAACCATATTGTAGTATAGCCTGACTTAACTCTTCCTCTATTTTAAAATTTAAAAGAGTTGATAATCTTAATGCTCTTAATATACGAAGTGGGTCTTCTTTAATCAAAATTATGGGATTGCCAATCGATCGAATTATTTTTTTATTTAAATCTGCAACTCCATTCAAATAATCAATGATTTGACCATTTACGGTCATACAAATCGAATTAATCGTAAAATCTCTTCTTTGTAAATCAGTTTGCAAATCATTGACAAATAAAATATTTTGAGGCTTTCTTTTATAATAAGAAGATTCTTTCCTAAAAGTTGTAATATCTATATTTATATCTTCACATTTAATATTAAATGATCCATATGGATTGGCTTTTCCATGAAATAAAGTTAAAATCTCTTCCATTTTAGCATTCGTACATATATCAATATCATGACTTAAAATTCCTAAAAGAAAATCTCTGACATATCCTCCAACAATATAAGCCTCATAACCTTTTTCATTTAATTTTTTTAATATTTCATGGGCAAAGTTATTCATAGAAACACCTTAGAAAAAGTATATCATTTTTTTTATAAAAATTAAATAAAACTAACTATGTATCATAAAATTAAATTTGACATAATACAAATATAGTGTATAATAAATATTGCTGAAGTTGGCAGTGAAAAATAATAGAATTAACGTGTTTATTTAAAATTCAAAGTAACAAACCTGCCTTTTGTGAAATGAAGAAAATGAAACTCCCTAATTACTAAATTTTTCAAACATCTTATAGCAAAAAAAGAAAGGAGAAAGCAATGGCTAGATATACAGGACCAGCTTATAAAAAAGCTAGAAGATTAAATTTCTCATTATTAGAAAATGGTCGTGAACTTGCTCGTCGTCCATATGCACCTGGAGCACATGGTACAGATAGACGTAAAAAATTAAGTGAGTATGGTATACAGCTACAAGAAAAACAAAAAGTTCGTCTAATGTATGGTTTGACTGAAAAACAATTTAGAAAAGTTTTTGAACGTGCTTCAAAAATGCAAGGAATAGCTGGTGAAAACTTACTAAAATTATTAGAAAGTCGATTAGATAATTTAGTATATCGTATGGGACTTGCTAAAACAAGACGTGGAGCTAGACAAGTAGTAAATCATGGACACATTTTAGTAAATGGGAAAAAAGTAGATATTCCTTCTTATCAAGTGAAGCCAGGAGACACGATTAGTGTTAAAGAAAATTCATTAAATCATAAAGCGATTAAAGAAGCTTTAGAAGCTACTTTAAATAGAGTTGCATATGTTTCATTTGATGATAAAAAAATGTCTGGTAGCTATCTAAGATTACCAGATAGAAGTGAATTAAATAACGAAATTAATGAAAGTCTAATTGTTGAATTCTACAACAGATAAAAAAATGCTTTTTAAAGCATTTTTTTATATTAATTAGTAATCAATTCCCTAGAATTTTAATCTTTTTCTTCCCATCTTCCATAAATTCCACATGGCAATATTAAATGATCTCTTTTAATAGGAATTCCAATTTCACCAGCTTCAACTTTACCTTCTGGAAATTTTTTCAACATAGTTGTTTTTAAAATATTTTCCAAAACAATTGATGAAATTCCTGTTGTATAGGAGTTAATCAAAAAAAATAATGGTTTCTCCGATAAAACTTGCATACACAAATCAATCAAATGATAAATATTTTTTTCAAATTTCCACACTTCTTTATTTGGACCTCTACCATAACTGGGAGGATCCATAACAATAGCATCGTATTTATTACCTCTTCTAATTTCTCGTTCAACAAATTTTACACAATCATCAACGATAAAATGGATTTCATTATTTTCTAAATGAGATAAATGCATATTTTCTTTTGCCCATTCACTCATACCACGAGAAGCATCCACTTGAACTACTTTTGCTCCTACACTAGAAACAGCCATACTTGCACACCCTGTATATGCAAATAAATTTAAAACTTTAATTTCTCTGTTACATCTCTTTATTTTATTCATCATAAAATCCCAATTAACAGCTTGCTCAGGAAAAATTCCTGTATGTTTAAAATTTGTAGGACTTATTTTAAATACTAAATGTTTATAAGAAATAGTCCAAAATTCGGGAAGATTTTTTTTAAATTCCCAGTAACCTCCACCTTCTGTATTTCTATGATAAAAACCATCTATATTTTTCCAAGCATCATAATTATTCACAGTCCAAATAGCCTGAGGATCTGGTCTTCTAAAAAAATAATTACCAAAACGTTCTAATTTTTCTCCATTTCCCGCATCCAAACACTCATAGTCTTGCCAATCCATACTCATTTTCATAACAATCACCTAAAAAAATTATACCATATTATTTATTTTTTATATGAAATAGTTTATAATAACCTTTAATTTTCAAGGAGTTAAAAATGGAATTCAATTGGAGTAAAAATAATTTAGAAAAATTAAAACAAGATTATATAAATTTAAAAAAAGAAAACAAATTTCAAAACAGAAAAAAAATAAATCAGGAATTAAAAATGATTTATGAAATGGAAAATATATTAAATTCTTCTGAAAAAAGTTTTATTTTTTTAACTGCCATAAAATATATAGATTCATCCAAATTTTTACCCAAAACTACTTTAACAAATTATTTAAATATTCCCGATTTTATTAGAAAATGGATTTTAAACGCCTCTAAAATATTACATAACTTTGAAGATAATTTTAATTCAAAAAGTTCATTAAAAATGAATTTAACAGATCAAGAATTAGTAGAATTATCTTATGACTTTTTTAACTGGTTAAATAAATACACTCTGCAAATAAATAACTTCTTAAATCCAAAACAAAAATTATTAAAAATAATTCATTCCAAAACTTATTCAAATTATTCAGGAGTTACTTATCCTTTTCATTATCCGTCTTATCAAGCATATATTTTATTAAAGAGGGAAAATACAATAATCGATTTTATTACTTTAAATCACGAATTAGCCCATGGAATATATTTTGAAAAACATTCAGAGTATTTCTTAAATTATTCTTATTTAACAGAATTAGAAGGTAGTTTTTTTGAATTTCTATCTTTAGAATTTTTAAAAAGTCATAAAATAATAACTCCTGATATAATTTCAGAATTAGATTATCATTTTACGATCAATGGTATAGAAAATATTATAGACTTTTATTTCGTATATGCAGCTATTATGACTTATAAATCAACCAAAAAAATAAAAATAGAAGACATAACTTTAAAGTTATTAAAACATGATTTACCATTTTTTATAAATGAATCAATTCTTTCAAATACTTTACAAAATAATCCTAAAAATATCGCAAAATATGCTTTATCTTATTTAGTATCCTTAGACCTAGAAAAATTATATTTAAAAGATCCAGAACTTGCCTTTCATGAACTGGAAGCTATCCGTCATAATTTTTCTTTGTCCTTAAAAAATCTATTAATTAACCATCATATTACATTTATGGAAGATTACTATACAAATTTAAAGGAAAAACTAACTACTTTACAATTAATCAAAAAATAATTATTTTTTCTTGTACGTAATATCAAACTTACTAGGTCCTTTAAGACAATGACCATCAATATCAAACCGTGAACTATGACAAGGGCAATCCCAAGTTTTTTCTGCTTCATTAAAAACTAAACTACATCCTAAATGAGGACACGTTGTATATACACTATGTTCAATTTTATCAGAATCAACATAAATAGCAATAGACTGACCATTTAAATTAATAAATTTCAAATTTTTAGAATACCATTTTTTTTGTTTTCTTTTACTTTTGATAAAGGCATAAAAATTACTACCCACATTTAGAAAAAAATTTTTAAATTTATAAAAATTCTTTTTCTTTAAACAAAACAAATCGGCATAAGGATTAGAAAAATTTAAAATATTATCAGCTAATATTTTAGCAGCAATGATTCCATTCGTCATTCCCCAAGTATTAAACCCTGTAGCCAAATAAAAATTTTTTTTGAACTCTCCTATAAACGGTAACTGATCTTGAGTAACTATGTCCATATTTGACCATACAGATACAATATCATTTGAATTAATTTGAAATTGTTTTATGACTTTTTGAAAATTCTGAACATCATTTTGTTTAATTGCCGTATTATGAGATTGACCTAAACAGATCTTATATGCTTTTTCTTTATCTTGATAATAACGATAAGAAAATCCAGGATTAGACACTGTAATTCCGCTATAATTCTTTTTTTCTTTCACTTTGTAAGCAACGATGTATGATTTTTCAATATGAGATTTTAAAGGCAATAAGAAAGATTGAAAAAAAGGATAATGACAAGCTACAATGACCTTATTGGCAATAATATATCCCTTATCAAAAATACAATAATATTTATTATTTTTTGGAATAATTTTATAAATTTTAGTATGCTCAAACATTTTTTCTCGTGGTAATAATTCAATTAAGCCATTTAAAAATTTTATAGGATTAAATACATAAGTTTGATTTACTGAAATAGAATATAGACCAGAAATATCAGATTTTTTATTTTCATAAACTTTTATACCCTGATTTTCTAAAAATGTTTTTTCTTGCTTTAAATTAACTATCTCTTTTTTATTTTGAGCATATACATAAGAGTCTACTTCATCTAAATCACAAGAAATTTTCTCCTTTTTTATAATATCTTTTAATAAAAAAATAGCATGCAACTGCGATTTTAAATAATCTTTAGCTACTTTATAACTGATATTTTTTTCTAATTTATGATAAATATTTCCTTGCAAAAAGGTAATTTTTCCAGTTGTATTCTGACTTACTCCACTCCCTAAAGTATTTGCTTCAACTAAACATATTGATGATTTTTCTTTTAAATAATAAAAAGTGGTTAAGCCGGTAAGACCTCCACCAATAATTAAAGTATCCACTTCCATACTTTTAGTAAGTTTTTTTAAATGAAAGGATTTTTGATAAAAATTCCATAAACTCATACTTCTCACCATTAATAGGTTGATTCAAAAAAATACTTTTATACATTAGAATATTTTTGAATAATACTTTCAGCTACTCGTATTCCATCGATTGCAGAAGTGGTAATTCCTCCAGCGTAACCTGCCCCCTCACCACAAGGATAGATTCCTTTAATATTAGATTCATAATTCTCGTCCCGATAAATCCGCACCGGTGAAGAAGTTCTACTTTCAATACCTGATAAAATTGCATCTTCCATATCAAATTGCGCTATTCTTTTCCCAAACACAGGAATTGCCTCTTTTAAAGATTGAATGATATAATCTGGAAAAAGCTCATTTAAATTAGAAAAAGTGTATCCTCCCTTAATTTCACTTTGAAAATTGCCAAAATTTTTTGTAACCTGATTATTTAAAAAATCTTTATACAATTGTACAGGAATTTTACCTTTTCCTATTTCATAAGCTTTCTGTTCCAAAGTTCTTTGAAAATTCATTCCATCGAAAGGATTCATACCAAAATCTTTTGGATAAATAGTTACTACTAGAGCACTATTTGCATTTTTACTATCTCTTTTAGCATTGCTCATTCCGTTAATAGTCAATCTATTTTTTTCTGAAGACGCATTAACAACATAACCACCTGGACACATACAAAATGAATATACACCCCTACCAGAGGGAGTATTATAAGTTAATTTATATGTAGCGGGAGGTAAAAATTTTGCAAAATCTCCATATTGTGATTCATTAATTACGGATTGTGGATGTTCAATTCTTATTCCAATAGCAAAAGGTTTACTGGTTAATTTTATTTTTTTATTATAAATCATACTAAAAGTATCTCTTGCACTATGTCCAATCGCTAAAACTAAATGTTGACAATCAATTTTAGTTTCATTATTAATTTGAATCGCTTTTAACTGGTTATCTTCAATAAATAAATCCGTTAAACAAGAATTATATAATATCGAACCTCCACCATGAAGAATTGCGTTTCTCATATTTATAATTACTTTTCGTAATATATCTGTTCCAATATGAGGTTTTTGCAAATATAATATTTCTTTTGGAGCTCCATATTTAACAAAAGTTTCTAATACCTTTTGATTACGAAAAGATTTATCATGCACTAAAGTATTTAATTTTCCATCAGAAAAAGTACCCGCTCCGCCTTCTCCAAATTGAACATTACTATTTTCATTTAAGATCCCAGTTTTCCAAAACTTTTCCACAGTTAATATTCGTTGTTCAATTTTTTCTCCTCGTTCTATAACGATTGGTTTATAACCATTCTCAATTAATAATAAGGCTGAAAATAAACCTGCTGGACCGCTACCCACTATTACAATAGGAGTTTTTAATTTTTTATTACCTTTCTTTGGAACTCTATATTTTTCATCATCAACAAGAAAAATATCCTTACTTTTATTCCTTTTTAATAATTTTTCTTCCTCTTTGATATTAACATTTAATTCATAAACATAAAAAATATTTCTCTTATCCCGAGCATCAATAGATAATTTAACAATAGAATAATCTAAAATATCTTTATTTGGTATTTTAATTTTTTGCGAAAGACAATTTTTTAAATACGCAGGATTATTTTTTAAAACTGGAACTTTTATTTGTCGAACTCTAATCATAAAATTCACCCGCATGTTCTCCAGCAATCATTCCGCTGATCCAAGCAAATCCTAAATTATATCCTCCGCAATCACCATCAACATCTAATATTTCTCCCGCAAAATAAAGACCATCTACTTTTAAAGACTCCATAGTTTTTAAATCTACTTCTTTTAAAGAAACTCCTCCACTACACACTTGAGATGAATCATAATCATTTGTTTTTTTTACTTTAAATTCATGTTTCAAAAAAAGCGAAGCAAATTCCAATTTTTTATTTTCTTCTATATTTTGCCAAAAATCATTTGGATTTATATGAGAAATATTTAAAAATAAATAAACTAATTTATAAGGAATAAAACCATCAAATAACTGAGCAATTGTTCTGTTTTTTAATAAATGATCTCTTTCATTCATCCAATTCACAAAAGATTTTTTATTTTTAAAAAATAAATCAGGAAGAAAATTGATATATATAATTTCTTTCTTGTGATTATTCAAACCTTTAGCAATAATACCACTTAAATTAAATGTACATACTCCACTTATTCCATAGTCTGTTAATTGTAATTCTCCAACCTCTTCTTTTATTAAATTTTCATTTTCATATAAAGTTAATTTTGCTAAAATACGTATCCCATTCCAATCTTTATAATAATTATCTTGACCATATACTTGCGTTAAAGAAGGCAATACAGAAATAATATGATGTCCTAATTTTTTTGCTAAAATATAACCATTTCCATCTGAACCGGTTTTAGGAGCAGCCTTAGAACCAGTAGATAAAATTATTCTATCAGAAGTATAAGTATGAATATCTGTAATAACATAAAAACGACCATTTTTCTTTTCTATTGTTTTCACTAGTTCATTATTACATAGCTGAACTCCTAAGCATTTTAATTCATTTTCTAAAGAGGCCTTTAAACTAATCGCCTGATTGGCATAAGGATAATAATAACCATTTTTAATTTTAGGTACAATTCCTAACTTATCAAATAAATGTAATACTTTTTCTTGATTAGTTATAGTAATAATTTGTGATAATAATTCTGGATTCGCAGAATGATAATGTTCTATATTTTGATCTTCATTCCAGTAATTACATTTTCCATTTCCCGTTGCTAAGAGTTTTTTACCTAACTGATTATTACGTTCTAAAATGGTTACCTCAGCTCCATGCTTTGCAGCACAAATAGCTGCCATCAATCCAGAAGCTCCACCACCAATTACGATTACTTTTGTCATAATATCACCATGTCTATTGTACCAAACGTATTTCCACTATTTCAACTATTCTTTAGTGACTTTAAAAGTAAAATAAGTATAAAAAATATTAGGATTTATCTCTTTTACCAAATTATACAATTTTTCTTCCTGATCATTTATTTTTTCATACCAACTATAGAAAGAAAAATTTGTAAATTGTAAATTTTCTAAAATATTTTTAACCTCATCAAGAGTCAATAAATTTATATGTTTCGAATAAAAATAACTGAAATTACCTTGTAATAACTGATAAATATTCTTTATACTATTGGCATTATGTATTTCTCCTATTAAAACCCCTCCTGGTTTTAAATACTTTTTAATTTGTTTTAAAAATTCTTTAGGATCTTCTACAAATTCTAAGAAATTTCCAATTAAAATAAGATCATAAGTTTGTTTTATTTCTGACAAATCGGCATATACTTGTGCAAATTTACTAGCAAAATGACGTTTATTTTTATTATGTTCAATGCCTTCAATAAGAGCATTTTTAAATAAATATTTTAAACGTAAAATCGTAGACCCTATTCCACAATTCAAATCTAAAATTATTTGAGAATTATCTATTAATGGAAAAGAGGCTGATTTAATTTCATCAAAACAAAAAGTATTAAATTTCCATTTTTTTTCAAAATAAATCCTATTTTTTTCTAATATAGGATAAAATTTATTTAAATCTTTTCTAAATTCTGTACCTAAGTAATGATGAATAAAAGAATCATGACATAATACCAATTTATAACCTAATTCTAAAATCCTTAATGATAAATCATTATCTTCAATGTATCCAGGAGAATAAATTTCATCAAGACCATTTAACTCATTAATAACTTGTCGTTTAATTAAAAGACAAAAGCCAATTAAAAAATTTTTTTCTTCCCATTGATTACAGTCAGAAACATTATTTTTTTCAGCTAGCTCTTGCATCTGTTGAAAATTGTCATAAGAAAAATCGACCCCTTGATTATTTTCGTTATGATTACAAACAGATCCAACTGCTCCAATGTTTTCATCACTATTTATACAAATCTTTAAATTATTTAACCAATTTTTTGTAACAATAGTATCGTTATTTAAAAGCAGAATATCATTTTTAGAATCCGCTAATTTTATTCCTTGATTACACCCTTTTGGAAAACCAACATTCTCTAAATTAATATGGCATTTAATAGATTTTTGCTTTTTCAACCAATCTTGTGTACCATCAGTTGAGGCATTATCTACCACAACTATTTCATAAGTATCTTTATCTGTATATTTTTTTATGCTTTCTATACAATCTTTAGTATAATCCAAATGATTATACGTTAATATGATAATTGATGTTTTTTTCATATATTCTCCTTTTCTTTAATAGATAAAAATCAAGTATATGCACACCTACTATTTTATTTTCTTCTATACAATAATATATGAAAAAAACGATTCTTGTTTATAAAAAATCAAAAATTAATTATGTTTATCTATCTTTATTACTAAATAGTACTTATAAAAAAATAACACTTATTCCCTAAAATAAGTGTTTATGCTAACTTTTTAATTTTGAAAAAATATCTGTTGATCTTTAATTAAGTTATAATTTATTAATTTGGTATTATCTAAATCTTCTTTATACATATCAATAGCTGTGATTTGACTATTTTCATATGTAGTATAATAATATATACCTTTATCCATATTACAACAAGAACTATAAATAGTGATTTCATATTTATCTTTTCCCATATGAACACATCCTCTTTGTTGTTCTACAGAACTTAAAATATGAAAAAACTGACTAATACTTTCTGATTCAGAATTACCTGATAAAGAATTCATTTTAGTAAAAGTCGCTCGAACAAATCTTGATGCAGAGGATAAATCCCCAGGCAAACCTAAAGCTCCCATACCACGGCTATATGGAGTTAAATTTAATTGCTTAGAAAAATTATTATTAGGTGATTCAATCGATAAATTCATATAATTATTTAAATTAAACATATGAATATCAAAAGTTGGATTATTAGTTAAAACTCCTACAGGATTATCATATATTTTCAAGCCATCCTTAACAATTTCAACCGTTATAGAACTATTATTATCAGAAATAATCCAATGTAAAGGAGATGCTGGTAATTTATCACTAAAATTGATATTAACTATATTAATATTTTCTAATAATTTTTTTACTTCATTAATATTTGTACATTGCGATAAAACCCAAGGTATAAACTCAAAGGAAGCGATATTATCTTTATCATTTTTTAAATTTGCATAAACAGCATTATCAGGGAAATTTAAGCCGGCCATACCAAGTCCTTTTTCATTAATAGCATCATAATAAAGTGGATAATCATCTTCAACATATGCCATACCAATTAAAGCATAATGTTGCTTTATATCCTTCACTTTTCTGAATTTAAAAGGATAATTCCTCGGTGTTATTGTTACAGTTTCTTTATAGGAATATTCCAAATCAAAATTTCTTCCAAAATAATGATTCTTAGTATTATAAGTTATTGCAGTACACATAATTACCTACCTTCTTTTAAATTAATACAACTTATTATAACACATTTTTTTATGTTATATCATATCATTTAAATTATATTTATTATTAAAAACCCCTTAGGTATTTTGACAAGTCTATCAAATAACTTAAGGGTTATCTTTTTATATCAATACTCGAAAAAGTTCGAATAGATTCGTCAATGGTGCTCGAAAGGAAAAATAAATAGTTAGTAATAAATTATTAACTAATTATAGTAAAACACATATTTTCCAAAAGAAAATCATTAAAAATATGTTATAATATTTAACAAGGAGGGTTTATAATGATAATTCAAAATGTAAAACCAAACATTTCAGATTATGGTTTTTTAAAATTATTTACTTCAACAATTGTTCTTCATGGCGAAGTTCCTATTTTTGAAAATCAACAATTACAAAAAGACTTATATGACTTTTATGATAATCCTGATTTTCAATTTTTATTTGAGGATATTTGCAAAAAAGAAAGGATAGAAGGAAGTAGTTATGTGGATTTAGGTGATGCTCTTCAAATTGCTTATGCTTGGGGACTACTTTCTATGATTCATGATAACAGTAATCTAAGATCAGTTATTAATTTATCTGAAGAGGAAGCACAAGAAAATATTTCTCAATTTGAATCACATCAAGCTGAAGCTATGAATGAATTGGTCACTCAACTTTATGAACAAAAAAAGGTTAATAAACCTAAAGTACTAATTAAAAAGAAAAATACTAATAAAACACGCTAATGCGTCGTCAATTAGCAAGTGTGTTTTTTAAATTGACAAAATAAAGCTACTCTCAATCTAATTTTGAGAGTAGTTTTATTTTATTGCTCAAAAGTTCGAGTTTCTTTTCAATCTGGTGCCGATTGACAGAATTGAACTGTCCTCTGATGCTTACCATGCATCTGTACTACCACTGTACTAAATCGGCTTAATAAAAGAATAACATATTATTAAAAAAAAGCAACTATATAAATAATTGCCAAATGATTCTAACAGTAATACACATCAATATTCCTATGATAGTAGGTATGATTAAAGCGAAAACACTCCATTTTACACTACCTGTTTCTTTTTTTATAGTTAAAATTGTCGTAGAACAAGGATAGTGAAATAAAGTTAACAATATAAAATTGATTGCTGTTAAAAGTGTCCAATTATGTTGTATTAAGATATTTTTTAAAACATTTAAATTAGCATAATCTGTTAAACTATTTGTAGATAAATACCCCATTAACATAACTGGTATTACAATTTCATTAGCTGGAAACCCTAATAAAAATGCAATTAAAATAATACCATCTAAACCTAAAAAAGTTCCTATTTTATCTAACTTCCCTGCTAAAAGATTTAATATACTAACAGAATGAATATGTAAATTTGCAATTAAAAATAAAATAAATCCTGCTGGAACAGCGACCACTATTGCTCTTCCTAAAACATATAAAGTTCGGTCAAATATAGATCTAACGATTACACTAAAAAATTTAGGTGATTTAGGGGAAAATATTAAATATGCTTTACA
>CANRKD010000021.1 GCA_947631105.1 uncultured Bacilli bacterium
CACTAAAAAATTTAGGTTTTCTATAGGGTGGTAATTCTAAAATAAAACTCGATGGATAACCTTTTAAAATTGTTTTTGATAAAATTTTTGAAACTAACAATGTAACTAAAATACCTAATAAAATAACTATAGTCAAAATTAATGCACTACATACAGAAGAAAAAATATGATTAGAAGTAGTGATTAAAAACATACTAATCATTGCAATAATTGTTGGAAAACGTCCATTACATGGTACAAAAACATTAGTTAAAATTGCAATTATTTTTTCTCGCTTTGAGTCGATAATCCGAGTCCCGGTCACCCCTACTGCATTACATCCAAAACCCATTAACATCGTTAAACATTGTTTTCCACATGCGCTACATTTAGAAAAAGCCCGATCCATATTAAATGCTATTCTAGGAAGAAAGCCATAATCCTCTAAAATTGTAAATAAAGGAAAAAATATAGCCATTGGTGGTAACATAACTGATATGACCCAAGTAACAGTTTTATAAACTCCAAAAACCAGCATTTCATTAATAAATTTTGGTAATAATAAAAAATTAAAAAAGGAATATATTTTAGCTTCAAAAAAATTAAAAAATTTAAACAATATTTGAGAAGGATAATTGGAACCAGAAATCGTTATCCATAAAATAACAAATAATAAAATTAACATGATCGGAATACCTGTTAACTTATTAGTAAATATTTTATCTAAAAATCGATCTTTTTTATCATATTCTTCATATGTCAATTTCATCACTTGATTTACAATTTTATTAGAAGTTTTGACAATAGTATTTACAATCTCATCCTTTAATTCATCATTTTCTTTTTCTAATTTACATATATCTTGATAACGATGCTCTATAGATAATTGATCCTCGATTTCTGATCTATAAGATAGCTTGTAAGTCACCTTTTCTTGAAAATGAATAATTTTATCTAACAATTTTTGTAATCCTAATTTTTTTCTAGCATCTGTTAAAATAATTGGAACATTTAGTATCTTTTCTAATTTTATACTATCTATAATTATACCCTTTTTACTAGCTTCATCTATTAAATTTAAACATACAAGCACTCGATCTGTTATTTCTAAAGTTTGTAAAACTAAATTCATGCTTTTTTCTAAGCAGACAGAATCACACACAATCACTGCAACATCATACTTTTTTTCTTCAATAAATTTTGTTGCTACTCTTTCTTCTTCTGAAGAAGATTTTAGTGAATACGTGCCTGGTAAATCAATAAATTCAATTTGATAATTTCGATAATTACATATACCTAACGCAGTATCAACAGTTTTTCCTGTCCAATTTCCTGTATGTTGCTTAAGACCCGTTAAAGCATTAAAAATTGTACTTTTTCCGACATTAGGATTTCCAATTAAAGCAACACGTATTTTATTCAATCTCTTCCACCTCTATTAGCTGGCTATCCTCATTTCGAATAGCTAATATCATTCCATTCACTTTAAAAGCTTTGGGATTTTTAAAAGGACTTATTAATACACAAGTAACATTATTTCCAGGAATGAGTCCTAAATCTTGAAATCTTCTATGAATTATTCCCTGAGAATGTAATTTTTTAATTATACATTTTTGATTTAATTTTAATTCTGATAAAGTCATAAAAACACCTCTACTTTTCTAAAATATTATATGAATACCTAAAAATATTGGGACTATAATTTATAAATTTTATAGATAAAGAAAGGATTCATTATGACTGGTAACTTTCCTCCGAATATTCACCCTACAACTTATAATCTAATTGCCGTAGCCATTGGTATTCTATTGGTTGGGGATTTAAATGCTAATGAACAAAATTCTTTAGGTAACTGGTTTTTACTTTTAGGGCAATACTTAGCGACTAATGCTTCTCAACAACAGCTTATTGAATCAAGAATAGAAAATAATAACGTAAATATTAATAGTAAAAAAAGTAAAAATGGCGGTGGTCCCTATACAACTGCAAATAATTTAAGTAATCAAAATCAGCGTAATGAAATTGATTTTTTAATGGATGCTCTGGATAAAATTCAAAAAGAACTAAATAATATTAAAAATGAAGACAATACACTATAAATATATGTAAATAGCACTTTCATAATTTTTTTTTCTTCATAATTTAAATCAGAAGGAGGAAAATATGAACAATAATAATTCGGCATATAATAGAGCTGTAAATTTAGTAAATGAATATGCCTGTAATTACCGTCCAAGCGGTTGTTGTTCTGGAAGATCATTGCCAGGACCAACGGGTCCTACAGGTCCTACAGGTCCTGCTGGTGGGCCAATTGGACCTACGGGTTCTACTGGACCAACAGGGCCTACAGGAGCTACTGGGCCTACTGGGTTACAAGGTATTCAAGGTTTAGTTGGTGAAACTGGTGCTACTGGACCAACAGGGCCTACAGGTGCCACTGGACCTACTGGGTTACAAGGTATTCAAGGTTTAGTTGGTGAAACTGGTGCTACTGGGCCTACTGGGCCTACAGGTGCCACTGGACCTACTGGGTTACAAGGTATTCAAGGTTTAGTTGGTGAAACTGGTGCTACTGGGCCTACTGGGCCTACAGGTGCCACTGGACCTACTGGGTTACAAGGTATTCAAGGTTTAATTGGTGAAACTGGTGCTACTGGGCCTACTGGGCCTACAGGACCAACAGGACCTACTGGAGCCACTCCAGCACTTACTGTTGGAACTGTTGCAACAGCAGCCCCAGGAGAAGATGCCAACATAGAAATGACCGATGATGATGGAAATTACACCATGAATTTCACATTACCACAAAGTTCTGGTTTATCTGCATATGGCGGCTTATATAATGAAACTCAAGATCTATCCAATTTAACTGCTGAAACACCTGTTACTTTAGATTTTGCTACAGAAATGCCTCAAGAAAATGTTACATTAAATACCGGAGAAAATTCAATCACCATTACAGAGTCAGGTAATTATGAAATTATTTACAAAACAACAATATCTTTAGATACCGCTTCATCAGTAGATTTACAAATAAATAATAATGGAGTTCCAATAGCAAATACAACTACGACTGAATCTTTAGAAGAAAACACTCCTACCACAATTAATGGTAATGTTATAACTTCTTTAGAGAATGGAAACGTTCTAACATTAACTATTACTCCAGAACAAGCAATCACAACTGGTACTGCTTCTAATAATACACTGATTATTAAAAAATTAAATTAAAAAATTGGGAAATCCCAATTTTTTTAACTTAAAGAAAGCTTTCTGCCTCCCTCTTTAATAACATAAGAACAAAAATCATAAAAACTACTTCCAAAAATAACTTCGTCATAAAAATAAATTTCTAAATTTTTCATAGGAATATTGCTATTAATAGACTCTGTAACTATACAAAAACGAATTGCTTCCTCTAATGAAGAAAAACTGTGAATACCTATTAAAGGTTTATAGGTTCGCTCAAATAAATAATACTGATTCTCTTTTTTATAAATAAGAAAGCAATGATTATGAAATCTAATATAATATGTAAAAACCGTATAATTATGTTTTAAAAACCAATATCTTTCAAGTTCAACTTGATCAAAACATAAACCATATTTACTTTTTAATAAATCACTCGGGGTTTGTAAAAAATATTGTTCATACAAAATCTGCTCATATAAACAATCATCTTGTAAATTTTGATGCGTATATATATTTCCATCAAAATTAGATACAAATCCATAATGAATATATTCTTTCATAAATTGATATAATTTTTCAGGCGTTTGTATTTGATTAAAATCCATAATATCCCTCTTTTTGACTATTTATCCTATCACAAAATTTTAAATTATAAAACTATAAATATCATCCATACTATAAATGGTGAAATTATGAACTATAAAAGCTATAATAAAAAATTGTTTTCTTTTATAAAATCCTCTACTTGTGCTTTTACGGGAATAAAAACAATGAAAGAAATGCTAAACAATAAAGGATTTATAGAACTTGAAGAAAATGAAAATTGGAATTTAGAAAAAAATAGAAATTATTTTATAACCCGAAATGATTCGTCCTTAATTGCATTTCATACAGGAAATCACCTTTCCTTTAATATTACTTGTACCCATATAGATACTCCAGGTTTTCTAATTAAACCCAAAAACGTTATTTATGAAAAAAATTATCTTAAAATAAATGTCATGCCTTACGGAGGGTTACTTAATTATAGTTGGCTTGATGAAGCTCTATCTATTGCAGGACGAGTTATATATAAAAAGAAAAATCATTTTTATAAAGAAATTATTGATTTAAAAAATCCTTTAATGTCAATACCAAGTGTAGCAATTCATCAAAATGCTAATGCTAACGACAACTTAGCATTGAACAGCCAAATTGACATGATTCCTATTATTTCTTTAAAAGACAAAAAAGATCCAATAAAAGAGATAATAAAAAAAGAATTAAAATTAAAAGAAGAAGAAATATGTGATTATGACTTATTTGTCTATGCATCGCAAGAACCAAAGTATTTCGGTATGGCTAAAGAAATGATTATTTCTCCAAGAATTGATGATTTATCATGTACATTTCCTGCTTTACAAAGTTTTTTAGATGCCAATAATACCGACAATATCAATATTTTTTGTACATTTAATAGTGAAGAAATTGGTTCTCTTACCAAAGAAGGCGCAGACTCATCATTTTTAATGGATACTTTAAAACGTATTTGTGCTAATTTAAATTTAGATATTTCTATTTTAATTCGTAACTCGACGATTTTAAGCGCCGATAATACGCATGCAACTCATCCCAATCATCCTGGAAATAGCGATGTTAATAACGAAGCATTATTAAATAAAGGAATTGTTATATCAAGAGATAGTACATCAACAACTGATAGTATTACTTCTTCTTTATTTAAAGAAATATGTCAAAAAGCTGGTGTTCCTTTTCAAGATTTTGTAACAAAAAATGATATGACTAGCGGAAGTACTTTATCAGGAATTAACTTAAGACATGTAAGCATTGACTCCATTGATATTGGTCTTGGAGAACTGGCCATGCATGGTGCCAATGAAATTATGGGTAGCAAAGACTCTTACTACCTATATCTTGCTTTTAAAAAATTTTATGAAACTCAAATTTGTAAAGAAAAAGATAGAATTGATTTGAAATAATTTTATCTTTTTTCATATTTTCTAATATAGATCTCATTTAACTATTACTTTATATGATAATTTACAATGTTCTAAAAATTTGAATAATTATTTCTAATATTTGTAATATATCATCTAAATAATCAAATAAACCTACCTGTTTTTTCAAAATTTTTGGTAATTTTGGAAGAATCCCTTCTAAATCACTAAAGCTTTCTATATGTAAGATAGAAAAAATATTAAATAAAGTATTGATTATAGTCTTTCTTTTTTCTAAAGGCATTTTTTCTAAATAAGTATTTAAATTTTGAATTAAACTTTTAGTCATTGAGTTAAGATTTTTGATGATCACAAAATGGGTTTGATCCACTTTCCAAGTAAATAAATCATGTTCTAAAAAACCAATTGAATAACTTTCAATCAATTGTATATTTGTTTCATTATAAAATAAATATCCTACAATACTAAATTTTGGAATATATGTCACAATTTTATCTTTAATAAACTTATATTCTGTTGTACTAAATATTGCTTTATCAAGGCCCGGACCATCATTATTATATACTTTCATTATTTTATCTTTAAATATATTAGGACAAAAAATAGATGCATACATAGCTAAATTACCACCTTTAGAATGTCCTCCAACAATAATTTTTTTATTAGTACTTTTACATATTTCTTCTAGATAATTTTTTGCTTCTATTTGAGCTGGTATAGGGTTTAAAACACTTAAATTAAAATCTTCTTTCCAACCAATTATTGTTTCATCGGTTCCACTAAATGTTACATAAAGCATTTTTATTGGTAAAATAAAAGTCATAGCCCCAAATTGCTTTTCCAACTTTTTATCATTAATTCTTTTATAGCGAGCAATTTTAACTGACTGAAATCGTTTTGATTTAGCAACTTTTTCAAGTAACTGCTCTGATTCTTTATAAAAATTAGAAGATTCTTCTTTCTTTTTATAACACAAATTAATTTCTTCTATTGTCATAATATCCTGATAATTTAAACAATCATCAAACTTAAGATAAGATAAAGCACAAAATATTAAATTATCTATTTCATTAAAATTTTCTGCTTTAAATAAAATATCTCCTCTCCACTTTAAATAAGAAAAAATATTTTCCAGCTTAATCAACTCTTTTCTATTATAAATATATATAATAATTAAAGTATATTTGACAAAAAAACAAAAAAAAGATAGTATGTAAATAATTTAAGAGGTCGTAAAATGAAAAACAAAGAAATTAAAAAATCTGGAAAAATTGCCTTTAAAAAAAATTATTGGAGATGTATTGCTGTAGTTTTTTTCGTCAATTTATGTATTGGTACGTTTACAATTATTTCTCCAAATCATTCTTATAATCAAATTCCTTTTTTAAATTCTTTAAACTCCGATATTGCCACAGAAATTTTAGAATCTATTACAAATATCCATATTGATTTATCTTCTTATAAACCAACTAGAGGAATTTTAGCAAATTTATTTAATAATGTAACAACTTCCGGAAGTTTTATTTTTGGCTTATTAAATTCCTTAAATCAACTTTTATTTCATGAACACATTTGGGCCAGTTTCATTATTCTCTTAGGAGCTATTTTAACATTCTTGTATTGGTTATTTATACGTCAAGCTTTAATTATTGGAGAAAATCGTTTCTTTTTAGAAAATAAAAATCATGCTCATACCCATTTTAAAAGAATATTTTTACCCTTTAAAATTAAAGAATTAAAAAATGTAAGTTTTGTTATGGCTAAAAAAACAATTTATGAATGGCTTTGGTGGATAACTTTAGTTGGAGGAATAATCAATCATTATGCATATGCCCTAATTCCTTATATTTTAGCAGAAAATCCTGGTATTAAAAGTAATGATGCCATAAAACTATCTAAAAATTTAATGAAAGGTCAAAAATGGAATTTATTCAAATTAGATTTATCATTTTCTATTTGGTATATACTAAGTTTTCTTTCTTTCCACCTAATTGGAATTATTTACGTTATTCCTTATAAAAAATGTTGTTTAGCTAATTTTTATTTCCAAGTAAAAGCTTTAGGACAAGAAAAAAATATTCCTAATATCCATCTTTTATGCGATAAATATTTACTAAAAACAAGCGATAAATACCCAGAAGAAAAATTTCTTTATAAAGTAAAACACAGAAAAAATAACTTCAATATTAATTATAATGAAAATTACACAATATCTTCTCTTATATTAATCTTTTTTGCTACTTCTATAATTGGATGGTTTTGGGAAGTAGGTTTTCATTTATTTCAATATGGTTCTTTTGTAAATCGGGGTGTTTTACACGGTCCTTGGCTACCAATTTACGGTTGGGGTATTATTTTATTATTAGTAATTCTTAAAAAATATCGTCAAGATCCTTTTAAAACATTTATTTTATCAATGACCATTTGTGGTATAGTAGAATTTGGAACATCTTATTATTTAGAAGTTTTAAAAAACACTAGTTGGTGGGATTATGAAGGATACTTTTTAAATATTCAAGGTCGAATATGTTTAGAAGGTTTAATTGCTTTTGGTATTGCTGGATGTATGTTTATCTATTTTATAGCTCCTTTTTTGAATAGTATATTTACCAAAATTAACCAAAAATTGAAAATAGTAATTTGCATCATCCTTGTATTACTTTATATTATAGATAATATCTATTCTACTATCATTCCAAATAAAGGTAGCGGCATTTCTAAAGAATTAAAAATAGCTGAAACATCACTTGTTTTTAGAATATAAAATTAAAGGTACTAGCATTTCTTCTTCCGTTAAACCAGAATGAGAAGAAATATAAGAACTATTTTTACTATTTTGTCTAATAGAAACATCACTTATTCCTATGGCAAAAAAGTCCCCTAATCCATCTTGAAAATATTTATTTTCTAAAGCATCGCCATAATATTTTTCTTTTAATATATCTTCTTTAGTTAAAAATAAAAAATCATCTTTTAAAATTTTTTGAATGTCTTTAGAAAACTGATTTTTATATTCTTCTTTAACGCGAAAAGAACAAGCACGATTATCAATTGCTATATCACTTTTTAACATTTTCATAATCTCTGGATAATCCTCTAAAGTAATATATTTATTGTTTATATGACCATGATCAGCAAGCACAATTATCACAGTATGATTTAATTTACTGCATAATTTTGAAAACCAGCGGTCAATTTTTTTTAACCATTTTTTTGTATCTAAAGAAAAACTACCTGTTTTATGTAATACATGATCTGGCTCATTACAATAAACATAAGTGTAGGTTCTTTCTTTTTTCTTAGTTATTCTTTTTATTTTTCGACTTAATTTATTAAAAGATTCATGTTTATGATTACTATATATAGTTAATTTTTTAGCAAAACAATTGTCTAACTTATTTATCTTATCAACTATTGATTCATAATTTAATAATGTTTTAGCAACATGATACCTAGCAGCTTTATTATTTGTTCCTCTAATAACGTTCTTAGTTAATGTTATTACTTCATCAAAATCTTTAAAATACATATCCCAACCCATCCAACCATGTTCAATCGGATAAAGCCCTGATTCAATAGAGGTTCTAGCAGCCATTGTTGTCGACGGAAAAACTGTACTAATCCCCTCTTTTAAATACTTATTTAAAAATGGACAACTATTTTGATTTCTCTTTAAAAGATTAAACCCTAACCCATCAAAAAGTATTAATACTACATTTTTACAATTTGTTTTCAAAAAATACTCATCTAAAGAGGAAAGCGATTTATGACTTTCTAAAATACCAAAATATTTTTCTATAGAATTTACAACACTAACAATACTATGATCATAATCTGGCTTTACATATTTCATAACTTCACTTCCTACTTTTAAAGTATAACATAAATAAAAAAAATTTCAGTAAAATGAAATCTTTTTTATAGTTCAAATTGCGAATTATAAAGATCCGCATAAAATCCATTTTGTTTCATTAATTCTTCATGATTTCCAGTTTCAATAATATTTCCGTCTTTCATAACAAGTATTAAATCAGCATTTTTTATTGTTGATAAACGATGAGCTATAATAAATGAAGTCCTTCCTTCTGTTAATTTATCCATAGCTTTTTGAACTAACTCTTCTGTTCTAGTATCAACATTACTAGTCGCTTCATCTAATATCAAAAAAGGCGAATCTTTTATCATTCCTCTAGCAATGGTTAATAACTGCCTTTGACCTGCTGAAACAGAATCATTGTCTGCTATTTTAGAATTATATCCTTTTGGCAAAGTTTTAATAAAATGATGTAAACCTACTGTTTTACAAACATCAACAATTTTTTGGTCATCTACGTCACTTTGATTATAAACTATATTTTCTTTAATCGAACCACTAAATAACCATGTATCTTGTAACACCATAGTAAATAATTCATGAATATTTTCTCTAGATAAATCTTTTGTAGATACACCATCAATCTTAATATCTCCTGAATTAATATCATAGAATTTCATTAATAAATTAACTATAGTAGTTTTTCCTGCTCCAGTAGGTCCTACAATTGCTATTTTTTGACCTGCTAATGCTTTAGCACTAAAATTATGAATCGTAGTTTTTTCATTACCCTCATATTTAAAAACGACATTTTCAAATTCAATATTTCCTTTAACTTCTGTTTTCGGTAAATATGTTTTTATTTCTTCTTGAGATGGCATCTCTTGTTCATCATATAATTCAAAAATTCTTTCGCTAGCTGCTGCAGCAGATTGTAAATTCGTCATACCTTGAGCAATTTGAGACAATGGTGAAGTAAATAAACGTACATATGATATAAAAGCAATAATAACTCCAAAACTAATTTTTCCATTCATTGTAAGCAAGGCACCAACAATGCAAACAGCCACATAGCCAAAATTTCCTATAAAATTCATCATAGGCATCATCAATCCAGATAAAAATTGACTTTTCCAATTATCTGTATATAATTTTTTATTTAACTCATCAAATTTTTTATTAGAATAGCTTTCTCCATTATAAGCCTTTACAACATTTAATCCTGAATAAACTTCCTCGATATGTCCATTTAAAGACCCCAATTCATTTTGTTTAGCTAAAAAATATTTTTGCGATTTACTTAAAACTACAGACATAAATACAAAACCAAACAAACTTGATAAAATTGCAGTTAAAGCCATAATATAATTGGTAATAAACATCATTAAAATGGTCCCTATAAATAAAGTAATTGAACTAACTAAAGTAGCTAATGAATGGTTCATAGATTGAGCAACGGTATCTACATCATTCGTTACTCTTGATAAAATATCACCGGTTTGGTTTCGATCAAAATAAGATAATGGAAGTTTATTAATCTTATTAGAAATCTTACTTCTTAAATCCTTAGCAAAAAAATTAGCCACTTTTGTCATAGAAATAGATTGAAAATAAGTAAATAAAGCACTAGATAATAACATAACAACTAAGCCAAAAGAAATCATTTTAATTGCTTTCATATCCATAGAAGGCTTAATTAGTTGCTGAATGGATTGTGGTAATTGATCAACTTTTTTATATAAATCATTCACATCAGATGCATCTTTCATACCACTCATTATACTAACAAAAGAAGCTTGGTCGGCACTTGAAATATTCACACCATTAATTTTTATATCATTTAAGACTGCAGTCATAATAGATTCTGGTAAGATTTGGTTACCTTCTGAAATAGCTTTTACAAGTTGGATCTTATCTTCCACAGAAATTTGGACATTATTATAAATACTATCTGTAAATAATTTTTTTAATATACTCTCAGGTAAAGAGGATAAAACTGTCATAGCTGACTGTGAATTATTCAGTTCTATAAACTGTTGAAATAATTCCTTATCCTCATTATTTATATCTTTTGCAGATAAAATTTCTTTTATTTTTTCTTGAGACAAACTTATATCTAAAATTTCTGGCATAATCTTTGTAAATTCTTCTTCAGACATTTGATTGGAAACTTTTTGAGTAAGTAAGGAAATATTATCTGAATTAACGACTAATCCTTTAGATATTTCATCTGTTAAATCAGACAATCGGTTTGGAATAAAAATAGAAAGAACAGAACCTGCAATTGCTAAGATTAAAGAAACCAAAATTAGTGTATGAAATTTTTTTAATTCTTTTGTTAATCGAATAATTGTCCCTTTAAAATCTTTAGCTTTTTCTACAGGCATACGTCTACCAGGTCCAGGTCTTCTTGATGAATTATTTACTGCCATTTTCTAATTCCTCCTTTGATAATTGTGACAAAGCAATTTGTTGATAAACTTCACAATTCTTTAATAACTCTTGATGCGTTCCCATTCCAACACAAATTCCATCAGCTAGTACCAAAATCTTATCAGCGTTCATTATAGTCCCTATTCTTTGAGCAACAATTAAACTAGTCGCATTTTTTGTATATTTTTTCAATTGCTTACGAAGAATAGCATCTGTTTTATAATCTAAAGCAGAAAAAGTATCATCAAAAATATATATTTCAGGATCTCTAGCGATTGCCCGAGCAATAGATAATCTTTGTTTTTGACCTCCTGAAACATTTGTTCCTCCACTAGCTAAATGTGTTTCATATTGATTTTCCATTTTTTCAACAAATTCTTTAGCTTGCGCAACTTCTACAGCTTCTTTCATTTTAGCGGTAGTTTTTTTCTTACCATTATCCCCATAAGTTACATTAAATGCAACTGATCCATCAAAGATAACCGCTTTTTGTGGCACATACCCTATTTTGTTATATAAAAATTGTTGATCATATTCTTTAACATTTATACCATCAACTAATACTTCACCTTCCGTAACATCGTAAAACCTTGGTATCAAATTAATTAAAGTAGATTTACCGCTACCAGTCGAACCAATAAATGCTACAGTTTCCCCTTGTTTTACCTTAAAAGAAATATTTTTTAATAAATACTCTTCAGCATCAGGATATTTAAAACTAACATTTTTAAATTCCACAGTTCCAACTTCTTTAGTTTTATTATGTTTAATCATACCATTTTTAACACTTATTTCTGTATCTAAAACTTCATTAATACGAGTTGCTGAAACATGTGCTCTAGGTAATATCATAAATATCATTGCAAGCATTAAAAAAGACATAATAACTTGCATAGCATAAGAAGAAAATACTACCATATCACCAAATAAAGAAATCTTATCAATCATAAGAGCATCTTTTATTAAAAAAGCTCCAATAAAATAAATAACCAAAGCAAGTGAATTCATAACTAGATACATAATTGGTGATAAAATGGCAAAAGCCTTTTGATTAAACAATTGTTGATTCGTTAATCTGACATTTACATCTTCAAATTTTTCAGTTTGGTAATTTTCAGCATTAAATGCTCTAACAACTCGAATTCCAGTTAAATTTTCCCTTAAAACTCCATTGATATGATCAATTAATTTTTGGACAATTTTAAATTTAGGAACTACAATTACCATAATACTTCCTATAACACTTAATAAGATTACAACAGCTGCTGCAGTTACTGCACTCCATTGCCAACTTTTATTTAATATTTTAGTTATCGCCCAAATAGCTGTTATAGGTGCCTTAATTAACATTTGCAAACCCATACCAATAAGCATTTCTATTTGTGTAACATCATTAGTAGTTCTGGTAATCAAACTATTTGTTGAAAATTGCTTTACTTCATGAGTAGACAAACTTTCTATTTTTTTAAACAGCTTCTCACGTAATTTCATTGAAAAAGAGGAAGATAAATGAGAAACAAAATAACCAACAAAAACAGCAAATATTAAACTTCCAAAAGCACATAAAAGCATATATCCTCCATTTTGTAAAATGGCTTTCATTTGGCTTCCTTCTGATTGAACAAGTTTAGTTATTTCAGACATATAATCCGGCATTTTTAAATCCAACCAGACTTGACTTACAATAAAAATAAAACTTATTAAAATTAAGATAATATCTTTTTTATTAAAATTTTTTATTAATTTAACCATTGTTTATTCCTTTCATAATCCTAATTTATAGGGGATATTTAGCACTACATAACATTATATGCTTAATAAAAAAAAAGTCAACATACTAATTTTTCGTAAATTAAAAAGCTGTTGATTTTTTTTAATTTCTTTGTATAATAACACTTTAATAAAGGAGAAAAATATGAAATGTGACAAAATATTTATTGGAGATATTAGGAAATGTACAACATATAAAAAATTTACGCCCTTTGAACCTGATTTTGTTTCCAATCCATCCACCACAAAAAATACTTTGGGATATATCGACATCGATGATGAACTTTACAAAGAAAACGCTATCTTATTACAAATCGCCGATGGAATTTTCATAGATTTAGATAGTTTTCATTCTTTTTTTAACTACTTGAAAATTTATAAAGAAATTCATAAAAATAGTGAATTCCATCTAGGTGAACTAATAATGAATACAGCTCCCACTGCTTTAGGAGATTTATTTATTGAAGAAAATTCGTTAAAACCTTACTATCTAGATATAAAATCAAATAACATTTCCATACATAAATTAACAAGACAAATAAAAAAACAACCAAAATCATAATATTTAAAATACTGAAAGCAAACCTTACAGAAGTTTTATTATTTTACATTTTGATATTTAAGTTATATGCCTAATACTTTACAGAATTATTAATTCTCCATCTTTAAATTTTCTTTCTATTCCCTAAATTTCTGGTTATTATAATTTTATCATCTTTATTATTAAATTCATTTCAATAACAAATCGAGTTTAATATCTATCTGGTGCAGGAAAAAGATCTACAACTTTTTATCTAAATAATCTCTATAATTATTGATCTATGATCAGACCCTTCCTTCATCATATCATTTTGTTTTATAATTTTATATTTTCATTAACTTCCTGAAAAAAACAAACTTTTATATCATTATCTTTTAATAATTTATTAAGAATTTTTTCTAGATTTTTTTGTCTTTTCTCCCACGTTAAAATAAGCCCCAATTTATTTCTAATCCCATATAAATTATAGCTTAATATTTTCATAGCTTCACCTTCTATAATCTAATTATAAACTAAATTTTGTTCTCTGCAAAATAATTAACCCCCTAGATATTTTGACAAATGTATCAAAATAACCTAAGGGACTATCTTTTTATATTAAGTCCGAAAAAATTCGAACCTATTCGTCACTGGTGCGATTGACGTAGTAATCTACAACTTTTCGCAAAATCAACGTATTTGATACATAAAATATCAATCCCTATCA